>NZ_DATMRV010000001.1:0-7004 GCF_035565795.1 Pseudorhodoplanes sp.
ACCATCGCGACCTGTCCGAACTCCTTCAGCTGGATCATCAGCAGCGTGAGCATGATCAGGATCATGATCGGGACAACCGCGAACACCGCGGCCTGGCTTTCCGCGCTCGTCTCCGCGGTGCCGCCAAGCTCGATCCGGTAACCGCGCGGCAATTCGCTGTTGAACTTGTCGATCCTGCCTTTGATGGCGTCGACCACGGTTTCAGGGAGCCATCCGGTATCGACGTCGGCCAGTACGGTCAGCGTCGGCACGCGATCACGGCGCCAGATCTGCGGTTGCTCCTGTTCATATGCGAATGTTGCAAAGCTCGACAGGGCGACAGTGCGCCCACCCGGCACCGGGACTTGCAATGTCGACAGCGTATCGAGGGCGACGCGATCCCTCGCGTCGGCGCGAACGACAACGTTCACGAGATAGATGTCGTCCCGAAGTTGGGTGACGGTCGAGCCCGAGACCGCCGTGCTCAGGGTGTTGGCGAGCGTCTGGCTGGTCAGGCCGAGGCGGCGCGCTTCGTCCTGATCGATCTGGATGCGCAATTGCCGGGCCGGCTCGATCCAGTCGAAATGGACACGCTTCGCGCCGGGGTGAGAGGCGATGATTTCAGCAAGCTTGTGTGCATTGGTGCGGAGCACCTCGAGGTCGGGCCCGACGAGGCGCCACTGCAGCGGCCAGCCGATCGGCGGACCCATCTCGAGCGGACTGACGCGGGTGATGGCCTGCGGGAATTCGTCAGTCAGGAATTTCGCGAGATCGCGCTCAAGCCGCAGCCGTGCGTCAAGGTCCTTGGCGAGAACGACCATCTGAGAGTGGTGGTCACTTGGCGGCAGGATTGCGAGCGGCAGATAAAAGCGGATCACGTTGCGGCCGACATAGGCGCTCCAATAGTCGACATCCTTGCTCTTCTTGAGGAATTTCTCCTCGATAGCTTTGACCGCATCCTCGCTGGCGAAGATCGAGCTCGACCGCGGCAACTGGAGATCGACGATCAGCTCGTTGCGGTCCGAGGGCGGGAAGAACTGCCGGTTGATGACCTGCAGTCCCAGCACCGCGACTACGAACAGCGCGAGCGTCACCGCGATGGTTATCCATCGCAGGCGGATTGCGGTGGTGAGCAGCGAGCGATAGCCGCGCATGATGCGGCCCGGCTCGTCGCTTGCGCCCTGCACCGGCGGCTTGAGCACAAGTGCTCCGATGATCGGGGTGAACAGCACCGCGACCAGCCACGAGGCGATCAGCGCGATTGCGACCACGAGGAACAGGGAGATCGTATATTCGCCGGCCTGGCTCTGCGCGAAGCCGATCGGCACGAAGCCGGCTATGGTGATGAGCGTGCCGATCAGCATCGGGGCCGCGAGCGTAGTGTAGGCGAAGCTCGATGCCTGCTCGATGGTGTCACCCCGGGACAGCCGGCGCAGCATCGCATCGACGGTGGTCATGGCATCGTCGACCAGCAGCGCCAGCGCGATGATGAGTGCGCCGAGGGAGACGCGTTGCAGATCGATATGCATCGTCTGCATCACGAGGAAGACCACGGCTAGCGTCACCGGGATCGCGACGGCAACCACGGTGCCCGGCCGTATGCCCAGCATCAGGAAGCTGACGGCGAGGATGATAAGGATGGCCTGGTACAGCGAAGTGGTAAAATCGCCGATCGCGCGGTCGACCACCTGCGGCTGGTTCGAGATCTGGATTGCCTCGATGCCGATCGGCAGGTCGGACTTCACATCGCGCATGACACGGGAAACGTCGCGGCCAAGCTGCAGGATGTCGCCGCCTTCGCGCATCGAGATCGCGAGCGCGATGGCCGGCTGGCCATTGACGCGCAGGAGCGGCTGTGGCGGGTCGACGAAGCCGCGGCGCACGGTCGCGATATCGCCAAGCCGTATGATGCGGCCGCCGGCATTCAGCGAGACGTCAAGGATGTCGGTGTAATTCCGGAACGCGCCGGAGACGCGCAGCGCAAGGTTTTCCGTGCCGGTATTGATGGTGCCGGCCGGCCGCACGGCGTTCTGCGCCGCGATCGCCGCGAAGATCTGCCCATAATCGAGCCCCATCGCGGCAACGCGGTCCGGCAGGAATTCGACGAAAACCTGTTCGTCCTGTTGCCCGATGAATTCGATGCTTGAGATTGCATTCACGCGATGCAGCAGGGTGGAGCGTACATTGTCGGCATAGTCCCGCAATTCGCGATCCGAAAAGCCGTCGGACGTGAATGCATAGATGATGCCGAACACGTCGCCGAAATTGTCGTTGAAAAACGGCCCGAGTACGCCTTGCGGCAGCGTATGACGAATATCGCCAATAGAATTGCGAACCTCCTGCCAGACGGCAGGAACGCGCTTCGGATCGAAGGCACCGTCGAGATCGACATAGATCGTGACGATGCCGGGCCGCACGATCGAGCGCAGCGCATCAAGGCCGGTGGTTTCCTGCAGCTTGCGCTCGAGCCGTTCGGCAAGCTGCTTCTGCGTCTCCTCCATGCTTGCACCCGGCCAGACCGCCGTCACCAGCATGGTCTTGATCGTGAAGCTCGGATCTTCGTCGCGGCCGAGCTTGACGAAGGCGAGGGCGCCCGCGATCACGGCGACCAGCATGAAATAGATGGTGATCGAGCGGTTCTTGATCGCCCATGCCGAAAGATTGGGGCCAATCATGATGTGGCGCCCAGCAGGCGCACCTTCTGACCGGGACGAAGCGCCTGAACGCCGGCGGTGACGACCAGTTCACCCGGCGTGACACCGTCGGAGACGACGATCGAGCCCGGATTGAAGCGCGCAACGCCGATCTGCCGCAGCGCAACGGTCATCGACTTCGGATCGACGATCCAGACCGCCGGCTGGCCATTCGAATTTGTCAGCGCACTGGCCGGCAATTCGATGCCGGCATGGCGTGCGAAGGTCGTGCGTCCGACCACGGTCGAGCCGAGGCGCATTTCCGCCGGCGGATCGATCAGGCCGACCCGGATGCGGAATGTGCCGGTGGCGGCGTCGGCGCGCGGAGCGATCTCGCGCACGCGACCCTTAGCCGTGACGTCGGGCGACAGCGATAGCGCGACGGTGACATCCGGATCAGGATGGCTCGCTTCCCGGATGTTTGCCGGCACATTGAACACCGCATCCTTGCCCTCGTCACGGGCGATCTGCACGATCATGCGGCCAGGCTGGATGATCTCGCCGGTCTCCGCGCCACGCGCCGTTACGACGCCGGGCGCATCGGCATGGAGCTCGGTATCGTCTAGACGCTGCGTGGCTAGGCCAACATGGGCTTCCGCGGCCTTCACCGCGGCTTGTGCCGTCGTGAAAACCTGCTCCGCTCGCTCAAATGCGACGCGAGCGGCGATCTGCCTTTCGTAGAGATGCCGCTGCCGCTCATAATTGATGCGTGCTTCGGATAACTGACCGTTGGCCGCGATCAGTGACGCCTCGGCGGCCCGCAGGGCGTTGCGCTCGTCTGTCGGGTCCAATCGCGCGATCAGTTGGCCCGCCTTGACCTTGTCGCCGACATTGACCGTGCGTTCGATCAGCCGTCCGCCGATGCGGAATGCGAGATCGGCCTGGACCTGGCTTTCGATTGTCCCGGCAAGCGAGACGGTTTCACCGGCTTCGCGCTTTTCGACCGCCACGGTACGGACCGGACGCGTCTCCGGTTCGGCCTTCTCTTCCTCGCGCGAACATGCAAAGAGCAGCACTGGCAGCAGGGCAATCAACAGCGATCTAGCGACCGCTCTTTGCACCGGGCTGCGGGATGCGGTGAGAAAATACATTCGTGCCTCGAAACAACGCGTTCGTATCGGTCGATCAAGCAACAAAACTACCGTGACAGGAAATTGTAGGGCCGCCAATAGGGCGGTTCGGTGAATTATTGGCCGTGCGCTATCGCAATGCGACCCGGCACATTTTACCGTACAGTGTACGCAGAGACGAAGGTGCAGGTCTCATGTGACGCCAAAGCGACGTGAATAGTCGTTCACGGCACATACAAACGATACGACGAAATCGAGTTTGAGCGTTTTGACATATATCAGTTGAGCATGGCCGACTCAGACGGCTCTGAACAGACGGCCTGGCTTCTCGAACGTCGCTCGAAGCATTGTTGATGGCGTGACGATCATCGTACCGAATCGATCGCGTCGATGAGGAGCCCGGCAGTCTTATCAGTTCTGCTGCGCTGCACGATGCAATACGTGTTGACGCGGGCTTCGCAACGGATGATTGTCTTGGCAATGTTGCGACGAATTCGTCTGTCTTCAATTTGTGGTGTCAGAGGAATTATCCGATGGATGTGCGCCTCGGCCATTTTGGCGACGGATATATTTCCACAGGGCACCTGCCTTCACCCGACGACATCATCAGGCTGGTGAACGCCGCCTATAACCGCTTCAGCTCAAACGACGACGGTGAGAATTCGCAGGTCTATCCGGCGCTGGCACGCGTGCCGCGCGATCTGTTCGGGATCTGTGTCGTAGGCACCAGTGGCAAAACCTACGCTGTCGGTGCAACCGACCATGAATTCTCGATCATGAGTGTGTCCAAGCCCTTCATCTTCTCGCTCATTTGCGAGGAAATCGGGCATGAAGCGGTGCGCGAAAAGATCGGCGCAAACGCTACCGGCTATGCATTCAACTCCGTTGCCGGAATCGAACGGACGTCGAATGGCCTCACCAATCCGATGGTCAATGCGGGCGCGATCGCGACCACGAGTCTGGTGCCGGGTCACAACGTGGACGAGAAATGGGCGTTCATCCATTCCGGACTCTCCAGGTTTGCCGGGCGCGAACTGCAGATGAACGATGAGGTTCTTGAATCCGCGCGAGAGACCAATTTCCGGAACCGCAGCATCGCGCAATTCCTGCAAAGCGTGAGCCGCATCTATTGCGATCCGATGGAAGCGGTCGATCTCTACACGCGGCAATGCTCGCTCAATGTGAGTGCGAAGGATTTGGCGGTCATGGGAGCGACGCTCGCCGATGGAGGCGTCAATCCTGTCACGAAAGAGCGCGTGGTCGATCCTTCGGTTTGCCATTACGCACTTGCGGTGATGACCACGGCGGGTCTCTACGAGACATCCGGCGACTGGCTTTATGAGATCGGACTGCCGGGCAAGAGCGGGATTGGCGGCGGTATCGTCACCGTCTCTCCGGGGAAGGGCGGGCTCGGTACGTTTGCGCCGCCGCTGGACGCTGCAGGAAACAGCGTCAAAGGCCAGCTCGCGGCAAAATATTTGTCGCAGCAACTCGGCATGGATCTGTTCGTCTCCAAGCCGGAATTGTGATCGTGCCGCACGGCGCACATCTGCGAAGCCGTGAATGAATCTTCCGGGAGGGGCAAATGACGACCGCCACCGTGAGTGCAAGTCACAGCGAGGCCCGCGAATCATGGGTGCCCATGATTGCCATCGCGCTTGGCCAGATGATCATGTCCTTCAACGTGGCTTCGCTGCCGGTCGCGCTGAGCGGCATGGTGAAAAGCTTCAACGTTCCGCCGACCACAGTCGCCACCGGCATCGTGGCCTATTCGATGCTGGTTGCCGGTTTCGTCATGCTCGGTGCAAAACTGGTCCAGCGTTTTGGCGCTGCCCGCGTGTTCCGCCTCGCCGTTGTCGTGTTCTGCGCCGGGCAAGTGTTGATGACGTTCAGCCCGACCGCGACGCTGATGATCATGGCCCAGGCCGTTATCGGAGCGGCCGCGTCCGTGATCGTGCCGGCGCTGGTGGCGCTCATCGCGGAAAACTACAGCGGACGTCAGCAGGCGACGGCGGTCGGCGCGCTAGGTTCCGCGCGTGCTTTGGCCGGCGTGCTGGCCTTCGTCGTTGGCGGAATCCTCGGCACGTTCATCGGCTGGCGGCCGGCCTTCGGCATTCTGATCGCTGTTTCGGCCATTGTTTTCCTCCTCAGCTTCCGCCTCAAGTCGACTGAGGGCAGGCCGGAGGTGAACATCGACATGGTCGGCGTTCTCCTGGCGGCGGCGGCCATCGTCCTCATCAGCTTCGGCTTCAACAATCTGAACCGGTGGGGCCTCGGCGTTGCCACCGGCAATGCACCATTCAATCTCCTCGGCCTGTCTCCCGCCCCGATTTTCATCGTCGTTGGAATCGTGCTCGGCCAGGCCTTCCTGATGTGGACGCGCAGACGCCAAGAGGCGGGAAAGACGCCTCTGCTCGCGCTCGACGTGATCGATTCGTCGAAAGAGCGGGCCGCGGTCTACGCATTGTTTGTCGTTGTCGCACTGGAAGCGGCGCTCAATTTCACCGTGCCCCTGTATATCCAGATCGTGCAAGGTCAGTCGCCCATTGCCACCGCGGTGGCCATGATGCCGTTCAACCTGACGGTGTTCTTCACCGCGATGCTGGTCGTCAGGGTCTATTCGACCCTGACGCCGCAGCGGATCGGCATTTTTGGTTTTATTCTCTGCACGCTGGGGCTCCTATGGCTCGCCTTCGTCGTGCGCAATGACTGGAGTGCCGTGCCCGTTCTGTTCGGCCTCGTCACATTCGGGATTGGTCAAGGCGCATTGGTCACGTTGCTCTTCAACGTGCTCGTCACCGCTTCGCCAAAAGAATTGGCCGGTGACGTGGGCTCGCTGCGCGGCACCACGCAAAATCTCGCCGCTGCGGTCGGAACCGCGGTGGCCGGTGCGTTGGCGGTCGGGCTGCTGACCACAATCATGCTTGGTAACATCGCAGCAGCGCCGAAACTGACGCCTGAACTTCAGGCGCAAGTTGATCTCGACAGCATCAACTTCATCAGCAATGACCGTTTGCAGACCGTGCTGGCTGGCACGACCGCGTCTCCGGCGCAGGTCACCGAAGCCGTGCGCGTCAACACGGAATCGCGTTTGTTCGCGCTGAAGATCGCGCTCCTCATCCTCGCTGGACTCTCGATGCTTGCGATCATTCCGGCCAGCCGGTTGCCGAACTATCTGCCGGGCGAAATTCCGGATCCGTCGGACGGCTCGGGACGCAAGACTTAGAGCGAGAGCTGAGGGCTTACTACCTGACGCGGTGCG
>NZ_DATMRV010000002.1:0-23784 GCF_035565795.1 Pseudorhodoplanes sp.
CGAGGAAGATTTGAAACTGCGCGGCGAAGGCGACGTGCTCGGTACGCGCCAGAGCGGCATGCCGTCCTTTCGGCTCGCCTCGTCCGAAGTGCACGGACACCTTCTGCCGGCGGCACGCGACGACGCGCGCTTGATCCTCACGCGCGATGCCGCGCTCGCAACCGAGCGCGGCAAGGCGTTGCGGATCCTGCTCTATCTATTCGAGCGCGACGATGCGATCAGATTGATCGACGCCGGGTAGTCACTCACCGAGCGGGTTCGGACCGAAGCGATTGGCGCCCGGTGTTCCTCGGCTGCACCACCACACGATCAGCACAATGGTGCCGATCAGCGGAATGAAATGCAGCAACTGCCACCAGCCGCTCCGGTCGATATCGTGTAGACGACGGGCGGCAATCGAAATATTCGGAATGATCGTCGCCAGCGAGAACAGCGAGTTGATCGGCATCCAGCTGTCGGAACCGAAAATCGCCATATCGAGTGCGCCCGTTACTATTCCGGCGATCACGCAAAACAAAATCCAGAACCAGAAAGCCGAACGCTGCGCGCGCCCGGAAAAATTCGCATAATTCTGAAAGCCATACCTGATGGCTTCGCTGAAGTTCATCGCCCCTCTCCCCGTTTAAACAATCAAGTACGCTCTTACGCGGCAGGCTCCTTCGTCGTGTCCTCGCGCGCGGACTGAGCGGTGCGCGCGGCAGCGGCCATAGCGGCCAGTTGAGCCTGATTTCCGTTCGGCGCCGGCGCACCCGGTTGGATCATGCCTGCTGACATGATCAGCGTCGCTGCCTGCTCGACGGGAATCTCAAGCTCGATGATATTCTTGCGCTGCACGTAAAAAAAGAAGCCGGTCGTCGGATTGGGTGTGCAGGGCAGGAATACCGAAATCTGATCGCCGTCCCCGGGAAGCCGGCTGGCGACATCGGCGCTCGGCGGCTGCGACAGAAACACGAGCGACCACATCCCGGGCGCCGGAAATTCGACCAGCCCCACTTTCCGGAAGCTTGTGCCCGATTTCGAGAACAGCATCTGGAAGACCTGCTTCACCGTCTTGTAGATCGGCCGCACGATCGGCATCCGGTCGATCAGATGATCGCCGAGCTGGATCAAGGTGCGTCCGACGAGGTTCGCGGTGAGGAAGCCGAGCAAGGTGATCGCAACCAGTGCGATCACGAGACCGGAACCCGGGATCTTCCACGGCAGGTAGGTCTCGGGACGGTACATCTCCGGGATCAGAGGCCGGACGGTATCATCGACCCAGGTCACGACAGCCGAGATCAGCCACGCGGTGATCGCGAGCGGTCCCGCCACGACAAGGCCAGTCAGGAAATAATTGCGCAGTCGAGCGCCCAGGCCGTGAGGCGGCAGGTCGGTCTCGACAATGTCCGGAGGCGTCTGGTCAGTCATGCTGTGCTTCGGCGGATCCCCTTGAACCGCCGTTATAGCCCAGTCGCGGCGCTTTGCGGCGGCTTGTGCCCGACTATTCCACGGTCACAGATTTAGCGAGGTTCCGCGGCTGGTCAATGTCCGTCCCGAGCGCGACGGCGGCGTTATAGGCCAGAAGCTGGATCGGCAGGGCGTAAATCAGCGGCGTCACCGAGCTGGGCATGTCCGGCAGCGTGATGGTGGTCACGCCCGGCATCGCGGCCTCGGCCGCGCCCCTGGCGTCGGTCAGAAGAATGATCCGCCCGCCGCGCGCCGCGACCTCCTGCATATTCGAGACGGTCTTCTCGAAAACCGCGTCGTGCGGCGCGGTCACGATCACCGGCATGGTTTCGTCGATCAGCGCGATCGGACCGTGCTTGAGTTCGCCCGCCGCATAGCCTTCGGCGTGGATATACGAAATTTCCTTCAGCTTGAGCGCACCCTCGAGCGCCAGCGGATAGCTCGTACCGCGGCCGAGATAGAGAACGTCGCGGCTCTTGCTGATGTCACGCGCCAGAATTTCGATGTCGCTCTCGCGCGTGAGCGTCTCGTTCATGAGACGCGGCACCTCGATCAGCGCGTGAACGAGCTTTCGCTCTTCCGCCTCGCTCAGGACACCGCGCGCACGTCCCGCAGCGATCGCAAGACACGCAAGCACGGCAAGCTGGCAGGTGAAGGCCTTGGTCGAGGCGACGCCGATCTCCGGGCCCGCGAGCGTCGGCATGATGATGCTGCTCTCGCGCGCGATGGTCGAAGTCTGGACATTGACGACACCCAGCACGTGCTGCCCCTGCTCCTTGGCATAGCGGAGCGATGCGAGCGTATCGGCAGTCTCGCCGGATTGCGACACGACGATCGTCAGATCGCCCTTGCGCAGCGGCGCCTCGCGGTAACGGAATTCCGACGCGACATCGATTTCGACCGGAATGCGCGCGTAGCGCTCGAACCAGTATTTCGCAACGAGACCCGCATAATAGGCTGTGCCACAGGCCGAGATCGAGACGCGTTGGAGTGCCTTGAAGTCGAAAGGCAGCTTGCCCGGCAGAACGACGCTTTCATTCGCCATGTCGAGATAATGCGACAGCGTGTGCGCGACGACTTCGGGCTGCTCGTGGATTTCCTTCGCCATGAAGTGGCGGTGATTGCCCTTGTCCACGAGGAACGCGGAGCCCGTGGTCTTGATCTGTGCGCGCTGCACCGCCTGACCGGCGGCGTCGAAGACCTGGACGCTGCCGCGACGAAGCACCGCCCAGTCGCCCTCTTCGAGATAGGAAATCGTATCGGTGAACGGAGCCAGCGCGATCGCGTCGGAGCCGAGATACATCTCTTCCGATCCGTGACCGATCGCCAGCGGAGAGCCCTTGCGCGCGCCGATCATCAGATCGTCTTCGCCCGCGAAGATGAAGGCGAGCGCGAATGCGCCGCGCAGCCGCGGCAGCGCCGCGCGCACGGCATCGATCGGCGCCTTGCCCTTCTTCATCTCTTCGGTGACGAGATGCGCGACGACTTCGGTATCGGTCTCGGTGCCGAATTGCGCGCCCTGCTTTTCGAGTTCGTCACGCAGCTCGCGGAAATTCTCGATGATGCCGTTATGCACGACCGCGAGGCGCTCGGTGGCGTGCGGATGCGCGTTATTCTCGGTCGGTTTGCCGTGGGTCGCCCAACGCGTATGGCCGATGCCGGCGAGGCCGGAGAGCGGCTCGCGGCCGAGCCGGTCCTGCAGGTTCTTCAGCTTGCCTTCGGCACGCCGACGCTCGAGATGGCCGTTCTCGACCGTCGCGATACCGGCGGAATCGTAGCCGCGATATTCGAGCCGCTTCAGCGCGTCGAGCAAGCTGCCCGCCACCGGCTCACGTCCAAGAATTCCGACAATCCCGCACATGCCGTGCCGATCCCCCGCCGAGATGATTCTCAATGGCCCTTGGCCGTTAGAAACGCTTCCGCTTCGCCGCGGTAATCACAATGCGTTTCCATCTGTAACCTGGGAGCGCGGCGGGGCACTCAACCGGCCTCATTCTTGCCCGCGGCCTTGAGGCTGCGCAAGCGAGAAGCCCAACCTTCCTTAACGACCTGACGGACACGCCCGAGCGCCAGCGAATCCGCGGGCACGTTCTCGGTGATGACCGAACCCGATCCGATATAGGCGCCGTCGCCGATATTCACCGGCGCCACCAGCGCCGAATTCGAGCCGACGAACGCGCCCTTTCCGATGTCCGTGCGGTGCTTGGCCGAACCGTCATAATTGCAGAAGATGGTGCCGGCCCCGATATTCGCACCTTCACCGACCCGCGCGTCGCCGATATAGGCAAGATGGTTGGCCTTCGCGCCGTCTTCGAGCACGGCTTGTTTCACTTCGACGAAATTGCCGATCTTCGCACCCTTGCCGATCCGCGCGCCGGGCCGCAGCCGCGCGAACGGACCGATCAGCGCGCCCTCGCCGATATGCGCCTCGGTCAGATACGAGAACGAATGGATGACGGCCTTCGCCTCCACCGTCACACCGGGACCGAACACGACATACGGCTCGATCGTCACGCCGCTCGCGAGCTTCGTGTCGGCCGACAGATAGACCGTCTCGGGCGCGGTCATGGTGACGCCCGCATCGAGCGCGGCCTGACGCAGCCGCCGCTGCAACACGGCTTCGGTTTCTGCGAGTTGGGTCTTGGTGTTGACGCCTCGCACATCATCCTCCTCGACTTCGACGGCAACGGCGCGCAGACCGGCTTCGTTCGCCAGTGCAACCGCGTCAGTCAGATAGAATTCCTTCTTGGCATTGGCATTGCCGATACGGTCGAGGAGCGCGAGCGCCTTCCGACCGTCGAGCGCCATCAGCCCGCCATTGCAAAGACCGATCGCCCGCTCCGCCTCGCTCGCATCGTTGTGCTCGCGGATTGCGACGAGCCGGCCGTTCTCCGTGATGAGGCGCCCGTAACCCGTCGGATCAGCCGGCGTAAAGCCGGCCACTGCAACCGCTGCCCCCTCCGCGATCGCCGCGCGGAGGCGCTGCAGCGTCTGCGCTCTCACCAGCGGCGTGTCGGCAAACACGACCAGAATGTCGTCGAACCCGCGTTCGAGCGCCGAGCGCGCCGCAAGCACCGCATGGGCGGTGCCGAGCCGCTCCATCTGCCGGGCGATTGACGCCTTCGGAAAGATGCGTCCGGCTTCCTTAGCCACCGCGTCATGATCGGGGCCGACCACGACCACACAATCGGATGCCCCGGCTCCCGCAACGGCCCGCAGGACATGCGCCAGCAGGGGCTCGTTGCCGATCGGGTGCAGCACCTTCGGCAGCGACGAGCGCATCCGCGTCCCCTCGCCCGCCCCAAGCACCACCGCCAGACATGTTCGTTCGGTCATCCAGAACCCCGTTTCAGCCCCGCGTCATAGCCCGACCGGATAGCGTAGAAAAGCTGCCCCGGCGGGCCAGCGGAGGCCGCTTCCTGCTAGATTCCGCAAGATGATTCGTCTGGACCTGCGAAAACCCGCCTCCACAATGCTGCCGGCCGCCCCCTTTGACGAGGATGCGACCGCCGACTCCGGCGCCCTGTTTCATCTCGGGGTCTGGGGTGGAATTGCGGCTGCGTGCCTGCTTGTGGTTGCGATCGTGGCCCGAACGGAAACCGGACATGCGCGTCTGGCGGCAGCCTACGCGTCCCTGACTGGCAATACCCAAGACACCCAGGTCGAGGACCGGCGAAAGGCCGAGCGTGAGCGCCAAGCCGAGGATGCCGAACGGATCGCCGAAACGATCCGCAATCTGACAGAGGATCGCGATCGCTTGCTGACGCGAATGTCCGCGCTTGAGCGCAACTACGAGGACGTCACAGGATCGATCGGCAAGCTCGCCAAGACCGCGAAACCAGCGGCCGAGCTGACACCGGTGCCTCCGGCCGAAGCCGCGGCCGCCGGCACTCCGCCGCCCCCGCCGGTTGCCTCCGCGCCGCCGCCACCCGCACCCACGGCGGCTCCGGTTGCATCGGCGGTCGCATCGGTCCCGGTCACGGCGGAGCCGGCCGAGCCGGCACCCGCCAGGGGCGAATTCGGGGTCGATGTCGGGGGCGCTCCAACCGTCGCCAGCCTGCGGACCGCCTGGGACCGCATCCGCCGCAATCACGCGGCGGTGCTGGAAGGGATGCGGCCGCTCATCGCCGTCCGCGACGGCCGCAGCGGACAGGTCGAACTGCGGCTGATCGTCGGCCCGATCGGCAACGCCGCGACGGCCACGAAGATCTGTGCCTCGCTCGCCGCCTCGGGATTGTCCTGCCAGCCGACGATGTTCGAGGGTCAGCGACTCGCGGTTCGCTGACGGCTTAAGACGCATGACATTGTCCGACCGTCTTCTGACCGGCATAGTGCGGCCATGACATCGCGCCCGCTCTTCGCCCCGACCGCCCGGCAGACCAACTGGCTGATTCTGCTCGGTCTGCTTTCGCTCGGCTATGCGCTCTACCTGCGCTACCTCGCGGTCGAGTTGTCGAGCGTCGGGCTCGCCTGTCAGGGCGGCCTTCAGACCTGGCTGTGCGCCACGCGTCAGTTCGTCATGACGCTGTTCAACAATTCGGTGTTCGGCTGGGTCGCCATCGGCGCTGCGACCATCAATCTGATCCGGCCGACCTTGCCGGTCTTTGCGCTCGGGCTCATGGCCGCCGCGTTCGGTGTCGTTCTTTATAATGTCGAATTATCCGCGCTCGCCGCGGCCCTGCTCGTCCTCAGCTTTGCACGGCCCGTGGCCATCGAAAGCGAACTAGACTGAGCGACAGCACAAGCAGCAACACGCAAAGCCAGACCGACTGCCAGTTCGCGACACTTTCATTAAAGAAGATGTAGATCGCGGACAGCGCGAGCGTCCCGGATGCGATCCGCTCGGCGAGTCCCGCGCCCGCAGATGCACGGCGAGACGACAGCGCTACCAGTGCAATGGGAACGATGGCAGCGGTCAGCGGCGCGAACGGAAAATCCTTGTAGCGCGGATCGAAAACCAGGCCGAGCGCGACCTGGATCGCGATGACCGTCGTCAGGACAACCAGCAATCCCGCAACCCGGTCCGCGCCTGAGAATGCGCCACGCGGTCGCCGGGTCAGGGTGTCGGCAAACGACGGCAATCCTTCGCCGCGCATCAGGACCGCGGCCAGAACGACCGGCGTGAGCCCGGCCAGAGCAACCAGCGCACCGGACCGGAGCCAGCCGCCGACACCGAGGCTCTCGTAGAACATGAGCTCGATCGCCCATCCGATCATGCTGCCGCCGGCAAAGGCGATCACGGCAATCGCGGTCCAGCACGCAAGCGTCGTCTCCCTGCGCCGGCTCCACAGCGCGACACCGAAAATCAGGGCCGCGAACGCAACGCCGCCGACGGCCTGCTGGCCCCAGCGCGGGTGGTTGGAGACCGGTTTGCCCCAGTCGAACTTCGCCTGGCGCGTCCCGTCGTCGAACAGCCCCCAATAGCCGCCGACCGTCCCCTCCAGACGACGCTTCCAGGGCTGGTCGAACGCTTCGATGACGTTAACCCGGTAGCCCTTGCGCTTGGCCACCGCGAGCACCTCCTGCAGGACCAGCGCCTGGTTGACCAGCGATGGCAAGGCGCCCTCGCGCATGCGCCCGGCACTCGGCCAGCCGGTCTCGCCGATCAGGATTTCCTTGCCGGGAAATGCCGCCGCCATCCGCTCGCGGATCGACTCGACATGCGGGGCGGCGGCCGCCGCGGAAATCGGGAAGTCTTCCCAATAAGGCAGGATGTGGATCGTCACGAAGTCGACGGCGTTGGCGAGGTCGCGATGGCGAAGCCAGAACTCCCACACATCGGCATAGGTGACCGGCATGCCGGTCCGGCTTTTCACCTCGCGAAGGAAGGCCGCAACATTATCGGCGGACAGTTCGCCCCTCAGCAGAACCTCGTTGCCGACCACCACCGCCTGGATCACGTCCGGGAATTGCTTGGTCAGCCTGACAATCGTCTCGACCTGATCGCGGTTCTTCTCCGGGTTACTCGACAGCCAAAGCCCCTGAATGACCTTGAGCCCGACCTTTCGGGCGATCTCGGGCACCTGAACGAGGCCATGCTCGATCGAATAGGTGCGGATGCAATCAGTCAGAGTTTTGAGTCGGACCAGGTCATCCTCAATTTGTGCGGCTGCGATGTAAGTATCGGGCCGCAATGGCGATTGCTCACCACGAAACGGTGCGTAGGACAGGCATTGCAGCTTTTCGCTCGCCGCGCTTGTGGCAGGCATCGCGACCGGACGGCCAAGCCACCACCATAGCAGCGCGATCAGGATCGCAACGGCAGTCAGAAACACCGCCGGGATCAGCGTCCCGGTTAACGTGCGTTCATGCATCAAGGGTCGTCGTCCGAACTCTTCGGCTTAGGCCATCGCACGAACACCGTTCGACGCCAAATCACCGTTGCCACCGCTACCTTCTGTCACGGCAAAGCTGGACAAAATGTAGGAAAGACGGAAATCTTATCTGGTCGGAACAAAGCCGTATTGCCGACGGAATCCGATGTAGACTGATGACATCAACAACCAACATCGCGCTCAAGCGCCAGAGTTATCCGCCATCATGCCGTTCCGCCGACCCTACGCTCTCTCCGCCCTTTGCCTTGCCGTGCTTGTCGGTATCTCCCCGGCCGTGGCGCAGAACGAACAGGCCGACAAGGCCAAGCAGCAGGCGGCGGAGCAGGCCAAGAAGGAAGCCCAGCGGCTGAACGATCTGGCGGAAGTTTCCAAGCAACTGACCGGTCCCGCAGGTAACCCGGAATGCGTCTGGGTCGGCCGCCGCGTCGTCCACCGCCTCTTCCAGGACGACCTCGATACGGCCTTCCGGCATATGGACCTGTATGATCGCTTCGGCTGCCCCGGCGGTCACATCCAGGCAGCCTTCCGTTGCGTCGTGAAGCAGGGTCCGGTCGTCGACGCTAAGGCCGAAAACATCCTTAGCCGCGTCCATTCATGCTGGGTTAATCCAGCATCGCCGCCTCCGCCAGCCGCCGCAGCCACTACGCCGCAGGCAGGAACAACCACTCAGTAACGTCGTTGTCGTATGGCGAAACGACGTCAGCGTTATCGTCATTAATTCGCCATGCCGCAGTGCAATTGAAAATTTGGCTCACCTGAGCTATCTGACTGTCGTAGCAGGCACTTGTCCCAGGGGACGGGGCAGTGACCTTCACCCAGCCCCGCTTGGTTTCGCGTTCTATGCGCCTCGTCGCGGTCGTCGTCGCGCTCGTTGCCTGTGTGCATGCAGGGCTGTGGGCATTTTCCGAAAAGCGAATCCCGGCACCGGATATCCAGGGCCCGCTCGCGAGCGTGTCCTACGGTAAGCATCCCGAAGTGCAGGTTGGTCTGCAGGAGATCCGGTCAGACCTTCGGGTGCTCGCGCCGCACACGCGTGCGGTGCGCACTTACTCATCCACCAAGGGCCTCGAGCTGGTCCCGCGGGTCGCAGCCGAATCCGGTCTGCGAGTGACCGCAGGCGCGTGGCTTGGCGGCAGCCTTGATGACGCCGAGTGGCAGGGCAAGGGTCCGGACGCGACCAACGGCAAGCGCTACCGGGAACGGATGGCATCCCGTGCACGCAACACCGCGGAGTTGAATGCGGTGATCGACATCGCGCGACGCAACTCCAACATCGACGGACTCGTGCTCGCGAACGAAGCGATCTACCGCGGCGAGACCATCATGTACGACAACGAAACGTTGTCGCCTGAAGAAGTCGAACTTGTCCGCGCCGCCGCTCAGGTGTCGAAGGCGGAAGAGACTCGCGTCAAGGAACGAATCAACGTCGGTCGTCTGATCAAGACGATCCGTGACGTTAAGCGTCAGGTGTCGGTGCCGGTCACGACCGGTGAAATCTGGAGCGTGTGGCGCGACCATCCGGAACTGGTGGCAGCCGTCGATTATATCGCCGTGCACATCCTGCCCTATTGGGAAGGCGCGCCCGACCAGTCCGCGGTCGACGCCGCGATCGGCGGCTACAATCAGCTTCGCCAGATGTATCCCGGCAAGCGCATCGTGATCGCCGAGTTCGGGTGGCCGAGTGCGGGCTACAATTTCAAGCTCGCGCAGCCCGGCTATTTCGAGCAGGCACACGTGATCCGCGATTTCGTCTCGCGCGCGAACGCCATCGGCATCGATTACAACATCATCGAAGCGCTGGATCAGCCCTGGAAGATCTCCGAAGGCAGCGTCGGCGCGTACTGGGGTCTGTTCAACGACGCCGGTCAGCAGAAATTCTCGTGGACCGGCCCCATCACCGATCCGGACTTCCGCAAGCTCGCCCTGCTCGCGATCCTGCTCGGCGTGCTGTTCTCGCTGCCGCTGCTTGCTATGAGCGTGACGCTGACCGAAGCCGCCGTGCTCGCGGTTGCAGCCCACGTCGTGGGCGCGTGGTTCGCGGCGGTGTTCGCATTCTGGAAGGGCCATTATTTCGTCTGGGGCGAAGCTTTCGCGCTCGGCCTCGGCGTCGTGCTGCTGGTGCCGCTCGTCCTCATCGCGATGACCCGCATCGAGGAGATCGCCGCGATCGCCTTTGGCCGCAAACCGCGCCGCCTGCTGCAGGTCCCTTCGCCGTCGCTGGCGCCGGACGCACCGGCCTACGCCCCGAAGGTGTCGATCCACGTCCCGGCCTACAAGGAAGAGCCGGAGATGCTGAAGGCTACGCTCGATGCTGTGGCGGGCCTCAACTATCCGAATTTCGAGTGCATCGTCATCATCAACAACACGCCGGACCCCTATTACTGGGAGCCGATCGAGGCGCACTGCAAGACGCTTGGCGATCGCTTCATCTTCCTGCGCGAAGACAAGGTCGAGGGATTCAAAGCCGGCGCGTTGCGTATCGCGCTCGAGAAGACGGCGCCCGATGCCGAAATCATCGGCCTCATCGACGCCGACTATGTCGTGGCGCCGAGCTGGCTCTCCGACCTCGTGCCCGCATTCGCCGATCCGAAAGTTGGCCTCGTGCAGGCGCCGCAGGAGCATCGTGACGGCGACCGTACGCTGATGCACTACGCCATGGCGGGCGAGTATGCCGGCTTCTTCGACATCGGCATGGTGGAGCGTAACGAAAAGAACGCAATCATCGTGCACGGCACGATGTGCCTGATGCGCCGCGCCGCGCTGGAAGCCGCCGGCAACTGGTCGAGCGACACCATCTGCGAGGACACCGATCTGGGCCTCACCATGATCGAGCTCGGCTGGTCGACGCATTACACCAACCGCCGCTACGGCTTTGGCCTGCTGCCGGACACCTTCAACGCCTTCAAGAAACAGCGCCACCGCTGGGCCTATGGCGGTTGCCAGATCGTCAAGAAGCATTGGCGGCGTTTCCTGCCGGGCGTCTCCAGCCTGACCCGCGAACAGAAGCGCGCCTTCCTGTTCGGCTGGATGAGCTGGCTCGGAGCGGAAGCGCTCGGTGTGCTCGTAGCGCTCGCGAACCTCATCTGGGTGCCGGTCGTCGCCTTTGCCGAAATCGGCATTCCGGCGAAGATCCTCACCGTCCCGATCCTGGCTTCGTTCGCGGTCACGCTGCTGCATTTCGGTGTGCTGTATCGCCTGCGCGTTGCGATCCCGAAGAAGCAGATGCTCGGTGCCGTGTTCGCCGCGATGTCGGTTCAGCTCACCGTTGCGCTCGCGGTTGTCGATGGACTGATCAAGGATCACCTGCCGTTCAACCGGACAGCCAAGGGCAATCGCGCCCGCAAGCCGGTTCAGTTCGACGGCTTCTGGGAGCTGGTGCTAGGCTCGCTGCTGATCATCGGCGCGATCGTGCTGGTCGCGAACAACCCGCTGCACATCACGGAGATCTATCTCTTCGCGATCGTGCTGGTGGTGCAGAGCCTGCCGTTCCTGTCGGCTGCGGGTATCGCCGCGATCGAAGGACGCCGGATCAACGAGTTCGCGTTCTGGACGGGTCTGCAGCCCAAGGTGCTGGCCGCGCTTCGCCGCCGCCCCGCCGAGATTGGGCAAACGCCGGTCATCGCGAATGCGATCGCCGAGGTGCACGCTGCGGCGCCTGGCGAGAAGCAGCCCGAGACGGTTCAGTAGGCCAACGGCACTTTACCGAGTTGCGAACGGCCCCGCGAAAGCGGGGTCGTTTCATTTGGGGCGCTCGAACGCACCCTGCCTACGCCGGCAACGCCGTTTCAACGAGCCGCACCCAGTAGGACGAACCCACCGGGATCACGTCGTCATTGAAGTCGTAGGCCGGGTGATGGAGGCCCGCGCTGTTCTCGCCATTACCGACAAAGATGAAAGCGCCCGGTCGCGCATTGAGCATGTAGGAGAAATCCTCCGCACCCATCATCGGCGGAAGATCCGCGTTTACGCGGCCCTGTCCAGCGATCTCGGATGCGACCTGTGCCGCGAACGCGGTCTGATCGGCGTGGTTCACCGTGACCGGGTAGCCGCGATGGTAGCGCACCCGCGCGGTTGCACCGTGGAGCTTCGCGACGCCGTCGCAGATTTCCTTCACGCGGGTCTCGAGCTGGTCGCGCACCGTGTCGGTCAAGCTGCGGATGGTGCCCTTCAATGTCGCAGTCTGCGGGATGACGTTGTTGGTCGTGCCGGCCTGGAAGACGCAGATCGAGACGACGCCCGATTCAAGCGGGTCGACATTCCGCGACACGATCGACTGCAACTGATTGACCATCTGCGCACCGACCAGGATCGGATCGATGCCCAGATGCGGCCGCGCCGCGTGCGCGCCCTTCCCCTCGATCTCGATCTCGACATAGTCCGCCGCCGCCATCATCGGCCCGATCCGCATGCCGAATTGCCCGACCGGCATGCCGGGATAATTGTGCATGCCGTAGACCTCCTCGATTCCGAAGCGGTCCATCATCCCGTCATTGACCATTTCCTTGCCACCACCGCCGCCTTCCTCCGCCGGCTGGAAGATCACGACCGCCGTGCCGCCGAAATTGCGGGTCTCGGCAAGATATTTGGCGGCGCCGAGCAGCATGGCGGTATGCCCGTCATGGCCGCAGGCATGCATTTTCCCCGGCACGGTCGATTTGTAGGGCAGCCCGGTCGCCTCCTCGATCGGCAGGGCATCCATATCGGCCCGCAGGCCGATGACCCTGGCGCGCCCGCCCCCGGCCTCCTTACGCCCCTTGATGACCCCGACAACCCCGGTCCGGCCGATCCCCGGCACCACCTCGTCGCAGCCGAACGCCTTCAGCTTCTCCGCGACCGAGGCCGCAGTGCGATGCACGTCGAACAAAAGCTCCGGATTGGCGTGCAGATCGCGCCTCCAGGCCGTGATTTCGGGATGAAACTCGGCAATACGGTTCACGATCGGCATGGCAAGGCTCCGGCGGTCTTTGGGGATCGGCAGCCAGTAAATCCTGCCGGACGCTGAGGGGCAACCGCGAGGTTCTGCGACAGCCTCGCCTCACCGGGGCCGGCGCTCTCGCATCCATTCCCCGGGGACAAAGGGCGACTTTTTCGTTGTCCCGCCCGCGAACTCGGCTTATGTGTCCGCCCAGCCGTTCGCGGCAGATGGCTCGCGCGGCATCTCCCATTCGCCCCGCCAGCCTGATCCGGATCGCTCCGGGAGCCTGTAGCTCAGTCGGTAGAGCAACTGACTTTTAATCAGTAGGTCATGGGTTCGAATCCCATCGGGCTCACCAATAAGGTGCTGATAACGAAGACAGAATTGTTACAGCCTTTTTTCTCGACGGTTCCGTGTAATGACTGTCGCCACCGAGTCGCCGCGGCTACCGCCAACTACTTATTTGAGCGAACTGGATTGTTGGGCGGTTGGCGCACCGGAAACACATGGGATGCGCCGAAAGCAGAATCACTTATGAGCCTCGCCTCGTTGCAGGCTATTGATGATCGGAGTCACCGTCGCGACTTCCTGCGACATGCGGTCCCGCAACGCCCGCGGCGAAGTGTCCTTCCGAACAATCATCTGCAGCTTATCGAGTGCCAGCTTCACCTCGCTTGAGCGCAGCGCCTTGCTGAGGTCTGCGTGCAGCTTTTCGACAACCTCAGAAGGCGTCTCGCCCGGTGCGAGGAGCATGAACCATGCGTCGAATGTTACGGTCGGGAATCCCAGATCAGCCATGGTGGGGAGATCTCCAAAGCCAGGCACCGCAATGCGCGTTCCGCGCTCGGCTGTCGATGCGATCGGCCTCAGCTTGCCAGCATCGATCATCGACTTGACCGAGGCGTAACTCGCAAACAGCATGTCGACACGCCCAGTGGATACCTCTGTCGCGGCGGGTGCTGCACCACGAAACGGGACATGAACCAGCGACAGGCCGGAGGCCTTCGCGAGCAATTCTCCGAGGATATGGCCGCCCGTGGCAACGCCTTGCGATCCATAGGTCAGGCCGCCCCGCTTGCTCTTCCCGGCGTCGATCAGGTCCTGCACCGAGCGAATGGCGCTATCCGCCGGCACGACAAGGATCAGCGGGTATTCCCACAGCATCAGAACAGGCTTGAAATCCTTGGTCGCATCATATCCCACGTTGTTCAGCAAGGCATTGGCGCAGCATCCGCCATTGTCCAGAACCACCAGCGTGCTTCCATCCGGAGGCGATTGCTTGACCGCCAGCGCAGCAACGGTACCACCCCCGCCCGGCCGGTTCTCCACCACGACCTGACGACCGGTAACCTCCGTATAGGCCTTCGCCAGCAGCCGCGATCCGGCATCAGTCGCTCCTCCCGGAGCGAGGCTGACGACGATCCTGAGGGGTTGATCAGTCGAAGGCTGTGCAGACGCAGGGCCAGTCAGCGCGACGCCCAAAGCGATGATGCCGACAGTCGCCCGCGCGTTCACGCGCCACCATGACGCCACATCGTTGTCTGTTCTGGCTGCTCTGCGAAACACGTCTTTTCTCCCTTCTGATATCCCTCGCGCGTGCACGGGTTTGCCCCGACGCAAGAGCTTTGTTTTGCGCGGCGCGGGACCTTTCGCCCGTCACTGCGTTGGCTTTCGCTCGTCACCGGATCGCGGCGCATCGCGCGCCGCGCCGGACACCGAGCGATTTGTCGGGTCAGAGGACGATGTTGATGACTTTGGTTTCGGTGTAGCTCAGCATCTCCTCGATGCCTTCCTCGCGACCGACCCCGCTGTTCTTCATACCGCCGAACGGCACTCCGAGATAATGCGGTCCAGCTCCGTTGATCCAGATGTGCCCGGCGTTAATCCGGCCGGCCGTCTTGAGGGCATTCTTTAGATCGCGCGTCCAGATCGCGGCCGTCAGCCCGTATTCGACGCCGTTCGCAAGCTTGATGGCCTCATCAATCGAATTCCAGCGACAAACCGACAGTACGGGTCCGAAGATCTCCTCGCGCCAGATCCGCATCTTCGGATCGACCTCTGCGAACACCGTGGGCCGGACCCAATATCCCTTTCTGAACAACTCGCCTTCGGGCCGGCTGCCGCCGGTCGCCAATCGAGCGCCTTCATTGCGACCGCTCTCGATGAAATCCATTACCTTGCGATACTGGCCGGCGGAGTTCAGCGGCCCCATTTCGCTCTCTTCCCGCATTGGGTCGCCCACGCGCAGGCGCGAGACGATGTCGGTGATGCGCTCGACAACGGCATCGTAAATGTCTTCGTGCAGCATCAGCCGGCTGGTTGAACCGCAGGACTGGCCTTGCCAGGTGAAGTTCATGCCCTTGACCGCGGCGCGCGCGATCTCGTCCGGATCGCAATCCGGGAACACGATCATCGGGTTCTTGCCACCGAGTTCGAGCGTAACATGCTTGACGCAAACTTCGGCGGCCGCTCGTTGGATGGCGAGTCCGGTCCCGACCGAACCGATAAACGCGATACGCTTGATTTCAGGATGACGCACGATCGCATCGCCGACGGTCGCGCCGGATCCGGTCAGGATATTGAATATGCCTGCCGGTAACGCTTCCTGTGCGATCTGCGCGAGAATCATCGCCGAAAGCGGACTCGTCTCCGGCGGCTTAACGATGACGGCATTGCCAGCCGCCAGCGCTGCAGCCGTTCTCGCCACCGCGAACATCACCGGATGGTTGAAAGGGACAATGCGCGCGACGACGCCGTATGGCTCTCTGACCGTCAGATGCAGATGGTTGGGCGTCGCAGGAATAGTCTCGCCCTTCAATTCATGCGCGATGCCGGCGTAATAATTGAGGCTGTCGACCGCGTGCCCGACATCGCCCCGCATCGGATTGATGGTGTTGCCGGTGTCGGCGACCTCGACCTGCAGAATTTCTTCCGCACGTTCGCGGACCTTTTCGCCAAAGGCGCGCATGACCTCGCCGCGCTCTTTTGGCGATCGCGCCGCCCAGGCCGGCCAGGCGCGTTGCGCCGCCTCTACCGCCCGATCGACATCCGCCTTGGTCCCGGCCGGGACGCGGCCGATGGCCGATTCATTTGCCGGATTGAGCGACTCGTCCCATGAACCGCTTGTGCTTTCGACCAACTCGCCGCCGATCAGCATCCGGTCTGCTTTTGTAACATAGCCCAAGGCAGCTACTCCTCTCTTTGTCGTCCACTTTCTTATTCTGATCGATCAGACGCTCAGGTACTTGGCCTGGATCTCGGTCGCGGCCCGAAGCTCGTCGGATGTTCCGCGCCAGACAATTTCGCCCCGCTCAAATATCAGATGACGATGTGCCAACTTCGAAATGGCATCGATGTCCTTGTCGATGATGATCATCGAAAGTCCCGATTTTCGAAGCTCGGCAAGTCGATCCCAGATTTCCTGGCGGATCAGCGGAGCAAGCCCTTCCGTAGCCTCGTCGAGGATCAGGAGAGTCGGATTGGTGACAAGCGCGCGTGCGATCGCGAGCATCTGCTGCTCGCCGCCCGAAAGTCGGTTTCCCGGGTTTCGCAATTTCTCCGCCAGTCTCGGAAACAGCTCAAGAACGCGTTCACATGTCCATGGATCCGCAACCGCACGCCGATTTGCGAAAGCCATCTGCAGGTTTTCGAGTACGTTGAGGTTTGGAAAAATCCGCCGCCCCTCCGGCACAAGCCCGATCCCGCGGCGCGGTATCTGATAGGGCGGAATCCGGTCGATGCGCTCTCCCGCGAACCTGATCTCGCCGGACGAAATCCGCGACATGCCGACGATAGAGCGAACGGTCGTGGTCTTCCCCATTCCATTGCGCCCAAGCAGCGCAATCGCCTCGCCCTCCTGAAGATCGAACGAGACGTCGAACAGCACCTCACTCAAACCATAAGAGGTCCGTATGCCTGAAACTTCCAGCAGCATCAGTGCACCGAACCGGCATGTCCAAGATATGCCGCCTGCACCTTCTTGTCGGACCGGATCGCATCCGGCTCCCCCGTCGCAATGATCTGGCCCGACACAAGCACGGACAGCCGGTCAGCAAGCGCGAAGACGGCGTCCATATCGTGCTCGATCAAAACAATCGTGTGATGCTGCTTCAGTTGGCGGAGCAACTCAGTCATCCGCGCGCTGTCCTGCCGCCCCATACCGGCCATTGGCTCATCAAGGAGCAGAAGCTTCGGTTTCATCGCAATCGCCATCGCCAGTTCAAGCTGACGTCGTTCGCCATGGGACAGCTCCGCAACGAGATCATTCGCCCTCTGCGACAGGCCGACCGCCTCAAGCGCAGCATATGACGGCTCGGTCAAGCCGACATCGCCGGCCGCATCCCTGAAGAAGCGGAAGCTGTGCCCTTGTTGCATCTGCGTCGCGATCGCCACATTGTTCAGCGCGGTCATCTCCGGAAACACCGAGGTGATCTGAAAGGTCCGCGCCATCCCGATTTTCGCGCGGGCATGGCGTGGCAGCCGCGTGATGTCGCGACCGTCGAACATCAATTCCCCGGCGTCGGGCCGTATCTCGCCCTGAAGCAGATTGATGAGCGTGGTCTTACCCGCGCCGTTTGGCCCGATCAGGGCGTGCGTCTCGCCCGGCCGGACACAGAGCGAAATATTGTTGGAAGCGAGAAGGCCACCGAACCATTTGCTCAGTCCCCTGGTCTCCAGCAGGAAGCTACCCACGGTTTCGCCTCCCGATTGCGAAGATCAAGCGCTTCCAGAGCTCCGCCAATCCTTCATTGAGGAACAGAGTGACCAGAATGATGAAAACACCGATCAACAGGAGCCAGTGTATAGTCCATGCCGAGAACACAAGCTCGAGCATCACCCAGACAACGGCGCCGAGGATCGGACCCCAGACCATGGCAATTCCGCCCAGCACCGCGATGATCGCCAGATCGCCGGACCGCAGCCAGGCGAGATCGGCCGGGCTGACAAATTTTTGTCCCACCGCGAACAGCGCGCCACCAAGGCCGGCGAGAACGCCGGAGATGACAAACGCCGCCAGCTGGTAGGGATATGCGTTGACGCCCAGAGCAGCCGCACGCGTTTCGTTCTGGCGCAACGCGATGAGCACCATGCCAAAGCGGCTTTTGACGATCAGATCGAGCAACACCAGCACGACGACCAGCGCGGCGAGACAGATGTAAAAGAAGCCGACCTGCGCCGGCAGCGGCACCCCGCCGAAATGCAGGTCGCTGAGCAACTGAAGGCCGTCCTGCCCGCCATAGGGCTCCGCCGCGACCGCCAGATAATACAGCATCTGGTTGAACGCGAGGGTGATCATGATGAAATAGATCCCCTTGGTGCGCACACAGATCGCGCCGGTCACAAGCGACAAAACCGCGACGACGACGAGCGCAAGCGGAATCGAAACGAGAAGGTTGCCCGTGCCCGGGATACTCAATCCCGCGATATTCAACGCGTCGCCGTTGAGCTCATGGTGCGCGAGAACTCCGACGACATAGCCCGCAATGCCCATGAAGGCCGCGTGCATCAGGCTGACCAGTCCTCCAAACCCAAGAATGAGGTTGAGCGCAGCCGCTGCGATGCCGAGATTGATGGCCCGCATGAAGACACGGATGAAAAACGGATCCTCGAGCGCAAGGCAAACTGGCGGAACCAGCGCCAGCAGCCCGACAATGATAAAGGCGGGCAAGCGGTCTAGAACGAACCGCCCAGGCATCGCCGGAAGCTTGATTGAGCGCGGGTCATGCATGGGCGGAAAACAGTCCGGTAGGGCGCCAGGCGAGGACCGCCGCCATGAAGATAAAGATGACCATGCTCCCGATCGCCGGCGGCAGGAGGACCCGTCCGAAGGTATCGACGATGCCCACCATCAGCGCTGCTATAAATGCACCGCGAAACGACCCGACCCCGCCGATCACCATGACCACCAGTGCGAGCACGAGCACCGGCTCGCCCATGCCGACTTGAACCGCAACGATTGGTCCGGCCATAATTCCCGCGAGTCCCGCGAGAGCACCTCCGACCGCAAACACGATCGAGAAGACCTTCGGCACATTGACACCCAGGGCGAGCGCCATCGGACGATCGCTTGCCCCGGCTCTCACCCACATGCCTACCCGGGTGTGAGAGATGGCGAGATAGAGCGCCAGCGCAACCATGATGCCAACAATGAGCACGGTGAGGCGATAGGTCGGGTACCGAACACCCGGCAGCAACTCGACAAAGCCCGACAGATACTTCGGAATCGGGAGCGAGACCGGAACGACGCCCCAGATGATCCGCGTCATCTCGTCGAAGATAAAGATCAGGCCGATCGTGATCATCACGTGATCGAGATGGGTCCGTGTGTAGATGAAACGCAGAAGACCGAGTTCGATCGCCACAGCCACGAGGCCGGTAATGACAACGGCGATCACCACGCCAGCGATGAAGTCACCGGTCATGACCACGAAGGTCGAGGCGACGAATGCCCCGACCATATAGAAGGAGCCGTGCGCGAGATTCACGAGGTTCATGATCCCGAACACGAGCGTTAGACCCGCGGCCATCAGAAACAGCATGACGCCGAGTTGAATGCCGTTCAGTGTCTGCTCGAGCGCAAGCACAATACCCATGGAGTCCGGCTCTTCTTCCTAATGTCCGACGGAGCCTTGACGAGACTCCGCCGGATCACTCAAGAAACAATCAGGGCTTGGCCATCTTGCATTCGTGGGCATAGGCGTCGCTCTTGTCGCGAAGAACCACCTCGCGCGACACCTGCTCGACCTTGCCGTCCTTCTCGACGACTTCCAGCCGGTAGAAGTCCTGAATCGGGAAGTGATTGTGATTGAACTTGAAGTTGCCGCGGACCGAATTGAAGTTCGCCTGCTCCAGCGCAGCAATGAGCGCCGGACGATCTGCCACTTTTCCGCCAACCTGCTTGATCGCCGCATCCAGCAACTGGGCCGCGTCGTAGGAATAAGCGGAATAGAACGACGGTTCGTAACCGAATTTCTTTACAAAGGCTTCGCGGAAACGCTTGTTGGCCGGATTATCGAGATCGCGATGATATGAAGCGGTCTGGAATGTCCCCGAAGCCGCATCGCCGATGGCGGTCAAGGTCGTATCGTCGATCGATGACGCCGAATAGAGCGGTATGTCCTTGGACACGCCCGATTGCGCATATTGTTTGACGAAATTGATCGCGAAGCCGCCCGGATAGAACACATAAACCGCTTCAGGCTTCACCTGCCTGATTTGGGCAATCTCCGCCGCGAAATCGAGCTGGTTCAGCGGGGTGTAGACTTCTCCGGCGATTTCACCCTTGAACCTGCGCTTGAAGCCGTTCAGCGTTTCTTTGCCCGCAAGATAGTTCGGCGCCAGGATATAAACGCGCTTCAGGCCCTTGTCCTGCAGGTATTGGCCCATCGCTTCGTGCGGCTCTTCATTCTGCCAGGACGTCGAGAAGTAATATGGCGAGCATTGCTTGCCGGCGATGATGGACGGACCGCCCACGGGGCCGATCATCGGAATCTTTGCGTTGGTGATCGGCTTGTAGGCCGCCATGATGACGCTCGAGAAGAACGGTCCGACCATCACATCGACCTTGTCGCGCTCGATCAGCTCATTGGCAGCCTGGAGCCCGAGGTCCGGCTTCGCCTGATCGTCCTTTGCGACGACAGTCGCGGGCACACCGCCCAGCTTGCCGCCGTTCATGTCGAGAAACAGGTTGAAGCCGTCGAGGCCCTGCTTGCCCGTCACCGCTACCGTTCCGGACAGCGGGGCTATGAAGCCGATCTTGAGCTGTTGCGCGTGTCCCGGCACGGCTCCGGAGAAGAACGTTCCCACAGCAAGCGCGATTGCCGGGGCCACAGGGTACTTTCGGAATTTCAGTTCGAACATTTGTCTTCCTCCTCTCGAGTTGTCCGTCAGGCGGCTTCTTTTTGGTTGCTGGAGATCATTGCGTGCCGACACCGAATATCGGCTCGGGGCGACCACGAACGTCGGATGGAAGCACCAGCACGCACCCGGATAGAGGTTGCGCGGCAAGTTCTTCGTCGGTCAGTTTCATCGTTCCTGTTGTGATGAAGATGGTCCGGTAGTCGGGGCCACCGAAGGTCAGACTGGTCGGGCGCCGGACCGGCAGGCGAACAACGCGCTCGACACGACCGTCAGGATCGTATCGCTTGATCTGCCAACCATCGATCTGGGCATTCCAGACGAACCCGACCTCATCGACGGTAAGGCCGTCCGGGAATCCTTCGCCTTCGGGAATCTCCGCGAAGACCCGCCGGTTGCCGACGACCCCGGTCTCGTTGTCATATTCGTACGTCCAGATCCGGCGCTGGAAGGAGTCTGCGAAATACAGCGTCCGCCAGTCCCAGCTCCATCCAAGCGCATTCGGCATGGCAATACGATCTTGCAGGATTGCGGCCGACGCTCCGGCAATGCTGTACAGCTTGCCGTCTGGCGCGAAGCCGGGATCTTCCACCGATCCGACCAGAAGCCTCCCGCGGCAATCGACCTTGCTGTCATTCAGCCGATAAGCAGGACGTCCCGCCTCGGGATGAACAATCGGATCAAGCTCCCCTGTCGCAGGGTCGAACTTCATGACCCCGTTCCGCAGCGAAACGACGAAGCGTCCACCATCGGCGCGACATATCGCTCCGATCTCGGACGGCATGGTCCAGGTCTGAAGCGTGGCGAGCCGGAAATCGTACCGCAGGACGCGCGGATTCTTGATGTCCACCCAGTAAAGCGACTGATCGTCCGGGGACCATAGCGGCGATTCACCGATGGCTGCCTTCACATTCGACAGGGGTTGAACAGCTGCGCTTTCAGCCATTGGTCCGGCGCACTTTCTTCGCCTGCGCGTCCGGAGTCTCCGTTGCGTTCGACGCATCGACGAATAGTGGTGCTGGCGACCACGCACTCGGACGCTGGCCGTCGAACAGCAGCGGCGCCTGAACGCAACGGACTACCGTGCCGTCGGCAAGCGTCATCGGCTTCAGGCTGCCCAGCGCTTCGAGCTGGGGATCGGCGAAGACGTCCCCGATCCGATGGACAGGCGCAAACGGCACATCCTGCTCTTCCAGGCGCTCGACCCATTCCGCGCGCGTGCGCGTCGTGAACCGCTTCTGCAGTTCGTCCGACAGGATCAGATAGCTCTCGATCCGTGCCTTGCGCGTAGCAAACCGGCTGTCATCGCCAAGTTCTACCGCCTCGATCGCATTGAGCAGACCACGCCAGAACTTGTCAGGAGAACTCAGATGGATCGCAATGAGCTTTTCATCGGCGCATCGCAGCACATAGCATTGCGAGAACGAGACGCGCGTATAGGGACTGTTGTGCAGTCCGAGCATTTCCAAGTTCATCAAGGAGTCGGGCATGAATGCGACCGACGCCTCCAGCATGTTGACTTCGATCTTCCGCCCCTTCTGGGTCGTCTGCCGCTCCAGCAACGCGGCCATGATGCCGTAACAGGCATACATGCCGGTCACGTTGTCCGAAATCGTCGTTCCGGACATTCGCGGCGCATCGGGATCAATCGACAGCCCCATGATCCCGCTCAGTGCCTGACCGACCGTGTCGTAAGCGGGACGATCCCGATACGGCCCACTCTCACCGAACCCGGTGATCGAACAATGGATGATGCGCGGATTTCGCTTCTGAAGAACCTGAGAGCTGAGTTTCAGGCGGTCGAGCACGCCTGGCCGGAAATTGTCGAGCACCACATCGGCGTCATCCACAAGCCGGAGCAGCGCCTCGCGCCCCTCATCGGTCTGGAGATCAAGCACAACACTGGTCTTGTTGCGATTGAACGACACAAAATGCGGGCTGTAGAGCGAACCGTTGAAGCTGCGAAACGGATCGCCTCCGCCATTTCGCTCAACCTTGATCACCTCCGCCCCAAGGTCTGCGAGCATCATCGCGGCTAACGGGGCCGTGATCATCGTTCCAAGATCGATGACCTTGATATTGGATAGTGGCGCTACCATCCGACCGTCTTTCAATTTCAGCGCTTCACTGCCTCGTGGCCACCAAGGCCTGGGCGGAACTTGCCTTTGTTGAAGTCCCCGATGCCCTCGTTGCGCCAGGCGTCCCCCTGCCTCAAGGTCATCTCGGCTTCTTTAGCGGTGATGAAGTTCAAAGCCGCATCCATCGGCATTTCGAGCGAGAAGCGATAGCCATCCTTGGTCGCTTTCAGCGCCACCGGATCCTTGCCGGCGATTTCCTTGGCGATCGCCATGGTCTCCGCCTCAAGTCGACTCAGCGGAAACGACATGTTGACTAGGCCAATTCTCGCTGCCTCCTGCCCGCCGAACGGGCGGCCGGTGAGGCCATAGAACAGCGCATCGCGCGGGCGCAGCAGGTTTGCGAGCGACTTGCTGACGCTGCCGCCCGGAAAGCCTTTGAAGTTGATCTCCGAAAGACCGAGCTTTGCCTCATCCGCAGCGAAGGCCAGGTCGCAGCCCTCCACGATCGAGAACGCACCGCCGAAGCAAAATCCGTTGATCATCGCAATGGTCGGCTTTGGAAAGTGCCGCAGCGTGCGCGAGCGCCATTCCGTCGCCATGCGATAGACGCGATCGTATTCCTCAGGCCGGTCTTTGAGTTCGGCGAAGAACTCCTTCAAGTCCATCCCGGCGCAGAAGGAATCGCCGGCCCCGGTGATCACGAGAACCTTCGCTGCCGGCTCGTATCTCAGCTGTTCGAGCACATCCACTATGTCCCGATGCAATTGCGGGCTCATGGCATTCTTCTTCTGCGGCCGGTTCAGCACGACTTTGGCAACACCGTCGCTGATTTGGACCTCGATGGTCTGCTTCTTCATCTCGCCTGCTCACTTCTCTTTGATCGCTATGCGCGCCCGCGAAGAATTTCGCGTGCCAGCACCATCCGCATGACCTCGACCGGACCTTCCGTGATCATAAAGCTGCGTGCATCGCGCCACATCTTCGAGATCGGCATCTCGACAGCGAGGCCCATGCCGCCGTGGATCTGCATGCACCGGTCTGCGACCCAGAAGCCGAGCTCCGTTCCTGCAATCTTCGCCATGAAACTTTCATGCCGCGAGAGCATTCCCGCATCCGACCGCGCCGCCGTCTGATACACGAGAAGCTGAACCAT
>NZ_DATMRV010000003.1:0-27578 GCF_035565795.1 Pseudorhodoplanes sp.
GGGCAAGGGAGGGAACTGACGCCGCATCAACGCGGCGCCAGGATCATGATCATCTGCCGGCCTTCGAAGCGGGCATCCATTTCGACCTTGGCGAGGGGAGCGAGATCCTCCTTCACGCGGTCGAGAAGCTTGGTGCCGAGCTCCTGGTGAGCCATTTCGCGGCCGCGGAAACGCAGCGTTACCTTGACCTTGTCGCCTTCCTCGAAGAACCGCTTCATTGAGCGCATCTTCACGTCGTAGTCGTGGTCGTCGATCATCGGTCGGAATTTGATTTCCTTGACCTCGACCACCTTCTGTTTCTTGCGCGCTTCGGCAGCCTTCTTCTGCGCCTGGAACTTGTACTTGCCATAGTCCAGGATCTTGCAGACGGGCGGCGACGCGTTGGGGGAAATCTCGACGAGATCGAGCCCTGCCTCAGATGCTTTGGCGAGTGCGTCCTGGATAGGGACCGTGCCGAGATTGGTACCGGCCTGGTCGATGAGCTGGACCTCGCGGAGGCGAATCTCTTCGTTGACGCGCGGACCGTCCTTCTGAACGGGAGGCGCGGCTTTCATGGGACGACGAATGGATGATCTCCGTAGCTGTTGCGGTAAAATCGCGGAGGGCGCCGCGCATTCAAGGCAATTGCCAAAAAGGCTTTGCCAAGCCGTCGCCCGATCCGACGGGGTGAAGATCGGGACAAAACGGGTTCAAGTCAACGGCACAACCCGCCGGAAATCGCCGATTCCCGCAGAATTGAGCCAATCCCGAAGGATCAGATCGAATTTTTTCCGCGGATCAGCCCGGCGTAAAGCCGGAGCGTCAGGTCGCTCACGGCCGGCTGATTGAAGTGGTCGATGACCCAGTGGCGGCCGCGAAGCCCCATTGCCGTTTGTTGCGCGGCCGGCATCGAAAACAGGCGGATCAAGGCCGCGGCGAGTGCACCAGCGTCGCCGGCCGAGAAGCGAAGGCCGGTCATCCGGTCCTCCGGAACTATCGGCGGCGCCAGCACCGCATCGGGACCCGCACCGAGATCGGAGGCCACGACCGGACGCTCCATGGCCTGCGCCTCGAGAATCGTCCGCTGCAGGCCCTCGGCCTGGATCGCCGCCGATACCACCACCGACGCCGTGGCATAGGCCGCCGGCATGTCGTCAACCGGTCCGATCAAGCGCACGACATCGGTCAGATCGCTTGCGAGCACCTGATCCCACACCTCGCCCGCATAGCGGTTGTTGCCGTTGTCCTCGCCCACGAAGACGAACACGAAATCCTTCAGGCCCATGCCCTTGAGCCGGCGCGCCGCTTCCACGGCGACGTGATGACCCTTTCGCCGTAGCATCCGCCCCACGACGAGAATGACCCTGTCGTTCGCGGTGACGCCGAAAATCCGGCGCATCGCCTCAAGGCGCTCGGTCGACATCAGAGCCGGATTGAACAGCGCGAGATCGACACTCGCCGGCACGACATCGATTCGCGTGGCCGGCACGCGATAGCGTTCGCTGATCATCTCGGCCAGTTGATCGCTCACCGCGATGATGCGATCGCCGCGCGCCATTACGCTGTTATAGAGCCGCTTCAACGCGTTCTGCTCGCGGAACCCCTTGTACCAGCTGGTGACGAACGGCACGCGCGCCAGCTTCGAGGCCACCAGCGCGCTCCACGCCGGAGCGCGTCCATGAACATGAATGATGTCGCATTTTTTGTTGCGTACGATCCGCGAAATCATCGCGGCGTTGCGCGCCATGATGGCCGGGTTCTTGCTCGCAACGTCGGCGCAGATGAATTCGGCACCGGTTGCAGCGATGCGCGGTTCCAGACGACCGCCGCGCGAGAGCACGATAGCCCGATGACCTGCGGCAGTCAGAATTCTCACGAGGTCCACGGCGCCCATCTCGGCCGCGCCGGCCTGCAAGGTCGGCACCACGACCAGAACGGTCAGGGGATGCAGTGGCGTCACGACGCCTCGGTTCTGCGTGGATGGCAGGGCCATCTCATGACCGAAATTATCCATCCTTCGCGCCGCAGAACCCAAATTCACATTCGACCCCTTCCGTTTCGTGCTGCAGCGCGGGTTGCGATTGCACAACAGGCGGATACGCGGACAGAAACGGGCCGATCGGGACCGATCACACGTGACACGTGATAGGCCCTCTCAAGCCGCGAGGCAAACGGGTTGCAGGATATCGTCGCCCGATGCGAGGCTGCATCCCGCTTTGCGGCGAAAAGAAGGATGGAGAACAGGCTTGGCCATCAGTGACGTAGAATTGACCGCGATCGATGTTGGTGAAGGCACCGCGCGTCGATCGATTGCCGTGCGTCGCCGGGAAGGGCGCGGACCCGCGCTGATCTGGCTCGGCGGTTTCAAATCGGACATGAAAGGCACCAAAGCGGAAGCCCTCGATCGCTGGGCTGCAGAGCAAGGCCGCCCCTGTATCCGATTCGATTATTCCGGCCACGGCGAATCAGGCGGCGACTTCGCCGAAGGTACGATCGGCCGCTGGCTCGAGGAAAGCGAGGCGGTGTTTTCGCAATTCTGCAACGGACCGACGATCGCGATCGGTTCGTCCATGGGTGGATGGATATCGCTTCTGCTCGCGCGCGACATTCGCGCGGGTCGCCTCGCAGGCAAGGGTACGCTTGCCGGCCTCGCGCTGATTGCACCGGCCGTGGACTTCACCGAGGTATTGATGTGGCAGCGCATGACGCCCGACATCCGGAAGCAAATCGAAACGACGGGCTCATGGCAGCGTCCCTCCGAATATTCAGACGAGCCGTATCTCATCACCCGCCAGTTGATCGAAGAGGGACGCAATCATCTCCTGCTCGGCGGGCTGATCGAAACCGGCTGTCCGGTCCGCATCCTGCAGGGCGTGCAGGACGAAGACGTGCCCTGGGAACATGCCGTATCGCTGGTATCGCGGATCGCGCGCGACGACGTGGTGCTGACGCTGGTCAAGGACGGCGACCATCGGCTGTCGCGGCCGGAAGACATCGACCGCCTGCTGGCCGCAGTCGCTGAATTCGGTTAGAGCACCGGCGTTGTCAGCCGCTCGGCTAGCGAGCGGAGCCGGGACCAAAAGACATCGGGTGAGACACAATGAGCTACAATACCATTCAGGTTGAGACGCATGGCCGGGTCGGGCTCGTTCGGCTGCACCGCCCGCAGGCCCTGAATGCGCTCAATTCCGAACTTGCGGGCGAACTGAATACGGCGATCAACGCATTCGACGCAGACCCCGCAATCGGCTGCATTGTCATCACCGGATCGGACAAGGCTTTCGCTGCCGGCGCCGACATCAAGGAGATGGCCGGCCAGGATTACATGGACACATTCATGGGCAACTTTGCCGCCGGCTGGGATGCGGCGGCAAAGGCGCGCAAGCCGGTGATTGCCGCGGTCGCAGGCTTCGCGCTCGGCGGCGGATGCGAACTCGCGATGCAATGCGACATGATCATTGCAGCGGACAACGCGAAATTCGGACAGCCCGAGATCAAGCTCGGCGTCATCCCCGGGATCGGCGGCACGCAGCGGCTGACGCGTGCGATCGGCAAGGCCAAGGCGATGGAAATGACCCTGACCGGCCGGATGATGGATGCGGCCGAAGCCGAACGCTCCGGTCTCGTTGCGCGGGTCGTGCCGGTGGCATCGCTCATGGAAGAGACGATGAAGATCGCAACGACCATCGCATCAATGTCGCTGCCGGCGACGATGATGGCGAAGGAAGCGGTCAACCGTTCGTTCGAAACGACACTCGCCGAAGGCGTGCTGTTCGAACGCCGCGTGTTCCATTCGCTGTTCGCGACCGCCGATCAGAAGGAAGGCATGGCCGCGTTCGTCGAGAAGCGGCCGGCCAAGTTCGAACACAAATAGTCGCCCGCGATTCGGCGGCGGCAGGCGCGGTGCGCATCGCGTTGCCCTCTCCCTCAAGGGGAGAGTGCGACATGTCGGGCATCGTTGCCCCTTATTTCCGTACGCAGATCACCCGCACCACCGCATTCTTCGCGGTCTCGACATCGCCACGGCCGACGAGCGGAGCGACGCCCGTGCTGTCCATGAACTTGCGGATCGTCGCGGTCGGCACGAACGAGGTCTGACCCGCGCCCGTTGCGGGACCCGCGACAGCGGCAGACGCTATATCGATCATGCCCGCGAGCCGGCCTTCGCCGTCGATCGCAGCGCCGCCGACAAAGCCGCGCGGCGGCTGCGCATCGAGCAGAACACGCGCGCCGTCAATTCCGCGCAGTCTTCCCGGCGTGGTCGAAACATTGCGCTCGCCGGCCTGCGCATCCGGTTCGGCAATGCCGACCAGCGTCAGCTCGACACTCTTTGGTGGGTCCGCGGAAATCGGCACGGCCCTGAGATTGCGCGCTCCGTTCACGCGGATCAGCGCAAGATCCGACGCTGCGTCCTCCGCAAGCCGGTCGGCGCGGCCGAGACCGGCGACGACGATGCCCTGACAATTCTCCGTCAGCTGACGCTCGGTCACGACATGTCCGGATGAGGACACGACAATCCCCGAGCCGTAATTCACCCGCCGCGACGACGACGCCGTCGCCGGATCGCCGAACGGCAGATACGAACTCGTAATGATGTCGACCAGCGGCAGCATGATCGTTTCCATCGCCTGATCGAACATCACGGTAATGCCGCGCGCTTCGTTGTCTTTCATGTAGACGCGCACATGGAATTTCTTCAGTCCCTGCAGTCCGGACAATGAGAACGCGTTGCTGTTGATCGAACCCTGTTCCACGCGCCGGTTCGACGGGCGCTTCTTCATCTCGTCGAACAGATCCTGCAGCGAAGCGCCGGCCATCTTCTCGCGGAACGTCTCGATCTGGATTTCGCCGCGCGCCGACGACCAGCGGCTGCCGAGGGCACCGATCTCGGTATTGGGCACGAGCTTCGCCGGCACTCCGAGCCGCACGCCCGGCGTCGCCTCGTCTTCCACCAGCCGCCAGCCGTTATACTCCTTGCGCGTGCGCATCGACGCCGCCAGCAATTGCCGTTGCTCGGGCGTCAGGATGCCGGTTTCTTCGGCCTTGTTGCGCCGCTGGAAGGACCGGACGGCCGCAATCGCACGATCGCCGAATTCCGGGTCGACCGAGCCGGTCAGATCGCCGGTCCAGATCAGATCGGACTGGATCGAAATACGTTCTGCGACCGGCAGGACCGCATAGGCCGCACGCTGGGCAGGCGATGCTGCAGCCGGTGCGGGTGCGGCTGGCTTCTCCTTCTCCTTCTTCTCGGCAGGTTTCTTGGACGGTTTTGCCTTGGTCTTGGCGGCCGGCTGGGACGCCGGGGCCGGAGTCTGGGCCTGCGCCAGCGCCTGCGAAGCAAGCGCGAGCGTGACCACCGTAACCCACGCGACCGCACGCATGTCAGCCAAACCCCCAATCCGTCCGGCACACTGGATCCATGATGCGCGCGCAATTAGGAATTGCGCAAGGGCTTGACGGCCAACATGTCTAAGGCCGCAAAATGTGCTTGAAGCGGGAGTGAGGCCGATGCTGAGCCGGGAAGAACTGGAGCGCTACGCCCGTCACATCGTGTTGCGCGATGTCGGCGGACCTGGACAGAACGCGCTCAAGAACGCGCGCGTCCTGGTCATCGGTGCGGGCGGGCTCGGCGCGCCGGTGCTGTTCTATCTGGCCGCGGCCGGGATCGGCACGATCGGGATCGTCGACGACGATCTGGTCTCGCTGTCAAACCTACAGCGTCAGGTGGTCCACACTACCCACGACATCGGCGATGCCAAAGTCGATTCCGCCGCAGCCGCAATCGCACGTCTCAATCCGCATGTCGCTGTCGAACGCCATGCGGTACGGATCGTCGCCGGCAACGCGATCGAACTGATCTCGCAATATGACGTCGTGATCGACGGATCGGATAACTTCGCGACGCGCTATCTCGTGTCGGATGCATGCTTTTTCGCGAAGAAGCCTCTGGTGACGGGAACGCTCGGCACCTTCGACGCCGCACTTACCACGTTGCGCGCGCATGAACACACCGCAGCAGGAGAACCCAATCCGACATTCCGCTGCCTGTTTCCGGAACCACCGCCGCCGGGATCGATTCCGGCCTGTTCCGAGGCCGGCATTCTCGGCGCCCTGCCGGGCATCGCAGGTTCGATGATGGCGCTTGAAGCGATCCGCGAAATTGTCGGCTTCGGTCAGGGGCTGGTCGGCCGCCTGTTGATGATCGACACGCACACGATGCGGTTCGAAACGATCGAGTATGCCTGGGACAGTGGTAATCCGCTGTCCGGCAAATCGCCGACGATCACGGATCTGTCCGTTCACGAAAATCCGTAAGCCGGTTTCGGAGGGATATCACTCCGCCGGCTTGGTCCAGCTCGCGACCGTGACCGCGCCCTTCATGACCGACCATTTGGTATCGTCGCTGGTATTCGGCACCAGGCGATAGCAGGTCGCGGGCGAACCCTGTTTCCACGATGTGCAGAAACCTTCCTTCACGGTTTTCCAGGTGCCGACGGTCTTTTCGGTCGGCTCACCAGCCTTTTTCAGCGGCTCGCGCGTAGCCTTGCCGTCCGGCGTAAACACCATGGTGAAGCGCTGCCGCGTCGTGGACGTCGCGACAAACGGCTTGCCGTTGAAGAAGGAAGACTTGATCTGATCTCCCGTCAGCGCCTGCGCGTTCGCAGGAGCGTACAGGAATGGAAGCAACGCAAGAGAGTACAGAACGCGCATCGGGCCCTCCGGCGCAGGATAGACCTCTACATTTTAGGCCCGGATTTGATCCGGAATAAAGAGACCGGTCGTCACACGGGAACAGCTTGTGCGGCCTTGGTTAAGGCCGCGGCCGTTACAGCATCGACGGCAGCACGCGATCCGGCGGCTTGTGCCCGTCCATGAAGGTCTTGATATTGATGATGACCTTCTCGCCCATATCGACGCGGCCTTCGACCGTAGCCGAACCCATATGCGGCAGCAGCACGACCTTGCCGTCGCGCGCAAGCTTCACGAGCTTGGGGTTGGCGGCGGGCTCGTGCTCGAACACATCGAGGCCTGCGCCGGCGATCTCGCCGGCGGAAATCATGCGGATCAGCGCATTCTCGTCGATCACTTCACCGCGCGCCGTGTTCACCACATAGGCGTCGGGACGCAGCAGCTTCAGCCGGCGCGCCGACAGCAGATGGAAGGTCGCCGGCGTGTGCGGACAATTCACCGACACGATGTCGACGCGTGCGAGCATCTGGTCGAGCGAATCCCAATAGGTCGCGCCGAGGTCTTCCTCGATCTGCGCCGCGACGCGGCGGCGATTGTGATAGTGGATCTGCAAGCCGAAGGCGCGCGCACGGCGCGCCACCGCCTGACCGATCCGGCCCATGCCGATGATGCCGAGCCGCTTGCCCCAGATGCGGTGGCCGAGCATCCAGGTCGGCGACCAGCCGCTCCATTCTTTGTCGCCGGTCAGCACCTCGGCGCCTTCGACCAGCCGGCGCGGCACCGCCAGAATCAGCGCCATGGTCATGTCGGCGGTATCTTCGGTGAGCACGCCCGGCGTGTTGGTCACGGTCACACCGCGCGACAGGGCGGTCGTCACGTCGATATTGTCGACGCCGTTGCCGAAATTCGCGATCAGCTTGAGGTTGGGTCCGGCCTGGCTCAGCACCGCCGAATCGATGCGGTCGGTCACCGTCGGCACCAGCACGTCGGCCGTCTTCGCCGCCTCGGCGAGTTCAGCCTGAGACATCGGATGGTCGTCGAGGTTCAGCCTCGCGTCGAACAATTCGCGCATCCGGGTTTCGACGCGCTCCGGCAGCTTGCGCGTCACGATCACCAAGGGCTTCTTGCGGTTCGACATGGTTGGGTCTGAGCCTTGGACAGAATTCGTTGTCCGGCATTGTGCGGCGCGGTGCCGTTCAGCCCTCCTTAACCGGCCTCACCGACACTGCGCCGTTCGGTACCGGCGTCTTCGTTCCCATGTAGCAGATGACCGCAACAAGACAAACCATCAGCCCGATCGCTCTCGTCGCAATTTTGCTAAGTTCTACCGTGTGTTCGCAGGTGCTCGCCGCTGGCGAAACTGCATCCGGCAGCGCCTCCGGTCTGCCGGTGCCGCGTTATGTGAGCCTGAAATCCGACCGGGTTAACGTGCGAAGCGGCCCGACCAGGGATCACGAGGTCAGCTGGGTTTTCACGCGGTCCGGGCTGCCGGTCGAAATTACCGCCGAGTTCGAGAACTGGCGCCGCATCCGCGACTCCGAGGGGTCCGAGGGCTGGGTCTATCACTCGCTGCTGTCCGGACGCCGGACCGCCGTCGTGACCGCGCGCAACAAGGATCAGCTGGTCGCGGTATCCGACAGCCCCAAGGCCGACGGCGATGTCACGGCACAGCTCCAGCCGGGCGTCGTCGCCCAGGTCAAACGCTGCGACGGCAAATGGTGCAAGGTTAACGGCAACCAGTTCGAGGGCTGGATCCCTCAGGAGCGGCTTTGGGGTGTCTATCCAAACGAGAAGGTGGACTAGCCGAACGCGGCCGGCCGAAACCGCGTTCCGGCGGCTTTACGGATCGAGCCGCATCGGCAGGCCGGCTTTCGCCATGTGTTCCTTGGCCTGCCGGATCGTGAATTCGCCGAAGTGGAAGATCGAGGCTGCCAGCACCGCGGTCGCGTGGCCGTCGCGAATGCCCTCAACCAGATGATCGAGATTGCCGGCGCCGCCGGACGCGATCACCGGCACCGTCACCGCATCGGCAACCGCGCGCGTGAGCGGAATGTTGAAACCGGCCTTGGTGCCGTCGCGGTCCATCGAGGTCAGCAGGATTTCGCCGGCGCCGAGCGCCACGACCTCCTGCGCATACTCCACCGCATCGATGCCGGTCGGCTTGCGGCCGCCATGCGTGAAGATCTCCCAGCGATCGGTCTCGCCCTCGGCCGACACCTTCTTCGCATCGATCGCGACCACGATGCATTGATCGCCGAATTTTTCGGCGGCCTCCCTGACGAATTCTCGCCGATGCACGGCCGCGGTGTTGATCGAAACCTTGTCGGCGCCCGATTGCAGCAGCACGCGAATGTCGTCGACGGTTCGCACACCGCCGCCGACCGTCACCGGCATGAAGCAGGCTTCCGCTGTACGCCGCACCACATCGAGCATGGTGCCGCGGTTTTCGTGGCTAGCGGTGATGTCGAGGAAGGTCAGTTCATCCGCCCCTGCAGCGTCGTAGGCGATGGCAGCTTCCACCGGATCGCCGGCATCGCGCAGATCGACGAAGTTCACGCCTTTGACAACGCGTCCATCCTTCACATCGAGGCAGGGAATGATGCGGACCTTGAAGGTCATGCGGTTTTCGCCGCGCGGATCAGCGCGAGCGCCTCGGCCGGATTGAGCCGCCCGTCATAGATCGCACGTCCCGCAATCGCACCTTCAAGCCTTTTTGCGCGTGGCTCGAGCATCGTCTTCACGTCCTCGATCGACGCGAGCCCCCCCGACGCAATGACGGGAATCGAGATCGCATCGGCGAGCGCAATCGTCGCGTCCCAGTTGATGCCCTTCAGCATGCCGTCGCGGGAGATGTCGGTGTAGATGATCGCACTGACTCCCGCGTCCTCGAAGCGCCTGGCGATGTCGAGCACGGTGAGTTCGGACGCTTCGGCCCAGCCCTGGACCGCGACCTTGCCGTCGCGCGCATCCAGTCCGACCGCGACACGGCCCGGATATGCGGCCGCCGCCTCGCGCACGAGCGTCGGATCGCGCACCGCAGCAGTACCGATGATGACCCGGTTGACGCCCTTGTCGAGCCAGCCTGCGACGGTCGCCATGTCGCGGATGCCACCGCCGAGCTGCACGCGAATATTGGTCGCTTCCAGAATGCGATCGACAGCGCCGCCATTCACCGGCTTGCCGGCAAATGCGCCATCGAGGTCGACGATGTGCAGATATTCGAAGCCGGCAATTTCGAACGCGTAGGCCTGATCGGCGGGGTCGCGGTTGAACACGGTCGCGCGCGCCATGTCGCCCTGTTCGAGGCGAACGGCGAGGCCGTCCTTGAGATCGATGGCGGGAAAGAGGATCACGGCTGCGGGTCCTTACCTCCCCCTGAAAGGGGGAGGTCGGCGAGCATCGCTCGCCGGGTGGGGGTCATTTCCTTGAAGGCTGAGGCCGACCCCCTCCCGACCGCTACGCGATCGACCTCCCCCTTCAGGGTGAGGTTAAGAAGGTGCCGCGTCATCAGCGCGCTCACGGCTTCCATTTCAGGAAATTGGCGATCAGCGCAAGCCCGAGTTTTTGGCTCTTTTCCGGGTGGAATTGCGTACCCACCATGTTGTCACGCCCGACGATAGCCGTGACCGGCCCGCCATACTCGGCCTGCGCGACGAGGTCGGCGCGATCCGCCGGCGTGAGCTGGTAGGAGTGGACGAAATAGGCATGCAGCCCGTCATCGCCGGTCGCAATACCGTCGAGCAGCGGATGCGGTTTCTGAGCCCGCAGCGTATTCCAGCCCATATGCGGGATCTTCAGCGACGGATCGGACGGATGAATGCGGTCGACCTCGCCCGCAATCCAGCCGAGACCCTCGATCACTTCCTTCTCGTGCCCACGCGACGCCATCAATTGCATACCGACGCAGATACCGAAGAACGGCTTGCCGCGTTTGCGTACATTCTCGTTGAGCGCATCGACCATGCCGGGCACGGCATCGAGACCGCGACGGCAATCGGCGAAGGCGCCGACACCGGGCAGCACGATACGGTCCGCGCGCGCGACAGCATCCGGATCGCTGGTGACGACGACCGCGCCATTCAGCGCATGCTCGCGCGCGGCGCGTTCGAAAGCCTTGGCTGCGGAATGAAGATTGCCGGAGCCGTAATCGATGATGGCCGTTGTCATGTCCGCCGCTCGGGCTGCGGGAACGAACCGATCACGTCGGCCGGTTCGTGGCGGGCATAGGTTTGCGGAGCAACCGGTCCGCGCACCACGCTTTCGGACTGCACTGGCGGCTGCGCGGCATTCGGACGCTTGCCCGCCTGCCAGTTGACGAAGAAACGCCGCTCGGCGTCATCCGGATCGTCGGCGACCACAACGCCGACATTGGTCCAGCCGCGGCGGTTCAACGTCCAGCGGCGCAGCGTTGCGCCCTCAATCCCCACCAGAAAGGCGATCGCAAGAAACACCAGCGTCCGCCATCCGCTGCTGACTCCCGCGTAGCCCAGGCCGACATCGAGCAGGAGCGTTCCTGCAACGAACAGCACCGCGACCAGCCACAGCCGATGCCGCAGCATCCAGAGCACCGAGAGCAGGAAACCCCACACGTAGAATCCGTCGCGCACGAACGTGAAGCGCGTCGGGTCCGGCGCGTTCTCGCCCTTGCCGAGCGGCGGCTGATGGACGGTGTATACGGCCATGAGTATTGATCCTTGCAACGGCCTTTGATCCGTCACCCTGAGGTGCCCGCCGGTGGGCGGGCCTCGAAGGGCGACGGCCCGATCATTGCCCGATCATCCTTCGAGGCTCGCTTCGCTCGCACCTCAGGATGACGGAGATAGCGCAAACTAGTTGCCCAGGCTGCCCTTGGTGGACGGGATCTCGTTTGCCGCCTTCGGATCGATCGCGAACGCCGCACGCAGCGCGCGCGCCAGACCCTTGAAGCAGGACTCGGAGATATGGTGATCGTTCGAGCCATACAACGTTTCGACGTGCAACGTGATCCCGGCATTCATGGCGAAAGCCTGGAACCACTCATTCACAAGCTGGGTATCGAAGGTGCCGATCTTGTCCCGGCCGAACGCAACCTTGAAGACCAGGAACGGCCGCCCGGACACGTCGATCGCCACCCGCGTCAGCGCCTCGTCCATCGGCAGATGCACGTCGGCGTACCGGGTGATGCCCTTCATGTCGGCGAGCGCCTGCTTCACGGCCTGGCCGAGCGCGATACCGACATCCTCGGTGGTGTGATGATCGTCGATGTGGAGGTCGCCCTTCGCGCGCACCGTCAGGTCCATGCGCGAATGGCGCGCAAGGAGGTCGAGCATGTGATCGAGGAAACCGATCCCGGTTGAGATATCCGAGCGGCCGGACCCGTCGATCGCGACCTCGACCGCGATGTCGGTTTCCTTGGTTTTGCGCGTGACCTGGCCTTTGCGCATGATGCGAGCGTTCCGGTTGGAAATTTGGGGCCTTTTAACAGGGCTCCCCACATTCTGCCACCGACCGTCCTGCCAATTTGCAAACGCCCCCTCCCGTCCCTAAATCTCCGTTCGCACAGGGTTAATCCGCATGTCCTCGTCTGAAACGTCGCCGGTCTGGCACGGCACTACCATCCTGACTGTCCGCAAGAACGGCATCGTGGCCGTCGGTGGCGACGGCCAGGTCTCGATCGGCCAGACCATTATCAAGGCCAATGCCAGGAAGGTGCGCCGCCTGGGCAAGGGTGACGTGATCGGCGGCTTCGCCGGTGCGACCGCGGACGCCTTCACCCTGTTCGAGCGGCTGGAAACCAAGCTCGAGCAGTATCCGGGTCAGCTCCTGCGCGCTGCGGTCGAGCTGGCCAAGGACTGGCGCACCGACCGCTATCTGCGCCGGCTCGAGGCCATGATGATCGTCGCCGACAGCAATACCTCGCTGGTGCTGACCGGCAACGGCGACGTGCTGGAACCGGAAAACGGCATCGCCGGCATCGGCTCGGGCGGCAATTACGCACTCGCGGCTGCGCGCGCGCTCGCCGACGGCCCGCTCTCGGCCGAAGACATCGTCCGCAAATCGCTCGATATCGCCGCCGACATCTGCGTCTACACCAACCGCAGTGTTACCGTTGAAACGCTCACCGCGTGACCGCACCCGCCACACGGCGGCTCAACACACGCGACTTTTGTCCGCATGCTCCGCGAGAAGGGCCATGCTAATATCGCGATCGATCCCGACCCTGAGAATCGTCGCGCCGTCCGCGCCTGCACGAAAGCAGGTTTCCGTCCAGTGCCTCACCCGGAAGGTCACACCGACGGCGTCCTTATCATGCGTCACCATCCGTCCGTAAACGAGTTAACATGACTGACTTTTCCCCGCGCGAGATCGTCTCCGAACTGGACCGCTACATCATCGGTCAGCATGACGCCAAGCGCGCCGTCGCGATTGCGCTGCGCAATCGCTGGCGGCGGCTGCAGCTTGACGAAAAGCTGCGCGAGGAAGTGCTGCCGAAGAATATCCTGATGATCGGGCCGACCGGTGTCGGCAAGACCGAGATTTCGCGCCGCCTCGCAAAGCTTGCGGGTGCGCCGTTCCTGAAGATCGAAGCAACCAAGTTCACCGAGGTCGGCTATGTTGGCCGCGACGTCGAGCAGATCGTGCGCGATCTCGTCGAGGTTGCCATCGTCCAGACGCGCGAGCGCAAGCGCAAGGATGTGATCGCGCGCGCTGAAGCCGCGGCGGAAGAGCGTGTGGTCAACGCGCTGGTCGGCGAGAATGCGAGCCCGGCCACCAAGGAATCGTTCCGCCGCAAGCTGCGCAACGGCGAAATGAACGACAAGGAAATCGAGATCGAGGTATCGTCCGGCGGCGGCGCCGGCTTGCCGATGTTCGACATTCCCGGCATGCCGGGCGCGCAGATGGGCGCGATCTCGATCGGCGACATCTTTGGCAAGCTCGGCGGCAAACCGAAGACGCGGCGCGTTACGGTCGCCGAGTCGCACGAGATCCTCGTCAATGAGGAAGCCGACAAATTGCTCGACAACGACGCGCTGATCCAGGAAGCGATCCGCGCCGTTGAGAATAACGGCATCGTCTTCCTTGACGAAATCGACAAGATCACAGCGCGCGACGGCCGTGTCGGCGGCGACGTATCGCGTGAGGGCGTGCAGCGCGATCTGCTGCCGCTGATCGAGGGCACCACCGTCTCGACCAAGCATGGCTCGGTGAAGACCGACCATATCCTGTTCATCGCGTCGGGCGCCTTCCATGTATCGAAGCCGTCCGACCTCCTGCCCGAGCTGCAGGGTCGCCTGCCGATCCGGGTCGAGCTGAAAGCGCTCACCCGCGAGGATTTCCGCCGCATCCTGACTGACACCGAAGCATCGCTGATCAAGCAATATGTCGCGCTGATGGGCACCGAAGGCGTCACGCTGAATTTTACCGATACGGCGATCGACGCGATTGCCGATATCGCGGTGTCGGTGAATTCGAGCGTGGAGAATATCGGCGCGCGGCGGCTGCAGACGGTGATGGAGCGGGTGCTTGACGAGATCTCTTTCACGGCCACCGATCGCAGCGGCGAATCGCTGACGATCGATGGCGATTACGTGCAGAAGCACGTCGGCGATCTGGCGAAGAATGCCGATCTGAGCCGGTTCATTCTCTGACGCAACGTTAGGCGTCCATAGCCGGGATTGAGCATCGCGATATCCGGGGTGCCACACCCGGCCCCTCATTGACAGCGGCCGGCCTCAGATTGTTATGTTATAACATAACGTACTTGGGGAACCTCGATGGCCGTCCGACTTGCCGCCGCTATCACACCGATTTCGTTACTCCTTCCGGACGTGCCCGCCCATAGTCAGGCCGTCGAGCTGCCCTCGATTACCGTCACGGCGAGCCCCATCGTCCGACGCGCCGTGCGCCCTGCCCGGACTCCGGGCCCGCGCGACACAGCTCCCGAAACGTCATTCGACGCCCCAGCGCCGGCCCCGAGCCCGGAGCTTTACCTGGGCACTCTCCGGGTTGTGGTCGACCAGTTCGCGACCGTCACCGTCATGCCGCGCGGCGAGATCGATCGCGCAACCGGCCAGACGCTCGGTGAAATCCTGCAGGATAAGCCCGGCATCGCGTCGTCCGGTTTTGCGCCGGGGGCAGCCTCGCGGCCGATCATCCGCGGTCTCGATAATTACCGCGTGCGCATCCAGGAGAACGGCATCGGCGCGAGCGGCGTCTCCGAGCTCGGCGAGGATCACGCGGTGCCGCTCGACCCGCTTGCCGCGCAATCGGTCGAGGTCATCCGCGGCCCGGCCACCTTGCGCTTCGGTTCGCAGGCGATCGGCGGTGTGGTCAATGCGGAGAACAACCGCATTCCGACCGCGATTCCGCAGCGAGGACTCGCATTCGAAGGGCGCGGAGCGGTGACCAGTGTCGACCGCGGCCGCGAGGGCGCGATGCTGCTCGATACCGGCGCCGGCAACTTTGCGATCCACGCGGACATATGGGGCCGCAATTCCGGCGACTACAAGATTCCGTCCTATCCGTATCTGTTTCCCGAAGAGCCTGCGCCGCTCGTCAATCGATGGCAGCCGAATTCCGCGCACCGTTCAAACGGCAATTCCATCGGCGGCTCGTACGTGTTCGACCGCGGCTATTTCGGCTTCGCCTACGCGACCATGGACAGCAAGTATCAGGTGCCCGGCCAGGAAGCGACGGAAACCCGAACCAGCATCGACATGAAGCAGACGAAGCTCACCAGCAAGGGCGAGTTTCGGCCGGACAGCCTCGCGGTGGAAACCATCCGCTACTGGCTCGGCTCGACCGATTACCGGCACGCCGAAATTGCCGATGAAGGCGGCTTCTATGGCGAGCAGCAATATTTCCTGAGCAATCAGAGGGAAGGCCGTATCGAAGTCCAGCTGCAGCCCTTCGATCTGCGTTTCGCTGCACTCACGACAGCGATCGGCCTTCAGGCCGGCCGCGAGACACTCAATGCTCCCGGCGTCGAAGGCGGATTGTTCGATCCGAACACCACGCGCAGCGTCGCGGGCTACATGTTCAACGAGCTGCGCTTCAACACGACGCAGCGCCTTCAGCTCGCGGGCCGCATCGAAAGTAATGTCGTGAAGGGCGCAGTGCCGGACCTGTTCGTCGATCCCGACCTCAATATCCGGCGCGACCGCTCATTCATGCCGATCAACGGGGCGATCGGCTTTCTTCAGGATCTGCCGGGCGAGCTCGTTGCCAGCATCACCGCCCAGCACGTCGAACGCGCCCCCCGCGCGCCGGAACTTCTGTCGCGCGGCGTGCATGAAGCAACCGGCACATTCGACATCGGCAACCCGGATCTGCGAACGGAAGTCACCCACTCGGTCGAGGTCGGATTGCGCCGCGCCAAGGGTCCGCTGCGCTTCGAGGCGAGTGCGTTCTATACGCGCTTCGACGGCTTTATCTTTCGCAACCTTACGGGTCAGCGTTGCGGCGAGGACTTCGCAAGTTGCGCCCACGATCCCACGCTCGCGCTCGCGCTCGCGCAGGCGGTCTACGACCAGCGCGACGCAACATTCCGCGGCGCGGAGGTGCAGGCGCAGTATGACGTCGCTCCACTCGCGCGCGGCGTCTGGGGTATCGACGGTCGCTACGACATTGTGCGCGCGACCTTCACCGACGGCAGCAATGTGCCCCGCATCCCGCCGCAGCGGCTTGGCGGCGGCGTCTATTATCGCGACGGACAATGGTTCGCGCGCGTCGGGCTGCTGCATGCCTTCCCGCAGAACGACATCGCCGACTACGAGACGCAGACCGGCGGCTACGATCTCCTGAAGGCCGAGATCAGCTATACGTCGAAGCTGCGCGGCGATCCGGCCGGCCTGTCCGAATTCAAGCTCGGAATCGTCGGCGACAATCTTCTGAACGACGACGTGCGGTTCGCGCAATCGTTCAAGAAGAATGAGGTGCTTCAGCCAGGCCGCACGGTGAAGCTGTTCGCGACCGTGAGGTTTTGACGACGGCATCCCGCCCCTGTCAGGGGAAGGATAGGGTCAAGGTCGCTCGCGCGTCTTTCTCAGCCGCACGTACAACGCGCCCTCGCCGCCGTGCGTGATTGCGGCGGAATCGAAGCCAATTACGAGCTGACGGAATTCCGGAAGCGCGAGCCACATCGGCACCGCGCGCCTCAATATGCCGCGATCGTGTTCGCCGCGAACGCCCTTGCCGGTGATCACGAGGACCACGCGCCCGCCGCGCGCCTGCGTCCGTCGCAGAAAGCGGAGCAAGGCATCATGCGCTTCGGCTTGCGTGTGACCATGTAGATCGAGCCGCGCATCGATGGCATCGTGCCCGCGCGCGATCTTCTGCTTCGCCTTGCGATCGAGCGATGCAAGTGGCGGCGGCTTTTTCGGTGCGGGCGCGGGAGCGGGGGCAGGTGGCACCGTCGCTGTCGCGACATGCTTGGGCGCCTTCGCCATTTTCGGCGGATGAGTTTGCACCGCGCCTGCGGATGGCTCCGCGATGCGCACGCGTTTGCGCAGCGGACGTACGGATTTGGTGACACCTTCCCAGAGCGCGATGTCGTCCGATGAAAGCCGCCGGCCCCTGCGGCTTCCGCCCGCGGTCATGATGCCGGCTTATCCGATGGCTTGGGTTTGCTCTTCGGAGCCGGCTTCGCTGCGGGCGGCGAGGAGATCGGCTTCGGGAATGGATTGCCGCCGCCGGTTGCGGCGGGCTTCTTGGCCGGTGCAGCCTCCGGCTTGGCCTGGGCGGTCGCCGCCGCCGGTTTTGCGGCCGGGGCCGTTGCTGCAGGCCTGGCCGGTGTGGCCGGCGCCGGATTCGCCCCGGGCGCTGCAGGTTTCGTAGCAGGAGCCGACGAGAGTTTGGGCGCTGGCGTTTGCTTTGGCTTCGGCTCTGGCGCGGCCTGCGGCTTCGCTGCCGCGGAGGTTTCGCCACGCGCCACGCTTTGCGGCTTGTCGCGCGGATCGGGTTTTGGCGTCGGGGCAAAGGAAACGGGTGTCGCTGCGGCCGGCACCGCAGACGTTTGATCTCCGGGGCGCGGATGCGAAGGCGTGACGCTTGCGACGAGGCTCGTATCCTTCGGCCGCGGCTGCGGCAGCGGCATGCCGAGCGCCTGATCGTCCGGATCGAGCTCGTTCGGGATCAGCATCACGAACTGGCCGTTATGCTTGAAGCGACCGGCTGCGCGCGCGGCCTCGTCGCCTGCTCCGAGATAGATATCCGCACGCGCCGGTCCGATGATCGCACCACCGGTATCCTGAGCGATCATCAAGCGCCGGAACCAGGTGTCCGGCTTCTCGCTGACGATCGGCAGCAGCGCATTGATGAAGACCGGCATGCCGTAAGTGTGGATCTTGCGATCGACCGCGATCGAGCGCGCAGCCGTCAGGGAGATGCCCTGCGCGCCGATCGCTTCGTCGTGCTCGCCGAGATCGGTTTCGCGGAAGAACACATAGGACTTGTTCATCCGCCGCAGCTCTTTGCCTTCCTCCGGGTTCTTCTCCATGAATTCCCGGATCTTCTGCATCGAAATGTCTTCGCGCGTCACGATGCCGCGTTGGATAAGCACCGAGCCGACCGCGAAATAGGGGTGTCCGTTCTTGTCGGCATAGTTCAGCCGGATCACCTTGCCGTCCTCAAGGCGCACGCGCACCGAGCCCTGGATCTCGGCGAAGAACGCATCGACAGGATCCTTCAGCCACACGATCTCGAGATCGCGGCCGGCGATCGCGCCCTCCTCGATCTGCGTGCGATCGTAATAGGGAGCGGTGCTGCGCTTCACGATGCGCTTGCCGGCCTTGCCCTTGCCGCCGGAGCGCCGCAGCCGCTGCGTCACGAGATCCGGCGGACGTGCGTATAGCGGCGTCGTGTAGACATCGCTCGGCCAGCGGGCGCCCTCGACCACCGGCTCGTAATAACCGGTGAAGAAGCCCTCGGTCGCACCCTCCGCGCTCAGTCTGACGGGGCGGAAATTCTGTTCGAAGAAATGACGCGCGCCGGTTTCGTCGAGCGGCACCGCGGCGACAGCGCGTCCGCAAACTTCAAACAGCGCGCGATAGGTCTCGCCGCGTTCGGCGCGCGCTTTCACCGAACTCCGCAGGATCGATCTGCAGCTCGCGAGAAAAGCCGAGAACGCTTCGCCATGGTCATCCTCGATCCAGCCAGGGATCTCGTGCCAAGCCAGTGGTTCGAAATTGCTGTTGGGAATCTTGAGCGGATGCGCCTTCGCAACGCGCTTCTTTCCGACTTTCGCGCGGGCGGATTTTTTCGAAGAGGCGGTCGCGCCAGCCTTTGTTTCGGCTTTTGACGCCGATGAAGACTGCAGCGCGAGGAGAGGAGCCGCGGCGATCGCAAGAGCCAGCCCGGCGCACCGAAGATGGCGCGCGTTCAAAGCCCCCAATGTCCGCCACGTCGCCCCAATCAAACCCTGGCCATCCCCATCAAGTCACTGTGCGGCTTCGGTCGCGACCAGCTTCCAGTTCGGATCGCGTGCCGTCACGTCTCGCGCAAAAGTCCAGACGTCGGTGACTTCGGTCACCTTGTCGGGGCTCCCGTCGATCACGTTGCCAGACTTGTCGCGCGTTGCCGAGATCAGCTGCGAGACAAAGCGCACCGTGACCTGCGCAGTATTGTTGCGCAATTCGGCCGCGATGATGTCCGCGGTGTCGAGCGACACAAATTTATTTTCGACCGTTTCGCCCTTGGCCTCGCGGTCGCGGATGGCGGCATCGAAGCCGTCATAGACTTCCCGCGACAGCAGCCCCTTCAGGCTCTTGCGGTCGCCGGCTGCAAATGCGCCGACGATCATCTCGTAGGCGGCGCGGGCGCCGGTCACGAAATGTTTGGCGTCGAAACTGCGGTCGGCGGCGGCGATGGCGTCCAGCCCGGAGGCGACGGCGCTTCCCTCGGCGGCGATCCCCTTCCAGCGATCGGGGGCCGGTTCCACCGGACGCGCCATCGTTTCGGCGTTCCGGGTGGGCAAGGTCACAACCTTGTCACTCGCGGGAGCCCGCGCGTCGCGGGCGGAATATGGGTCATACGGCGGACGCTCGCGTCCTGTGCGCTGACCCAGCACGCTGCGCAGGCGAATGAAAATGAAAATCGCCAGCGCCAGGAAGATGATGGTGTAGATATCGAACACGTCGCGAATGCCTTTGCAGCCCTGGGGACAGACGGGGCCGCCACGTCGGCCCGAAAGCGGTGCAGAGCCGCCCGGCGCTATAATCTAAGCACCCGGACGGTCTTGGCCATAGGTCGCTTCGAGCCAAAAACTGAGCTTCAAGCAGATTTTAGACGATCCCGGCCCCAAAGGCCAACACGAGACCGCGATTGGGAACGCGCCGATGCCGATCGGAAAGCTGATCCTGTTCGGACTTTTAGGCCTCGTTATGGCCGAAGCCGCGGTTTTCCTCATGGTGGCATGGACTTTCGGGTCATTCATCGCCGTGGTGGCGCTGATGGCGACGTCGGTGCTGGGCTTTGGCGTGCTGGCGCGGATGGGCCGGCGTCTTGCGGGCCGCGTCGCAGACATTTTGTCTCAGCGCGATTTCGGCGCACCCGCTGCGCGGTCCAGTGGGGTCCTGACCACGCTTGGCGGCCTTCTGCTGGTTCTGCCCGGCTTCATCACCGACTGTATCGGATTGCTGCTGCTGTTTCCGGCGATCCAGCAACGCCTTATCAACCATGTTCCCATTGGACGTGCCCGGCCGGCCGGCCGCGTCCTCGAACTGGACCGGAGCCAATGGCGCGACATGCCGGACCGGCACATCCGCGACAATCACGACGAACAGCCGAAGGTCCCTCCGAAGCGATCGCGGCGAACCTGATCCTCGAATCCTTGTTCCCCTCGAAAGCGTGTGTTAGCCACACCGCCGCTGGCGCCCGGTCGCGGCGCCCAACCAGGATTGACGATGGCGAACTCGACCAATGGCGGGCCGCAGGCCGCTACCGAAGCTGCACCGCAGCTCAACGTGCTGGCTCAGTATGTGAAGGATTTCTCGTTCGAGAATCCGAACGCTCCCCGTTCGCTGCAGCCCTCCAATCAGCAGCCGCAGATCAATATCCAGATTAACGTCAACGCGTCGCCCCTTCAGTCCGATTTCGAGATCGACCTGAAGATCGAGGGCAAGGCGGAAATCGGCAACTCGATCCTGTTCGCGTTCGATCTCGTGTATGGCGGCGTCTTCCGGATCCAGAATGTGCCGCAGGAAAGCATTCATCCGGTGCTGATGATTGAATGCCCGCGGCTGCTGTTCCCGTTCGCACGCGAGATCATCGCATCGGCCGTGCGCAATGGTGGCTTCCCGCCGCTCTATATCGATCCGGTCGATTTCGTCGGGCTGTATCGTCAGAAGCTGTCGGAGCAGACCGGACAGCAGCAGCCGAGCTGACCTGCTCACGCTGTCGTCCCGAGGCGCCGCGCAAGCGCGGCCCTCACGGGGCAAGCCGCATCAATCAGACGGCGTCTCTATATAGTTCCGTATAGCTCCGCCACACCGCAGCGTCACCGAGCGTTGCGACGAATGCCGCATGCGCGGCACGCTCCTCGTCGGTGACGCGTGGCGGAAGCGGCGCAGGTCGAGCGCGTACGACAGCGCCTTTACCTCCGGCAATCACCGTCCGCGAACTGGTCGCCACAAGACCGAGCGTTGTCTGCCGCGCGTCGGTCAGCTCGATATACACTTCGGCGAGCAGTTCGGCGTCGAGCAATGCGCCGTGCTTGGTGCGCTTCGAGTTGTCGATCTTGTAGCGCGCACACAGATCGTCGAGCTTGTTCGACTGACCCGGATGCTTGCGGCGCGCCAGCATCAGCGTGTCGATGATCCGGTCCCGCGCGAAGGTCGTACGCTTGGCGAGATCGAGTTCGGAATTGATAAAGGCGAGATCGAAATAGCCGTTATGCGCGACCAGCGGCGCATCGCCGATGAAATCCAGAAATTCGTCCGCGACGTCCCGAAACAGACCGTGCTGACTCAGGAACTCGATCGACAGCCCGTGCACGTTGAAGGCTTCGATCGGCATGTCGCGTTCGGGATTGAGATATTTGTGAAACGTGCGCCCGGTCGGAAACCGGTTCAGCAATTCGACACAGCCGATCTCGACCAGCCGGTGCCCCTGCACCGGGTCGAGTCCCGTGGTTTCAGTGTCGAAGACGATCTCGCGCAAAGCCTGCAAACCGAAAGAAACCGGCCGAATCAACGTTTCGGCGTCATTGTAGCAACCTTCTTCAGGATTTCGCGCACCTGGGCGCGGGCCGGTTCGACGCCTTGCCCGCTATCCACGATATAGTCGGCGCGGCTGCGCTTTTGCGCATCGGGTATCTGCTTGGCGAGCAATGCTTCGAATTTCTCGGCGGTCATTCCCGGCCGTTCCATCACACGCTCGCGCTGGATGTCGGGCGCAGCCGACACCACAACCACGGCATCGACGAGATTTTCGCCGCCGGTCTCGAAGAGCAACGGCACGTCGAGCACCGTCACTTTCGCCCCCATCGCTCGCGCATCGGCAAGAAATTTTTCGCGCGTCTTGGCAACCAGCGGATGCACGATGGCCTCGAGCCGCTTCATAGCGTCGGCATTGCCGACCACCGCTTTCGCAAGCAGCGCACGATCGACCTTGCCGTCCCGCGTCGTGCCGGGAAAAGCCTGTTCCACCAGCGGCACGGCTTCGCCCTCGTAAAGCGCGTGGACGGCGGCATCCGCGTCATGCACCGGCACACCCTCCTCCGCGAACAGACGCGCGGTGGTCGACTTGCCCATGCCGATGGAGCCGGTGAGGCCGAGAATGATCATGGCGAAGAATGCCGAAGCTATTCCTTCAGGAAGCCCTGCTGCCGCAGAAATGCGAGCAGCGGCAGAAGAGGCATGCCGAGAATTGTGAAGTAATCGCCTTCCACGCGCTCGAACAAATGCACGCCCAGCTTTTCGAGCTGATAGCCGCCGACGCTCTCTGTCACCGAGGGACCCGCGGCTTCCAGATATTCCTCGAGGAACCGGTCCGAAAATGGGCGCATGCGCAGCCGCGCGGTATCGACGATCTTGAACAGCACCGAGCCATCCTGCACCAGCGTCACCGCCGAATGCAGCGTGTGGCTGTTCCCGCGCAGGAGCTGCAATTGTTCGCGCGCCTCGTCACGATCCGCCGGCTTGTTGAAACGGACAGAACCCATCGCCAGCGTCTGGTCGGCGCCGACCACAATCCGCGACGGCATCTTGTGCGATACGGCGCTCGCCTTTTCCCAGGACAACAGCAGCGCCAGTTCGTCGGGATCGCGTTTGGCACCGAGCGTGCGTTCGATCGCGCGTTCGTCGATCTGCGCCTGCATGATTTCGATCGGAATGCCGGCCGCGCTCAGCATGGTGCGGCGGGCCAGACTTTTCGAGGCCAGGATCAGCGGAGCCGGAGCGGACCAGAACTGCATCTAGAGCGACGGCGCCCGGCGCCGCTCGGTGAGAAGCTGGAGCACGGCGGCCGCGGTCTCCTCGATCGAGCGACGCGACACGTCAATCAGCGGCCAATTGTGACGGGCGCAAAGCTTGCGGGAGAAGTTGATCTCCTCCGCCACCGCCTGCCGGTCGATATACGCCGCTTCGTTGTGGTGCGCTTTCAAACCAAGAAGCCTGTTCTGCCGGATCTGCACGATGCGTTCCGGGCTCGCGAATAACCCCACGACCAGCGGTTTCGTCAAGCGTTCCAGCTGCGGCGGCACCGGCACCCCCGGGACCAGCGGGTAATTGCCGGTCTTCACGCCGCGATTGGCCAGATAGATCGAGGTCGGCGTTTTCGACGTGCGCGAGACGCCGACCAGCACGACATCGGCCTGTTCGAGACCGTCCAGATGCTGGCCGTCGTCATGCAGCATGGTGTAGTTCAGCGCGTCGATGCGCTTGAAATACTCGGCATTCAGCGTGTGCTGGGCGCCGACGCGCGGCGTGGTCGTGGTGCCGAGATAGGACTGGAACACCCGCAGCACCGGCCCCAGGATCGATCGGCAGGGCAGGCTGAGTTCCTCGCACTTCTTCTCCAGCCGCCCGATCAATTCTTCGTCGAGCAGGGTGTAGAGCACGATCCCGGGGGCTTCCTCGATCTCGGTCAGCACCCGGTCGAGCTGCTTCTGGGTCCGGATCAGCGGATAAACATGCTCGATCGGCGAGATGTGCGCGTATTGGGCAGCCGCCGCGTGCGCCACCGTGGTCAGGGTTTCGCCCGTGGAGTCCGAGACCAGATGGAGATGGAAATAGCTCGGGTTTCGATGCGGCAAAGTGGTCGTCCAGCCCGGGAAATGCACAGAACAGATTGTGCGCTTCTGGGGAGAAGGCCACGCCGAAACGCAAAGCGCAAGGCGACCGGACGGCCGACCGGCCCAACGGTCCACATTGCTGCCCGGTTGGACAGAATCCGCCAAATTTCCGATGGTGTGTTGTGATCTGGACGACAGCTGCGTTTCCCGGGACGCGCGCCTATCAAGGCTTGAGATTCAAGGCCTTGGACCCTGTTGATGAATGTGAACAAGGCTGGCGGGGAACCGGGGATGTGTGAAGAACCGGTCCGGAAAACTGCACGAATGACTCGTGAGTCAAATCAACCGCGTAAAAGAAACTGAAGAGAAGATTCTAAGAGTCTTAAAGGGAAGGATGTCGGTGGTGAGCAGTGTTGTGAACAAACCCCTCCTCAATGTGCTAAACGGCCATCGCGAAAAGATCCCTCCGGTCTGGATGATGCGGCAGGCGGGCCGTTATCTTCCCGAGTATCGCGCAACGCGCGAGAAAGCCGGTTCGTTCCTCAACCTCTGTTTCAACCCACAACTCGCCGCCGAAGTGACGCTGCAACCGATCCGCAGGTTCAATTTCGACGGGGCGATCCTGTTCTCCGATATCTTAGTGATTCCTTACGCCCTCGGCCGGACGGTCGATTTTGTTGTGGGCGAAGGACCGAAACTCGAACCGATCACCGAGCCGCGGAGCATTCAGGAGATCCGCCGCGAGATCGATCACGGAAAGCTCGACCCGGTTTACGAGACAATCCGGCTGGTGAAGCCGCAGCTGCCCGAACATGTCACCTTTCTCGGCTTTTGCGGCGCGCCATGGACGGTCGCGACCTACATGATCGCCGGCCACGGCACGCCGGACCAGGCGCCGGCGCGGCTGTTCGCCTACAGGCATCCGGACGCTTTCGATCAGCTGATCGATATCCTGGTGAAGGCTTCCGCCGAATATCTGATCCGTCAGCTCAAGGCCGGCGTCGACGCGGTGCAGATCTTTGACACCTGGGCGGGCGTTCTGCCGCCTGAAGAATTCGCGCGCTGGTCGATCGCACCGACGCGGCGCATCGTGCTTGCGATCCGCGAGGCCATTCCGGACGCGAAGATCATCGGATTTCCGCGCGGCGCCGGCGCGTCGCTCGCGCACTATGCCAGCGAGGTGCCGGTCAATGCGGTCGGGCTCGACTGGATGATCGACAAGACATTCGCGCGCGATCGCGTGCAGAAGCTGAAGCCGGTGCAGGGCAATCTCGATCCGCTGGTGCTGATCGCCGGCGGCCGGGCACTCGATGAATCGGTCGATGCGGTGATGCGCGCATTCTCGGACGGGCCGTTCATCTTCAATCTCGGCCACGGCATCACGCCGGAAACACCGATCGCCAATGTCGAGCAGATGCTGCGGCGGGTGCGGGGGTAGCTCAGGAAGGTCGTTCCGAGGCGCTTATCCCTCCCCCTAGGGGGAGGGTGGTCGCCGAAGGCGACCGGGACATGGCGAACGAGATTGCCCGAGGTTTGCGCAAGACCATGACCCCGCAGGAAGTAAAGCTGTGGGTTCACCTGAGATCCTGGAGAAAGCGCGGATATCATTTTCGACGGCAAGCACCGCGCCATGGGTTTGTCGTCGACTTCGTATGTCTGCGGAAAAAGCTGATCGTCGAGGTTGATGGCGGACAGCACAGCTTCGATCTTCATCAGGTTCGCGATCGAATGCGTGATGCGAAGTTCAACGAAGATGGATTTCGCGTGCTTCGCTTTTGGAATAATGAGATTGATACAAATCTCGCAGGCGTTCTTGAAGCTATCGACGCTGCGTTGAAGATCCCCCACCCGGCCGGCTTTGCCGGCCACCCTCCCCCTGTGGGGGAGGGATAAGGCAGATCATGCTCTACCTCTCCCTCAAATCGCTGCACATCATCGCGGTCATCGCCTGGATGGCCGGGATGCTCTATCTGCCTCGTCTGTTCGTCTATCACTGCGAGGCGGAGCCAGGGTCGAAGCAGTCCGAGACCTTTAAGGTGATGGAGCGCCGGCTCCTCAAGGCCATCATCAATCCGGCGATGATCGCGACCTGGATTCTGGGCCTCTGGCTCGCCTGGGATGCCGGATTTTTCAAATCGGGCTGGCTCCACGCGAAGCTGGCGCTGGTCCTTGCGATGTCCGGAATTCATGGCTGGTTGGTCCGGCTGACCCGCGACTTCGCCAACGACCGCAATCGGCACAGCCAGAAATTCTATAGGTATCTCAATGAGGTACCGACGGTCCTCATGATCCTGATCGTGTTCGTGGTGGTGCTCAAGCCGTTCTGATGTCAACAGCCGCCGGCCGCTGTCACAGAACGGCCACTTGCGGAATCGTCAGCCTGTCCGTATCTTCCATACATCCCCCCGAACGCAGGCGGATGCCAAACAGCGCCAGCGGTGTATCCGTAAGGGCGCAAGCATCGGCCGGGGCGTTAAGGCCCGTCAGCCAAAACTTTCGGCAAGACCTTCCGGCAAGACCTGCGGACTCCTCCTCCTGAATCGCCGCCGCTGTTTCGATTTTTCGTCTGGCGCCGGTGATCCTCACGCCAAGGACTGCCCCCGATGCGGGAAGTAAAGCTTCAAGACCTCAAGACCAAAACCCCCGTTGAACTTCTCTCCTTTGCCGAAGAGCAGGAGATCGAGAACGCCAGCACGCTGCGCAAGCAGGAGCTGATGTTCGCGATTCTCAAGCAGCTCGCCGCCAAGGAGATCGACATCGTCGGCGAAGGCGTGGTCGAAGTTCTGTCCGACGGATTCGGATTTCTCCGCTCGCCCGAGGCGAATTACCTGCCCGGCCCGGACGACATCTACGTTTCGCCCTCGCAGATCCGCCGTTTCGGCCTGCGCACCGGCGATACCGTCGAAGGCCATATCCGCTCGCCCAAGGAAGGCGAACGCTATTTCGCGCTGCTCAAGGTCAACACGATCAATTTCGAAGACCCGGATAAGGCGCGCCACAAGATCAATTTCGACAACCTGACGCCGCTCTATCCGAACGAGCGGCTGAAGATGGAGCACGAGGATCCGACCAAGAAGGATCTGTCGGCCCGCGTCATCGACATCGTTGCGCCGATCGGCAAGGGCCAGCGCGCCCTCGTGGTCGCGCCGCCGCGCACCGGCAAGACCGTTCTGCTGCAGAACATCGCGCACTCGATCACGGCCAACCATCCGGAATGCTATCTGATCGTGCTTCTCATCGACGAGCGTCCGGAAGAAGTGACCGACATGCAGCGCTCGGTGAAGGGCGAGGTCGTGTCCTCGACCTTCGACGAGCCGGCCTCGCGTCACGTCCAGGTCGCGGAGATGGTGATCGAGAAGGCCAAGCGCCTGGTCGAACACGGCCGCGACGTGGTCATCCTGCTCGACTCGATCACCCGCCTCGGCCGCGCCTACAACACCGTCGTGCCGTCATCCGGCAAGGTGCTGACCGGCGGTGTCGATGCCAACGCCCTGCAGCGGCCGAAGCGCTTCTTCGGCGCCGCGCGTAACATCGAGGAAGGCGGCTCGCTGACCATCATCGCGACCGCGCTGATCGATACCGGCTCGCGCATGGACGAAGTGATCTTCGAAGAGTTCAAGGGCACCGGTAACTCCGAGCTCATCCTTGATCGCAAGGTCGCTGACAAGCGCACCTTCCCGGCGATGGACATCACGCGGTC
>NZ_DATMRV010000004.1:0-20805 GCF_035565795.1 Pseudorhodoplanes sp.
CCAGCAACTGGCCGCGCAGGCGCGCGCGATGAATGTACCGGTCAACATCGTAGACCGGCCGGATCTCTCCACCTTCATCTTTCCGTCGATTGTCGATCGCGGCGACGTCGTGGTCGCGATCGGGACGGGCGGTACGTCACCTGTTCTGGCGCGCCGTCTGCGTGAGCAGATCGAGCGGATTCTTCCCGAGCGCATCGGAGAGTTCGCTGCGTTGATGGGGCGCTATCGCGATCGGCTGCACGCGCTCCGCCATCGTGGATTTTCGACCCGCGAGTTTTGGGAGCGCGTGATCGACGGGCCGATCGGTGCGCTGTTTCTTGCCGGACGGAGCGCAAAGGCGGAAGCCGCGCTTATCATCGAGGTCGAGCGCGCCGGACAGGGCGCGCCGCGCCAGGGGCATGTGCAGATCGTCGGCGCCGGTCCCGGCGATCCCGATCTTCTGACGCTGAAGGCGTTTCATGCCCTGCAATCGGCGGACGTTGTTCTGACAGACGATCTGGTGTCGTCTGAGATCCTCTCCCGGATCAGACGGGATGCAGAAATCGTTCACGTCGGCAAGCGCAAGGGCCATCCCGGCATCGGCCAGGAGGCCATCAACCGCCGTCTGATCGCGGAGGCGAAAGCCGGCCGCAATGTCGTGCGCCTCAAGGGCGGCGATCCTTTCATTTTCGGACGTGGTGGCGAGGAGCGCGAGGCGCTGGAAGCCGAAGGCATCGCTGTCACGGTCATCCCGGGCATCACCGCGGCGCTTGGCTGCGCGGCTGAAGCCGGCGTGCCGCTGACGCTGCGCAAGGAGGCGACGCGGCTCTCCATCGTCACTGCGAACACCGCGGACGGAGCGGACAAGATCGACTGGTCCGGCCTCGCGGACCGCACGACCACGGTTGCGATTTACATGGGACTGACCGCCGCGGCCGCCGTACGAAACGGCCTGGTGGCGGCCGGCCGCGATCCGCAGACGCCGGTCGCGGTGCTGGCGCGCGGCACGCGGCCAGATTCCCGCAGCATCACCGGCGCGCTGTCGCAACTGCCGTCGCTCGCGGCCGGAGCAGGCGAGGGTCCTGCGCTTATCGTGGTCGGCGACGTGGTCGCGCATTCCCGCGCATGGAAGGACGCGGTCGAACTTCTGGAGGCCGCCGAATGACCGCTCCGCAGCAGCAGAAGCTGAAAGTCAAAGGGCCGGTGGTGATCACCGGAAATCGTCTCGGCGACGGCGCGGTGGTGTACCGCACGGCCGAACGCGGCTGGTCGAACGCACTGAGCGACGCTCTGGTGACTACCACGGCGGAGGAAGCGACCGCGCTGCTGAAGGACGCAAACGCAAGCGATCTCGAGGCGGTCGGCGCGTATGTGGCCCCGGTCATTCTCGACGGTGGCGAAATCCGGCCGGGCAATCTGCGGGAACGCATTCGCGTTGCCGGGCCGACCTTTGCACTTCCGGGCAGCGGGGCGGCCTAGAGTCATGTATCTCTACGACGAATTCGACCGCGCCGTGGTCGCCGAACGGGTCGCCGAATTTCGCGACCAGGTCGAGCGGCGACTGTCGGGCGCGCTGACGGAGGACGAGTTCAAGCCGCTGCGGCTGATGAACGGCGTCTATCTGCAACTGCACGCCTATATGCTGCGCGTTGCGATCCCGTATGGCTCGCTGTCGTCCGATCAGTTGCGAACGCTGGCGCATGTCGCGCGCCGCTACGACCGCGGCTACGGCCATTTCACCACGCGTCAGAACATCCAGTTCAACTGGATCAAGCTCGAAGACATGCCGAAGGTGCTGGAGACGCTTGCGGAAACCCATCTGCACGCGATGCAGACCAGCGGCAATTGCATCCGGAACGTCACGAGCGACCAATGGGCGGGCGTCGCGCCGGACGAAGTGGAGGACCCGCGGGTCTATGCCGAGATCCTGCGCCAGCACTCGACCATGCATCCGGAATTTTCGTATCTGCCGCGCAAGTTCAAGATCGCGGTGACGGCGGCCGATCACGACCGTGCGGCCATCCGCGTGCATGACATCGGATTGCGGCTGCACCGCAACGAGGCGGGCGAGGTCGGCTTCGAGGTTGTGGTCGGCGGCGGGCTCGGCCGCACCCCGTTTATTGGCAAGACGATTAAGGCCTTCCTGCCGAAACGCGATCTGCTCAGCTATATCGAGGCGGTTCTGCGCGTCTACAACCTGTCCGGACGGCGGGACAACATCTACAAGGCGCGCATCAAGATCCTCGTGCATGAACTCGGCGCGGAAGCATTCGCGGCTGCGGTCGAGGAGGAATGGGCGGCGATCAAGGACGGCGCACTCGTACTCGACGACGCCATCATCGCAGACATTGCCGCGCGCTTCCGTTATCCGGATTACGAAAGCTTGCGTGACGAAAGCGATGCACTGAAGGCGCAGCGCGCTGCAGATCGCAAGTTCGATACCTGGTATGGCAATTCGGTCGCGCCGCACAAGGTGCGTGGCCATGCGATCGTGACATTGTCACTGAAACCGGTCGGCGCGCCGCCGGGCGATGCCACCGCGGACCAGATGGATGCAATCGCCGATCTGGCCGATCGCTATTCATTCGGAGAAATCCGGGTCGGGCACGAACAGAACCTTGTCCTGCCGCATGTGCGCCAGCGCGATCTGCCGGCCCTGTTTGCAGCGCTCGACGCGATCGGGGTGGCGACGCCGAATGTCGGGCTCGTCTCCGACATCATCGCGTGCCCCGGGCTCGACTATTGCAGCCTCGCCAATACGCGCTCGATCCCGGTTGCGCAGGAACTGACGCGCCGGTTCCGGAATATCGAGTCGGCGCACAATATCGGCCGGCTCCACATCAATATTTCAGGCTGCATCAATGCCTGCGGCCATCACCATGTCGGCCATATCGGCATTCTCGGCGTCGAGAAGAATGGCGAGGAATTCTACCAGATCACGCTCGGCGGCCGCGCCGACGAGGATGCGAAGCTCGGCACATTGCTCGGGCCGGCGGTGCCGTACGAGCAGGTCGCCGATGTGATCGAAGACGTCGTCGCGGCTTATGTCGAGCTGCGGTCCCGTCCGGACGAATTGTTCATCGACACGGTCAAGCGGATCGGGGTCGAACCTTTCAAGGAGCGCGTCTATGCCGCTCATTAGCAACGGCGAACTGACCGAAGACCGTTACCTGCGCATCGCGGACGATGCGCCGGTGCCCGAAGAAGGCGCGGTGTTGTTGCCGGCCAGCCGGCTGCTCGCTGCCCCTGAACGCATTGCCGGGCGTCCCGGCGCCACCGGGGTGATCTGGCCCAACGATCGCGACGTGTCGGAACTGGCGCCGTTACTCAACCGCCTGTCGCTGGTGGCGCTTGTCTTTCCGACCTTCAAGGATGGGCGCGCGTATAGCCAGGCGCGAACGCTCCGCGAACGCCTCCATTTTCGCGGCGAGTTGCGTGCGACCGGTGACGTGCTGCGCGACCAGTTCGTGTATCTGCATCGCTCCGGCTTCGACGCCTTCGAAGTGAAAAAGCCTGCGGATGCTGCGGCCTTCTGCGAAGCGCTGCAGCGTTACGACGTCTTCTATCAACCCGCGGCGGACGGCGACGTCAGCGCCTTGCGCCAGCGGCTCGCGCCTCGTGCATCGCAGCGCCGGACATTGACCGAGATTGCCTGATGAGCGTGATCGAAACGCTGGGCAGCCGCGCAGCCCATCTCAACACTACGCTTGAATCGGCATCGCCGGTCGAGGTCATCGAGACCGCGATCAGGATGGTGCCGGCGGGCCGGCTCGCGATCGTGTCCTCGTTCGGTACGGAATCGGCGGTCCTTCTGAAATACGTCTCGGATGTCGACCCCGGCTTGCCTGTGCTGTTTCTGGACACCGGCATGTTGTTCGAGGAAACGCTCGACTACCGCGACCGGCTGGTCGACTTTTTAGGTCTCACCGATGTCCGCTCGCTCAAGCCGCAGATCGACCTCGTCGAGCGGCGTGACCCTGATCGGGACCTGTGGCTGAGCGATACCGACAGTTGCTGCCACATCCGCAAGGTTCGTCCGCTTTCGGACGCGCTCGGCGCCTTCGATGGCTGGGTCAACGGCCGCAAGCGCTTCCACGGCGACGCGCGCGCGTCGATTCCGCACGTCGAAGCCGACGGCCGGCTGCTGAAGTTCAATCCGCTGGCAGCCCTGAGCCGGAAGGACATGGACACGGTCTTCGAGACGGAGGGCTTGCCTCGCCATCCGCTGGAGAAATTGGGCTTCTCGTCGGTCGGCTGTATGCCCTGCACCAGCCGCACGCTTGAAGGCGAGGCGCCGCGGGCGGGGCGCTGGCGCAACCAGAACCGCAGCGAATGCGGGATCCACCGGATCGGATTGCCGGCCGGAGCCGGATGCGGGTGCTGAGGCCCGCTCGGGCAACCGTCCGCAGACATCCTTAGAATTTGATTAATCCCTTTGCGCTAACCTTACGGTGAGCGCAGCCATAGCCCGGTTGCGCGCGTTCTCCGCGGGTGTGCGTATGAAACCGGTCGTGGTTGCGGTCCTGCTCGGGTGCGCGGCTGTCGGCGTCGTCGGCTACATGAATTTCGCTGGTACGGACCGGGCGGTCGTGACCGGAAGCGTCGCGGCATCGCGAGTGGCCCTTGATACCGACCCGCGGACGGCAATGAACGTCGTAAAGGTCGACTGGCGGCGCGAAGGCTTTGGACTGACGGCGACGGCCGACGTGTCGGTGCGCAACAACAACAGCTACGTCGTTCGCGTCGATCGCATCAGTTGCCGCTTCCGCAACAAGGACGGTTCGCTGGAAGAGCACGCGCAGGGCGTCTACGACATCATCCACCCCCGCACCGAACGGACGATCCGCAACGTATCGCTCGGATTTGTCAGCAACGACTCGAAGGGGGTCGACTGCAGCGTCGCGGGTGCGCGCAAGGAATTCTGAGCGAGGCCTGCCTCGGCCAGATCAGGGCATCGTTGCCAGCGCGCGGTCGATCTCGGCGAGTGCCTCGGCTTTTTCCGCTTCGCTCATCAGGGACGCGTGGAAGCCGTTGCGCACGATGGCTGCGATCTCGTCGCGGTCGAGCGTGAGCGCGTCCGATACGGCGCGGTAATTCTGGTTCACATAGCCGCCGAAATAGGCCGGATCGTCCGAATTGACGGTGACCCTCAGCCCCTTGTCCATCATGCGCCGCAGGGGATGATGGCGCAGATCGTCGATGACCCGCAGCCGCAGGTTCGAGAGCGGGCATACGGTCAGCGCCATCTTGTCCCGCGCCAGCCGTTCCACGAGAACGTCGTCATCCATCGCGTGGTTGCCGTGGTCGACCCGCATGACGCCCAGGACATCGAGCGCCTCCCAGACATAGCTCGCAGGACCTTCTTCGCCGGCATGGGCTGTCAGAAAGAAGCCTGCATCGCGGGCGCGGGCGAAGACCCGCGCGAACTTCGCCGGCGGGTTGCCAGCCTCGGATGAATCCAGTCCGACGCCCGCAATGCGGTCGCGGAACGGCAACGCGGCATCCAGCGTCTTCTGCGCGCTTGCCTCGTCCAGGTGCCGCAGGAAGCACATGATCAGGCTGGCCGACACACCGAGCGCCTGCCGTGCATCCGCGATCGCGCGCGACAGGCCGTCGATCACGGTTTCGAACGCGATGCCGCGGCCGGTATGGCCTTGCGGATCGAAGAACATCTCGACGTGACGGACATTGTCAGCCTGCGCGCGCTGCAGATAGGCGAAGGCCAGATCGTAGAAATCCTGTTCGGTGATCAGCACAGACATGCCGAGGTAATAGACGTCGAGAAAGTCCTGCAGGTTGCGGAAGCGGTACGCGTTCCGGATCTCTTCAACCGAGGCGTAGGGCAGGGCGACGCCATTGCGTCGTGCAAGCGCGAACATCATGTCCGGCTCCAGGCTGCCCTCGATGTGGATGTGAAGTTCGCATTTCGGCAGGCACTTGATCAGCGCGTCGGTTGCGGCCGCCATTCCCAGACTCCCTGTCCCAGAACCGGCCCGCAGGGTGCATACGGCGCCGGCGCGCGCCCGGTCTGCGCGGACCGGGCGAAGCGAATTGACGCCACACGCTATCATGACGCGACGCTTCGGGCGGGTATCGGGCTTTGGAAGTGCTCGGCCGCTCGGGTGAGCAAGGTGGCGCGCCCAAGGGGACTCGAACCCCTGTTTTCGCCGTGAAAGGGCGACGTCCTAGACCGCTAGACGATGGGCGCTGACCGGCTCGCGAGAGCCGGGCGTTGTATAGTGACGGATCGGCGGCGAGGCAAGCACAGTGAGCCGCCAGGACGAAAATCTGTTCGCCGGCGTTACCAGTGGCCGGAATTGGGCATCGAGGCCCAGGGCTCACGCGGCGCGAGCGCATTGCCCTTTTGCAGGAGCTCGATCGACTGCCGGTCCGGGGAGCGGACGAAGGCCATCTGGCCGTCCCGGGGCGGCCGGTTGATGGTGACGCCAGCCTTCATGAGCCGCTCGCAGGTCTCGTAAATATTGTCGACCTCGAAGGCGAGGTGACCGAAATGCCGCGCCTCGCCGTAATCCTCCGGGTCCCAATTGTAGGTCAGTTCCAGCAGAGGACCGGATCGGCCGTAGCGCTTGGACTGATCGACGACCGCCTGATCGCCCGGCGCCATCAGGAACACGAGGGTATAGCGGCCCTTCGGATCCTCACGGCGGAATGATTCCTTCAGACCGAGCTTGTTGCAGTAGAAGTCGAGCGCCGCGTCGAGGTCGCGTACGCGCAGCATGGTGTGCAGGTAGCGCATGGTCCGGTTCCAGATCCTGAATGATACGGGCGACCTATCAGGTAGTCGCGGGCGGGGCGAGGTCAAGTTCGTTGCGCCGTGCGCCTAGCGCACGCAATATCTGCCGAAGTGTTATCGGCTGGATAACGAGAGACTGAGAAATGATCGCGCCCGATCTTGCCACGGCGACAACAATGCTGCGCGAGATGATTGACGAATCCGAACGCGTGGTGCCGTTCACCGGTGCCGGCATCTCCACCGAGAGCGGCATTCCCGATTTTCGTTCGCCCGGCGGCTTGTGGACGAAGACGCAGCCGATCCCGTTCGATCTGTTCATCGCCAGTCGCGAGATGCGCGACGAATCCTGGCGGCGTCGCTTCGCGATGGAGGAGTATTTCGGGAAGGCCAGGCCGACGCGCGGGCATCTCGCGCTGGCTTCATTGTATCGCGCCGGCAAGGCGCCGGGTGTGATCACTCAGAACATCGACAACCTGCATCAATCCGCCGGCGTGCCGCCGCAGGACGTGGTGGAACTGCATGGTAACACCACTTTCGCGACGTGCCTCGATTGCGCAAGGCGTTACGAATTAGTCGACGTCAAGCAGAAATTCGAAGCCGCCAACGGTCACGCACCCGATTGTGATTGCGGCGGCTTCATCAAGACCGCCACCGTGTCTTTTGGGCAATCCATGCCGGAGGAGGCGATGCGCCGCGCGCAAAGCTGGGCGATGGATTGCGATCTTTTCATCGCGATCGGCTCCTCGCTCGTGGTCTGGCCCGCGGCGAGCTTGCCCTTGCAGGCCAAAAAGAGCGGCGCGCGACTCATAATCGTCAACAGAGAGCCGACCGAGTTCGATTCGATCGCCGATCTCGTGATTCGCAACGATATCGGGGACGCTCTTTCACCTTTGATTTCGCATTGATTCACCTGATGCAACTTTTGCACAGGGGCCCGGGTAATCGTTTGCGGGCTGCATTTTCCCCTTTTACAAACACGTGCCAGTGTTACTCTTGAGCGTAAGAGATTCGTCTCAAGCGTCCGGAAGAGACGCTTAATTGAAACGGCGCGACGGTCATGGCGTCGGGCGAAATGGGGCCAAAGTTGTCCGGTGCAGGTTACGATCTGGGGCCAGATCGTCACACAGGGGGAGCGGAAGAATCCGCTACCGACCTTGTAGAGATTTCGGGCACCATCAAATGGTTCGATGTCTCCAAAGGCTTCGGCTTCATCATCCCTGATGATGGCTCCGCGGATGTGCTGCTGCACGTCACCTGCCTGCGGCGCGATGGATATCAGACTGCCTATGAGGGCGCTCGCGTTGTGTGCGAAGCGCTGTCGCGTCCCAAGGGGATGCAGGCCTTCCGCATCCTGTCGATGGACGAGACGACGGCGATCCATCCGGCGCAGCTTCCTCCACCTCGCACTCACGTCACCGTGACCCCGACCTCGGGCCTTGAGCGCGCGGTAGTCAAATGGTTCAATCGGCTGCGCGGGTTCGGCTTCCTCACCCGCGGCGAGGGGACCGAGGACATCTTCGTCCACATGGAAACCCTCCGCCGCTATGGCATGACCGAGCTCCGCCCCGGCCAGACCGTGCTCGTTCGTTTCGGTCCGGGACCCAAGGGCATGATGGCTGCGGAAGTGCAGCCCGATGGCGGATCGCACGGACCCGCCTCTCACTAGGCAACATCGCCGCAGACGGTCTGTCTTGCGCGATTGGTTGCGCGGCAAGGCGGTTCGCGTGAAATCTCGACACATCGCTTCGGTATCTCGACTGGCTTCCTGGCGGGGCGTGTTCGCTGCCGCCGTCTTTATGCTGGTGCTGGCCGCAGGCGCGGCCGCGCAGGCGGCCGACGAGTCGATGCTGGAAATCGTCACCAAGGACGGCGTCCACGTCTTCACCATCGAGATGGCACGGACCAACGAGGAGCGTCAGAAGGGCCTGATGTTCCGCAAGGAGCTGCCGGAAGGCCGCGGCATGCTGTTCGACTTCAAGCCGGATCAGGATGTCTCGATGTGGATGCGGAACACCTACATCCCGCTCGACATGCTGTTCATCAATGGCGACGGCACCATCCGGCGCATCGCAGAAAACACCGAGCCCTTGTCGGAGCGGACCATCCCGTCCGGCGGACCGGTGCGCGGCGTGCTTGAGGTGATCGGCGGCACGGCGAAGAAGCTCGGCATCAAGGCCGGGGACAAGGTCGCTCACCCGCTGTTTTCAGGCCAGTAGCGGCGCCCTCCGGCGTCGCAGCCGCCAAGGTCGGAAGCAAAGATTGGGACCGACCGCCTGGTCAAGGAAGTGGCCGAAAGGCGGCAGCAACCGCCGCCCGCTTTGGCTTGCGGCGCGGCGGCAAAATCCCTATTCATGCGCCCGTATCGGCCGGATCGGGGCATAGCGCAGCCTGGTAGCGCATCTGCTTTGGGAGCAGAGGGTCGCAGGTTCGAATCCTGCTGCCCCGACCATCCGCTCCGCCGCAAGGGAACTGTCGATGACCGCACGCATCTACAAGCCGGCCCGCAACGCGATGCAGTCCGGTACCGCGAAGACCAAGGACTGGGTTCTGGATTTCGAGCCGGAAGCGCCGCGCGTGGTCGAGCCATTGATGGGCTGGACGTCCTCGACGGACATGAAGAGCCAGGTCCGGATGCGCTTCGCGACGCGTGAGGAGGCGGTGGCCTATTGCGAGCGCGAAGGAATTCCATATCAGGTCTTCGAGCCGAAAGAGCCGGTGCGACGCACCATCGCCTACGCTGACAACTTTTCTTTCCAGCGCCGCGGTCTCTGGACGCACTGAGGCTTCGCCACCGGCATTTCCAGTCGGCGCGGCAGCGGTCATATTTCGTCGCGCGGCGTGATCGCGTCGCGTGATGAGGCCTCGACAAGCCCGGCTGGAGGATCGCCATGGCGAAACCGCGCTTTCTGAATCCGCCGACCCTGTACAAGCCGCCGGGCTACAGCCATGTCGTTGAGGTCAGGGGACCCGGCCGCATCGTCTATATCGCGGGCCAGCTCGGCCTCGACGCACAAGGCAAGCTGGCCGGCGCTGCGGGAGACTTTCGCGCGCAATCGACCCAGGCCTTCGAAAATCTGAAATATGCTCTTGAGTCGGTGGGGGCTGCGTTCGGCGATATCGTCAAGCTCAACAATTACCTGAAGGACATGTCGCACCTGCCGATCCTGCGCGAGGTACGCGACAAGTACGTCAACGTATCGGCGCCCCCGGCGTCGACCACTGTCGAGATTTCGAAATTCGCGCTCGAAGGGGCGCTGTTCGAAGTCGAAGCGGTGGTGATGCTGGCGGAATAGGGGGCGGGTGGCGCGATGCGCGGGCTCATTTGTCGGCTGGCGGCGAGCCTGATGCTTGTCGCGATTCTGGCCGGCGGCGCGCGGGCACAGACCGATGTTCCGGCGAAGCCTGCTGCCGTGCGCGAATTGCAGCGCGCCCTGCGCGAGCACGACCGTGCATGGCTCGCCGATCATGTCAGCTACCCGTTGCGCTATCACGGGCGCACGATCGCGGTGATCCGCAATCGAAATGACTTTCTGCGCAACTACGACGCCATCGTTTCCGATCGGTTACGCAGCGCCGTTCTGATGCAGGACCCCGAACGCGTGTTCGAGAACTGGCAGGGTCTCATGGTCGGCGACGGCCCTCGCAATATGTGGTTGCGCGAGACCGGAGAGGGCGAGGCCGCTCGCTACGAGATCGTGACCATCAATGACGTGCGATGACCCGTCTAATGCGACGTCACGTGACACGACTTCTCACTCGTTCGGACAGGCGCTGAAACGTCCGTAGCCTTCGTCGAAGACGCAGCCGCCGAGATTGCTTGGTCGGCGATAGGGAAGGCCGCTAGGGCTGAGCGAGGGGTCGTTCAGCCGCCCATAGGCCGGCACGCGATAGGGATAGGATGGCGGGCGCACGGGATGCCGGACAGTGCGGCGCTGTTTCTTTGCGGCTGACAAATCCAGTGCCGGAGCCTTCGACAGGGCGGTCGCCGTCGCCGATTGCGCGTCCGATGACAGCCCGGCGAACAGGATCGCAGCCCCGGCCATTGCGCAAACCGCCAGACGAACGAACATAAGCGTCTCCTCGCCAGTTACAGGGACAAACCCCGGTGACCCGGCGATGCCGGCAGGTTTCGATTCAATTCTTCGGGATCGGGGAGGGCCAGCGAGGTCTTGGACGGCTCCGCGCCCGGCATGGCGACCCCGGCATGGCGACCCCGGGATGACTCGAACATCCAACCGCCGGATTAGAAATCCGATGCTCTATCCAGTTGAGCTACGGGGCCTTGAACGCCATTCCTGGCGGTGCCGGAGGCCGACCGGCCTTCGCACCGCCCATATAGCGGCCTCCGGCGATCGCTTCAAACACGAGTGAGGGGTCTGGCGTAATTTTGCCGGTTCTGCATAGTCACCTCCGCCTCGCGGCGCGAGACTGCGACGATGGCGCGTCTGCAGCGGTGCCGTCTGGAGACCGGACATGGCTGACCTGGCCGAGGCGTCGGCGTCTGGGACCGGCTCGGCGTCGTTCCCCGGAATGATCCGCATCGAAGGCGGCACCTTCCGCATGGGTTCGGACCGCCATTATGTGGAAGAAGCGCCGGTGCATCGTGTGACGGTCGACGGATTCTGGATCGACCGGACGCCGGTGACCAATCGCCAGTTCAAGGACTTCGTGAAGGCGACCGGTCACACGACATTCGCCGAAATTCCGCCCGACCCGAAAGACTATCCCGGCGCATTGCCGCACATGCTCTACGCGGGCTCGCTGGTGTTCTCGCCTCCGCAAGGGCCGGTGGATTTGCGCAACTGGGGCCAGTGGTGGACTTTCCTGAAAGGAGCCGATTGGCGTCATCCATACGGACCGAAGAGCAACATCAACGGCCTCGACAATCATCCGGTGGTTCACGTCGCCTATACGGACGCGCTCGCCTATGCGCGCTGGGCCGGCAAGGATCTGCCGACGGAAGCGGAGTGGGAATTCGCGGCGCGGGGTGGACTGGACGGCGCCGAGTATGCCTGGGGCGATGAATTCACGCCGGGCGGCGAGCATCGCGCCAACACCTGGCAGGGCGATTTCCCGCATGAAAATCTTGCGCACGACGGCTTCACGCGGACATCGCCGGTGACGGCATTCCCGCCCAACGGCTACGGCGTCCAGGACATGATCGGCAATGTCTGGGAGTGGACCTCGGACTGGTACGCGGCGCGGCACGAGGCCGATGTCGCAAAGGCCTGCTGCATTCCGGAAAACCCGCGCGGTGCGCGGGAGGACCAGAGCTACGATCCCTGCCAGCCAAATGTCAGAATCCCTCGAAAAGTCCTCAAGGGCGGATCGCATCTCTGCGCGCCGAATTACTGCCGGCGCTATCGTCCTGCCGCGCGGCATCCGGAGCCGATCGACACCTCGACGAGTCACGTCGGCTTTCGTTGCGTCATGCGACAACGTTCCTGACTGCAAATTTTACGGCGTAGCGTTTCCGATCGACAGCGGCGTTCAGATACCGCCGCACACCGCGCCGCGACGGCGCTGCCACGAAAAGTTGAGGGCAGGGTCGCGCAATATGCATTAGCGTCCGTCATGCTGCAGGTTGATGATTGATGACGTGTCTTGCGGACGACATCGAGCACGTCCAACAAAATAAAGAGCGATCACAAAACTTGAGGCCGATCTGAAGGCTTCGATGCGAACTGCGTCGCCCGGGAGAGCGATCGTGAGTTCAGGTGCCGCGTCGAGTATGGCCCGCATCATGGCCTGGCTGGTCGTCATTCTGACCGCCGGGTTCGTGATCTATGGGCTCGTGCACGACGGGCTGTCCTGGGAAACCCAGGCGCGGCTATGGCGCGATGTGATCGATCGCTCGCACGGTCCGATGACGTTCCGGTTCTTCCTGCAGCCGACCATGGCGGCAATCGCCGCGCTGCATGACGGCACGCGCGACGCGCGATCCCACCGCACTCCCTATCTGCACACCATCATCCACGATGCTGACAACCGTGGTGCCCGCCTCAATGAGGGCCTCATCTCGATCTCGCGCATCATCCTGCTCGGGTTTGTGATGGACACGATCTACCAGTGGCGCGTGCTCGGGACGTTCTATCCGGGGGAAGCGGTGGTGATCACTCTGATCCTCGCAGTTATTCCTTACATCGTATTGCGCGACATCGTCACCCGCATCGCGCGGTGGCGGATGACGCGGCATCCGCAATCGCACTCACATGGATAGACCGATGGCGCCCGTCACCATCCATTCGAAAGCAGACGAAATCTCCGTCGAGCTGTCATCGCGCCGAACCGGCATGTCGTTCCAGCGCACCCGCATGAGCGCGGACCGAACGCTGATGTCCGTCATCCGCACGTCATTGTCGCTGATCAGCTTCGGCTTCACGATCTTCCAGGTGTTCGAGAAGTTGCGCGAGAGCGGCACGATCATGCATGCAGGCGCGGCGCGCAATTTCGGCGTCACCTTGGTGGCGCTCGGCATCCTCATGCTGATCGGCGGGATCATCTATCACGCGCAATTCATGCTGCATCTGCGCCATCAGAGAGCAGCGATGATGGAAGCCGGCCTCGTGCATGGCGAGAGCCAGTTTCCAGTTTCTCTGACTCTGCTCACGGCGATCATCCTGCTCGTCGTCGGGATCGTGGCGATCGTCAGCATGTTGTTCAGCATTGGGCCGTTCGGGTGATACGCATGGCCGGGGAGGCAACCGAGAAGGCAACGAAGAAGAGAGGAGGTTCAAGCACCGGCGCGTAGGGCGCCCACCAACAAGGCTGCGGCAAATGCCGGTTCCAGGACGACAAAGCAACAGCGTCACGGGAAGGAGAAAGCCTATGGCCAAGTCCGGAAAGCCCAATATCCTCGTCATCTGGGGCGATGATATCGGCATCTCGAATCTGAGTTGCTACTCGCATGGTCTGATGGGCTACCAGACGCCCAATATCGACCGCATCGCCAAGGAAGGCATGATGTTCACCGATTCCTACGGCGAACAATCCTGCACCGCCGGACGCTCGTCCTTCATTACAGGACAAAGTGTGCTGCGCACCGGCCTCTCGAAGGTCGGATTTCCCGGTGCGCCAATCGGCATGACCGAGAAGGCGCTCACCATCGCCGGCGCGCTGAAGAACCAGGGTTATGCCACCGGACAGTTCGGCAAGAACCATCTCGGCGACCTGAACCACATGCTGCCGACCAATCACGGCTTCGACGAGTTCTTCGGCAATCTCTATCATCTCAATGCCGAGGAAGAGCCGGAGATGTACGACTACCCGCCGGAGAAGGACTTCCCGAACTACCGCAAGAATTACGGTCCGCGCGGGGTCATCCACTCATGGGCGACCGACAAGGACGATGCGACCGTCGAGCCCCGCTGGGGCAAGGTCGGCAAGCAGAAGATCACGGATACCGGTCCACTGAACCGCAAGCGCATGGAATCCTGCGACGACGAATTCGTCGCCGCGGCCAAGGATTTCATCAAGCGCGCCGAGGCCGAGGGCAAGCCGTGGTTCGTGTGGCTCAACACCACGCACATGCATCTTTACACGCATACCAAGAAGGAAAGCCTCGGCCAGGCGGGCCGCTGGCAATCGCCCTATCACGACACCATGATCGACCATGACAAGAACGTGGGCCAAATGCTCGACTTCCTCGACGAGATGGGTCTCGCCGGCAATACGTTCGTGCAATATTCGACTGATAACGGTCCGCACCGGAACACCTGGCCGGATGGCGGCATGACCCCATTCCGTTCGGAGAAGAACACCAACTGGGAAGGCGCGTTCCGCATTCCCATGCTCGTGCGCTGGCCGGGCAAGATCAAGCCGGGCCAGGTTTCGAATGGAATCGTCCAGCACCATGACTGGTTCCCAACCTTCCTCGCGATCGCCGGCGAGCCTGACATCGTGGAGAAGGCCAAGAAGGGCTACAAGGCCTGCGGCCGCACCTACAAGAACCACATCGATGGATACAACCTGGTGCCGCACTTGACCGGACAGGAGAAGGAATCTCCGCGCAAGCTGTTCGTCTATATCAGCGACGACGGCGACATCATCGCGCTGCGTTACGACAACTGGAAGTGCGTGTTCATGGAGCAGCGTTGCAAGGGCACTCTGCAGGTCTGGGCCGAGCCTTTCACGAAGCTCAGGCTTCCGAAGCTCTACAATCTGCGAACCGACCCCTATGAGTTCGCAGACATCACGTCAAACACCTATTGGGAGTGGTTCATCCGCCGCGACTATATCGTTTTCTCGATCAACATGATCGCGGCCAAATGGGCTGAAACCTTCAAGGACTTCCCACCAATCCAGAAGCCGAACACCTTCACGATCGATGACGCAATCGAGAAGATGAAAGAAACGGCCGGCGGCGGTTAACCGATCCGCGGGCGGCGGGAGCTTTCCCGCCGCCTGCCGGAGCCGGGCAATGACATTCCGGTCAGAAGGGTTTGAACGAGGTGACGTTGACCACGTGCGCCAGCGAAGCGAAGGGCTTGCCGCATTGCTCGTGATAAAGCCCGCTTAGTCCGCGGTGCCCATGTGGGTCGTTGTTGAAGTGGATGCGCACACTGCGCTCTCCCTTCGCGATAGGCTCATTGCAGCTCGCGCAGAACGGACCATGCGGGCCACTGCCGCCCGCCGGCATGGGATCGAAAGCCAAGGGTTCCTCAAGGTCAGAAGTTGCTCTGTCGTATGGTGCTAGCTCAATGCGCGTGCGCAATACAAGTTTCGCAATTGTCCTCAATCAATGCAGGAAAGGCGCTGCCTTGCAGAGCTTGTTCGCATTTTCAACAGGGCGGAACCCAGCATCGTTCACTGCAGCGGAGAATTTGCGTCGCAGGTCAGAACGGATCGCAACTTTTGAGCAAGGGTGACGGCTCACGTGCTCAAGGATTGGCTCATCGTCGCGACGCAGCAGGCAGTGGTGGTCATCGACCTGATGGCGCTGATTGTCATCGTGGTCGGGACGTTCGAGGCATTCATCCGTGGCGGGTGGGTCCTGGTCTCGTCCCGATCCGGGCACGAACGAAGGGACGTGTGGCTGCGCTATGCGCGGTGGCTCGTGGCCGGCCTCACGTTTCAGCTTGCCGCCGACATTCTCGAGACGTCGATTACACCGTCCTGGGAGGAGGTCGCCAAGGTCGGCGCGACCGCCGTGATCCGGACATTCCTGAATTTCTTTCTGGAGCGCGACCTCGCTGACGTGCGCGAGCGGCAACGCGACTCCCAGCCTTCCTAGGAGGCGATGATGCAGTGGCGTGGTTTGTTCAAGGTGATGACGCTCGTGGCCGCCGTGCTGGCGGCGGCATGGTCCACGGCGTTTGCACAAGGCGATCCGTTGCCCTCCTGGAACGAGGGCGCTCCGAAAAAAGCCCTCGTCGATTTCGTCACGCGCGTGACGACGCAAGGCTCGCCGGATTTCGTCCCGGCCGATGCGCGGATTGCGACCTTCGACAACGATGGCACCTTGTGGTGCGAGCATCCGTTCTATTTCGAGGTGGCGTTTGCGTTCGACCGCGTGAAGGCGATGGCGCCGCAGCATCCCGAATGGAAGACAAAGGAGCCGTTCCGGTCGCTGCTGAAAGGCGATGTCGCGGCCGCTGTGAAGGGGGGCATGAAGGGGCTGCTGGCCGTCATCGCCGCGACGCATAGCGGCATGACCGTGACGGCATTCGAGGACATCGTGCGCGAGTGGATGAAGACCGCCCGGCATCCGCGCTTCAAGCGGCCCTACGATCAGCTTGTCTATCAGCCGATGCTGGAGGTGATGCAATATCTGCGTGCCAACGGCTTCAAGACCTTCATCGTGTCTGGCGGCGGCATTGACTTCATGCGGCCCTGGACCGAGCGGGTCTACGGAATACCGCCCGAGCAGGTGGTCGGGTCGTCCGGCGTGACGGAGTTTCGGCTCAACAAGGACGGCAAGGCCTATCTGTTCAAGACGGCGAAGGTCGATTTCGTCGATGACGGGCCAGGCAAGCCGATCGGCATCTACCGTAATATCGGGCGCTGGCCGATTATATCTTTCGGTAATTCCGACGGCGATTTGCAGATGCTTCAATACACGACGTCCGGGTCCGGCGCGCGGCTTGGGCTCTACGTCCATCATGACGATGCCGAGCGGGAATATGCCTATGACCGCAAGACCCGGATCGGGAGGCTCGACAAGGGTCTCGACGAAGCTCCGAAATGGGGATGGCCGGTGATCTCGATGAAGCGCGACTGGAAGGTGATTTTTCCGCCCGAGAAATAAGCGCTGCCCAAGTCCAGTCCTCAGCGAGGCGTGGACGCGGTGTGAGTATGGAGGTGACGCCATGCGAAAGTTGCTGACCGCCCTGATCATGATTGGTCTTGGATCGCTGGCAGTCGTTCCGGCACACGCGCAATCATCATCGTCCACAGCCAAGCCGGAAGAACTCGATCAGCTCGTTGCGCCGATCGCGCTCTATCCCGACACGCTGCTGTCGCAGGTGCTGATCGCTTCCACCTATCCGCTCGAGGTGGTCGAGGCGGAGCGCTGGGTAAAGCAGAACGCCAACCTGAAAGGCGATGCCCTCAAGAAGGCGGTCGACCAGAAGAAGTGGGATGACAGCGTCAAGTCGCTGACCGCGACGCCCGACGTGCTCGGGATGATGTCAGACAAGCTCGACTGGACGCAAAAGCTCGGCGACGCGGTGCTCGCGCAGCAAGCCGATGTGATGGATGCGATCCAGCGCCTTCGTCAGAAAGCGCAAGCCAACGACAAGCTGAAGACCACGAAGCAGCAGAAGGTCACGACCTCGACGCAGAACAATCGGCAATACATCGCCATCGAGCCGACCGAACCGAACACGGTTTACGTGCCGTATTACGATCCTGCCGTGGTCTACGGCGACTGGCCGTATCCAGCCTACCCGCCTTATTACTTCGGAGCGCCCGGTTACATCGCGGGCGGTTTGCTTGCGACCGGTCTTGCTTTCGGGGCCGGTTACGCGGTCGGCGCCTGGGCACGTGGCGGCAGCTGGTGGGGCGGCAACGTCAACTGGGGCAACAACAACATCAACATCAACAACGATATCGACATCAACAAGCGCAACAACTGGGTGCACAATCCGGATCATCGCCACGGCGTGCGCTACACGAACTACGACGTGCGCCAGAAATTCTCGAAGGCCGATATCGGCAATCGCGACAACCGGATGGACTTTCGCGGCCGCGACGGTCAGCAGGTATTGAAGCCCGGCTCGGATCGGCCCGGAGATCGTCCTGGCAATCGCCCTGACGCACGTCCGGGTGATCGTCCTGGTGCTGGTGGCAAGGATACGCGTCCGGGTGGCGATCGTCCCGGCAAGGATACCCGCCCGGGAGGTGATCGCCCCGGCAAGGATGCCCGACCCGGTGGCGACAAGCGGCCTGGCGGCGACCGTCCTCAGGCGCGACCGCAGGGCCCACAGCGGGGCGGGGGGTTCGACAACGTCAATCGCGGCGGCGGACATGATCGCGCCCGCGGTCAGGCTAGCCTGGGCCCGCGTGGTGGGGGCGGTCCACGCGCTGGTGGCGGCGGAGGTGGGGGCCCGCGGGTCAGCCACGGCGGTGGTGGCGGGCGGCAAATCGGTGGCGGCGGAGGAGGAGGGCCTCGCGGCGGGGGCGGGCGAGGCGGCGGTGGCGGACGCGGTCGACGCTGACGCCTGACACCTCAAGCACATTTCGAGAGGATGCCATGAAACACCGTTCCCGCCTGTTCCTGCTTGCGATGCTTGCGCTGATGTCGTTCGCCGGAACGTCTCACGCCCAGCAGAGATTCAAGACGCCGGAGGATGCCGTGTCGGCATTGGTTGCAGCAGTGCGCGCCGACAATGTACGGGACATGATCATGGTGCTCGGTCAGCACGGCCGCGACATCGTGATCTCGGGCGATCCGGTCGCCGACCAGACGGCGCGCGCGGCCTTCCTGATCGCTTATGACCTGAAACATCAGATCGTGAAGAAGGACGACGATCGCGCCGAGCTCGTGATTGGCAACAACGATTGGCAGCTTCCGATTCCACTGGCGCAAAAAGGTGGCGCCTGGCAATTCGATGCGGAAGCCGGACGCCGCGAAGTTCTGCTTCGCCGGATCGGGCGCAACGAACTCGCAGCGATTCAGACATCGCTCGCCTATGTCGATGCGCAGAACGAGTACGCCTCGATGAACCCGGCGGGGCTGAAGGTCGACAGCTACGCGCAGCGCATCGTCTCCAGTCCCGGCAAGAAGGACGGCCTGTACTGGCCGACGGCCGCCAATGAACCGCAAAGCCCGCTGGGCGAGGCATTCGCCGCTGCGACGGTGCAGGGTTATCGACCGGGCGAACAGCAGATCCCGTATCACGGCTATTGCTACAAGGTTCTGACCGCGCAGGGACCGAACGCGCCCGGCGGCGCGATGAATTACCTCGTGAAGGGCAACCTGATCGGCGGCTTTGGGCTCGTGGCTTATCCCGCTGAATACGGCAACTCGGGTGTGATGAGCTTCATCGTCAACCACTCGGGCGTCGTGCTGCAGAAGGATCTTGGTCCGAACACTGCGCGCATCGCGTCGCGGATGACTGCGTTCGATCCCGATCCATCATGGCGACGGGTCGATCCGAAGGATCTGACCGCCGCGAAGTAAAGCGGGAGGGGCTTGGCTTCACGCGACCGGAAGCCGGCCCGGTGTGCGGTCGCTCACGTCATCCGCAAGGTGCTGCCGCGGCAATCGTGATCTTGAACTACGTCTGGCGGTACTGAGGTTAGGAGACAATCCACAGACCTGTTGCGGAAAGGTCATTCCTCAAGCCCCCGGAAGTTGCGATAGTTCCGGGACTCAACGTCGTGCGGATGGGGGCGTCCATGTCGGGACGAGGTGGACGGTTCACGACTCGTATCGCCGCCGCGACGTTGGTAGCATCGGCATTGGCCGCGCCCATGCCGGCATCGGCGGATCAGGGCGGTGTCAGCTTCTGGATCCCCGGATTTTTCGGCAGCTTCGTCGCGTCTCCGCTGGTGCCGGGCTGGAGCCTATCGAGCGTCTATTATCACACCTCGGTCGAAGCGAGCGGTAGTCTGGCCGCAGCAAGGCAGGTCGAAATCGGACGGTTGCGCCCGAACGCAGCAGCCAATCTTGACATCAACCTGCAGGGCCGCGGCGATCTCGGATTCGTCATCCCTCAATATGTGTTCGAGCAGAAAATCTTCGGAGGTCAATTCGCGCTGGCTATGGTCGCCGGCTACGGCCGCAACTCCGCATCGCTGGACGGTACGCTGACCGCATCGCTCGGACCGCTTTCGGTGACACGGCAGGGGTCGATCACGGAATCGATCACCGCCTTCACCGACATCCTGCCGCAGGCCAACCTGCGCTGGAATAACGGCGTGCATAACCTGATGATATACGGGACCACCAACATTCGGGTTGGCAGCTACGATTCAACGCGGCTCGCCAACACGGGTCTCGGTTTCAATGCGTGGGATGGCGGCGTCGGCTACACCTACCTTGACCCGACCAAGGGCCATGAATTGTCGGCGACCTTCGGTGTGACCTACAACAACGTGAATCACGACACGGGCTACAAGAACGGCGTCGACTATCATCTCGACTGGGGTGCCGCTCAATTCCTCAGCAAGCAATTTTATGTCGGCGCGGTCGGGTATGTGTACGACCAGTTCACCGCCGACAAAGGCGCGCCGGCTTTCGTTGACGACCCGAAGTCACGCGTATTCGGAATCGGCCCGCAGATTGGCTATCTGTTCCAGGCTGCTCCCGGTGTCGCCGGGCTGTTTGCGGTGAAAAGCTATTTTGAGTTTGAGAGCCATTATCGCCCTGATGGATGGAACGTCTGGCTGACCCTTAATTTGTCACCGGCGGCGCCGGAGCAGAAGCCGGTCTCGACGCCACGGCCGCAATGGAAGTGAGTCGGCCCGCCTGTTGCGAAACCCCGAAAAGCGCCCGCAATTCACATTCAGGTTGATTGCAGGCGGCGGCTGATTTCGCGCTTGTGATCGGCAGGAATGTTGACCGGCCCTATAGTGTCACGACCTCGACACCTTTTACCGCTGACCTAAAGTGAGGTCCCGCCGGTGTT
>NZ_DATMRV010000005.1:0-1748 GCF_035565795.1 Pseudorhodoplanes sp.
TGCCCTTGCCGTCGGCGGCATTGCCCGTGCCGGAGCGCTGCGCTGCCGCTGCGCCGTCCTTGCGCATGCTGAGACCGATGCGCTTGCGCTTCACGTCGACTTCGACAACGCGCACCTTCACCACGTCACCCGCCTTCACGACTTCATGCGGGTCTTTCACGAAGCGGTCGGCCAGTTGCGAGACGTGAACGAGCCCGTCCTGGTGCACGCCGATATCGACGAAGGCGCCGAACGCGGCGACGTTGGTCACGGTGCCTTCCAGCAGCATGCCGGGCTTCAGATCGGTGATTTCCTCGACGCCGTCGGTGAAGGTCGCGGTCTTGAAGCTCGGACGCGGATCGCGGCCGGGCTTTTCCAGTTCGGCCAGGATGTCGCGCACGGTCGGCAGGCCGAAGCGCTCGTCGACGAATACGCGCGGATCGAGCGCCTTCAGCGCGGCACTGTCGCCCATCAGCGAGCGCACATCGCGGCCGCAGGCCGCAACGATCTTCTTGGCGACACCATAGGCTTCCGGATGCACCGACGAGGCATCGAGCGGTTCGTCGCCGTTCGGGATGCGCAGGAACCCGGCGCAGAGCTCGAAGGTGCGCGGTCCGAGCCGTGCGACTTCAAGCAATTGCTTGCGGTTCCTGAAGGCGCCCACCTTATCGCGATGCGCGACGATCAACTCGGCGAGCGACGCGCCGAGGCCCGACACCCGCGACAGCAGCGAGGCCGACGCCGTGTTGAGATCGACGCCGACCGCGTTCACCGCGTCCTCCACCACCGCGTCAAGCGAGCGCGCCAGCCGGTACTGGTCGACGTCATGCTGATACTGGCCGACGCCGATCGACTTCGGCTCGATCTTGACCAGTTCCGCCAGCGGGTCCTGCAGGCGGCGTGCGATCGACACCGCGCCGCGCAGCGACACGTCGAGATCCGGAAATTCGGCGGCGGCGGTCGCCGAAGCGGAATAAACCGACGCGCCGGCCTCGCTCACCACCACCTTGATCGGCTTCGGCGATGGCATGTCGGCCAAGAGATCGGCGACCAGCTTGTCAGTCTCGCGGCTTGCTGTGCCGTTGCCGATGGCGATCAGCTCGACCTTGTGGCGCACGATGAGCCGCCCGATTTCGGCCTGTGCACCGCGAACATCGTTCTTCGGCTGGAACGGATAGACCGTGGTGGTCTCGAGCAGCTTGCCAGTGTTGTCGACGACAGCAACCTTCACGCCGGTGCGGATGCCGGGATCGAGGCCGATCGTCGCGCGCGAACCGGCTGGCGCCGCCAGCAACAGATCCTTGAGATTGCGGGCGAAGACCGCAATCGCCTCTTCCTCCGCGCGCTCGCGCAACTCGGTCATCAGATCGATCGAGAGCGTGAGCGAGAGCTTCACGCGCCATGTCCAGCGTGCGACATCCATCAGCCATTTGTCGGCGGCGCCGGCATCCGCACGGATCGCGTAGGCGTCGGCAATCATCTGCTCGACCGGCTTCACCTGTGCGGTGCTGTCGGCATCGATTTCGATATCGACCGTCAGGATGTCCTCGTTGCGGCCACGCAGCATGGCCAGCGCACGATGACTAGGCGTCGTCGCCCAGCGTTCGGAATGGTCGAAATAGTCGGAGAACTTGGCGCCGGCCTCCTGCTTGCCGTCGATGACCCTGGCGTGCACGAAGGCCTTGTCCTTGAGGTAGGTGCGCAGGCGGCCGACCAGCTCGGCGTTTTCCGCAAAGGTCTCGACCAGAATGTCGCGCGCGCCATCCAGC
>NZ_DATMRV010000006.1:0-12584 GCF_035565795.1 Pseudorhodoplanes sp.
GCAACGCTGCCGCCGGAAGCCGTCCTCGCCTCGCGGCGCATGATCCGCGGCGAGCCGGAAGAACTCGCCGAGCGCATCGACCTCGAGGCAGACTTTTTTCGCGAGCGGCTTCAATCGCCAGAGGCGCAGGCCGCATTCGCGGCGTTCTTCGCAAGGAAAAAATGACGTCAGCATACGCCTGGCGCATCGCTTGCAACCGAACGCACGATATTGATAACGATCGCATCGACTTCGCCGCTCGTACCCGCGAAGGCGGGGACCCCGCCTTCGCGGGTACGAGCGGAGTTTGCAAAGCAAGCATGCGCGCCAAATGGCCCCGTACGACATGACCCACGCCCCGAACCTGCAACAGGTCGTCACCGAAATCGCCGACGAGATGCGTCAGCGGCCCGACCGCGGCGCTGTGGCGACCTACATCCCGGAGTTGGCGCGCTCCGATCCGTCGAAATTCGGCATGGCGGTGATCGACGCCGATGGACGCGTGGCGCTCGGCGGCGACAGCGAAGAGCCGTTTTCGATCCAGAGCATCTCGAAGGTGTTCACGCTGACGCTTGCTCTCGGCCGGATCGGCGACAGGCTGTGGCGCCGCGTTGGCCGAGAACCATCCGGCAGCGCGTTCAATTCGATCGTCCAGCTCGAATACGAGCAAGGCATCCCGCGCAATCCCTTCATCAATGCAGGAGCGATCGCCGTCACCGACGCAATCCTCTCCGGGCACAAGCCCCGCGAAGTGCTGGGCGATATCCTGCGCTTCCTGCAGTTTCTGGCGGACCATTCCGCGATCACCATCGATGAGGCGGTGGCGGCATCCGAGCAGCGGACCGGCTTTCGCAACGTTGCGCTCGCCAATTACATGAAGGCCTATGGCGTGATTGAAAATCCGGTCGATTACACGCTCGGCGTCTATTTCCACCACTGCGCAATTGCGATGTCCTGCCGCCAGCTTGCGATGGCCGGCCGATTTCTCGCGCATCAGGGCCGCAATCCCTCGACCGGATATGCAGTGGTGCAGCCCGAACGCGCGCGACGCATCAACGCCATCATGCTGACCTGCGGTCATTACGACGGCTCGGGAGAATTCGCCTATCGGGTCGGCCTGCCGGGCAAGAGCGGCGTCGGTGGCGGGATTTTCGCGGTGGCGCCGGGAAAAGCGTCGATCGCCGTCTGGTCACCGGGGCTGGACGACAGCGGCAATTCGCATCTCGGCCGGATCGCGCTCGAAAAGCTCGCCCACCGCATGGGCTGGTCGATCTTCGGAGCGTGATGGAAGATCCGCGACGGCGCGTTCAGCGCCGGTGACCTCCTGATGGTGAGCGGGCTGCGCGGCTCAAGGGATCGGACGTCCTGAAACGCCTGTCCGAACCTCTCCGCTGATGTGGTCCGCGGCGAAGTGCGGCCGGCGTTCGGCCGGGAGTTCGAGACCCAGCTGGCGGTGTTCACCGCGGCATCGTCCGGCTGACGACGCTTTTTTCCGAACGGCCGTCGGATCGCACGCCCGAGCGGCATAAAAAGAGCGCGCGTCCCGGCGACGCGCGCTCTTCGCACAGACCCGGCGCTGTGCAATCGAAGTTCGTCCAACCTCAGTTGGTTTTTGACCGCTCTTCGCGGATGGCTTCTTCGTGGTACCACGAGCTGCCACTCGCGGCTTTGGCGACGCGCACTTGCGCACGCGTATTGCTTGTGTCCTCCGGGGCGGCCGCGAAGCGGCCACGCGGGGGAAAGGCGATGATCTCGGCGGATCGGTTCAAGCTAGTCATCGGTTCAAGCCTTGGTTCGGGTTGAGCGCGATTCAACTCTCTGGGGACCAATATAACGCTGCTGCCCGTGAATTGCTCCGAATGCCTCTCATAAAATCAGCGCATGCATACAATATGGGCTTTTGCCGATCTGCCGCTTTGCCCGCCAATCACGCACCGCATACAAAATGCTGTCCTGCAATAACTGCCCGGCCCACGGGCATTGCCGCCCGGATTGGCACACAAAATGCTTTGGACGGAGCCATTGCCGGTAGCCGGGCGCGAGCCGGCACCCGATTGACCATCGGGAACCTTTTCCGCGTCGTTAGATCAAGAGAGACCAATGCCAAAGTTCAAGCTCGAGTATATTTGGCTCGACGGTTACACCCCGGTCCCGAACCTGCGCGGCAAGACCCAGATCAAGGAATTCGAGTACTTCCCGACCCTTGAGCAGCTCCCGCTCTGGGGCTTCGACGGCTCCTCTACGATGCAGGCGGAAGGCCACTCGTCGGACTGCGTGCTGAAGCCAGTCGCCGTATATCCCGATGCCGCGCGCAAGAACGGCGCGCTGGTGATGTGCGAAGTGATGATGCCGGACGGCGTCACCCCGCACCCCTCGAACAAGCGCGCGACCATCCTCGACGATCCGGATGCCTGGTTCGGCTTCGAGCAGGAATACTTCTTCTACAAGGACGGCCGCCCGCTGGGCTTCCCGACGGAAGGCTACCCGGCTCCGCAGGGCCCCTATTATACCGGCGTCGGCTACAAGAATGTCGGCTCCGTCGCCCGCGAGATCGTGGAAGAGCATCTCGAGCTCTGCCTCGCCGCGGGCATCAACCACGAAGGCATCAACGCGGAAGTCGCGAAAGGCCAGTGGGAATTCCAGATCTTCGGCAAGGGCTCGCGCACCGCAGCCGACCAGATGTGGATCGCCCGCTACCTGATGATGCGGCTCTGCGAGAAATACGGCATCGACATCGAGTGGCACTGCAAGCCGCTCGGCGATACGGACTGGAACGGCTCGGGCATGCACTCGAACTTCTCGACCAAGTATATGCGCGAAGTCGGCGGCAAGGACTATTTCGAAGCGCTGATGAAGCAGTTCGAAAAGAACCTCGAGGACCACATCGCCGTCTACGGTCCGGACAACCACATGCGCCTGACCGGCAAGCACGAGACCGCGCCGTGGAACAAGTTCTCCTATGGCGTTGCCGACCGCGGCGCTTCGATCCGCGTGCCGCACTCCTTCGTGAACAACGGCTACAAGGGTTATCTGGAAGACCGTCGCCCGAACTCGCAGGGGGATCCCTACCAGATCGCTTCGCAGATCCTGAAGACGATCTCGGAAGTGCCGACCGGCGCGAAGGCCGCAGCAGCCTGATCAGACAATACGGACGCACGCGCTTTCAAGCGTGCGCGTTCGTCAGAGTCCCGGCTCGGCCCTGATGTCAGCAGGGCCGATGTCACACGGGGGAGGTACTTGGTCGTCCCTCCCCCGTTTTTATTTTGTCCGGCAGATCAGGCGGCCAGCGGCTTCAGCCCGCGCTCGATCTCGGCACGCCGCTTCTCAAGAAATGGCGGCAACGCCAGCTTCTCGCCGAGACTTTCCATCGGCTCGTCCGCAGCAAAGCCCGGCCCGTCAGTCGCAATCTCGAACAGGACGCCGTTCGGCTCGCGGAAATACAGCGACTCGAAATAGAAGCGATTGACCTTGCCGCTATTCGGTACACGCAGCTTGCGCAGGCGCTCCGCCCATTCGTCATACTCCGCGCGGTTCGGCGTACGGAACGCCACATGATGCACGCCGCCCGCGCCGGGCTGTGCGACAGGCAGCTTCGGCCGGACCGCGACGTGCAACTCCGCTGCAGGACCGCCCTCCCCCATCTCGTAAACATGGACGATGTCGCTGTCGGAGTCCGGCACCGGATAATCGCGCACATGTCGCATCAGCATGAGTTCGCGCAGCACGACGTCGGTATGCGTCCGGTCCGGCACCGACATGGTGATCGGTCCGAGGCCGCGGATCTGATGCTCCGCCGGCACCGTACTCTTTGCCCAGGGGTGCGCCTCGCCCACGCCGCCGTCGTCAATCAGGCTGAGCCGCTGGCCTTCGGGATCCTCGAAGTCGAGCGTGAAACGGCCGTCTCGTTCGCCGATCTCCCCCACCTTCGCGCCCGCCTCGGTGAGATGGCGATGCCACCATTTCAGCGTATCGTGCCCGGCAACGCGCAAACCGGTGCGCGTGATGGTGTGATTGCCGCGCCGCTCGGGCGCTGCCGGAAAATCGAAGAAGGTGAGATCGCTTCCGGGCGACGCAACGCCGTCGCCATAGAACAGGTGATAGGCGGACACATCGTCCTGGTTCACCGTCTTCTTGATCAGCCGCATCCCCATCACCCGCGTATAGAAGCGCAGATTGCCCGGCGCGTCGGCGGAGACCGCGGTGAGATGATGGATGCCGGTAAGCTGCATGACGCGATCCCGCGAGTTTGAAACGGCAAGGCCGACCCTGTCACGGCCGGCCATTCCGCTCCTAGATATGCGTCGCGGGAGAAAAGGAAAGCCCCGGGGTGGCGGCGCACCAATCTCCTCGCGTTGACTCAAGCGGCCGCACGATGTCCCATCTGCGCACGTGGAGAACCAACCATGTCCCTGAAAGGCAAGACACTTTTCATCACCGGCGCGTCACGCGGGATCGGGCTTGCGATCGCGCTTCGGGCCGCGCGCGACGGCGCCAATATTGCCGTGGCCGCCAAGACCGATCAGCCGCATCCAAAGCTGCCCGGCACCATCCATACCGCGGCAGCGGAGATCGAAAAGGCCGGCGGTCGCGCGCTGGCGCTTGCGGTGGACGTGCGAGACGAGGACCAGGTGAAGGCCGGCCTCGCCCGCACCGCCGAGACCTTCGGCGGGATCGACATCGTTGTGAACAATGCAAGCGCCGTACAGGTGACACCGGTCGAACAGACCGACATGAAGCGCTATGACCTGATGAACGGGGTCAATGCGCGCGGCACCTTCATGGTCTCCAAGTTTGCGATTCCGTATCTGGAAAAGGCGCAGAACCCGCACATCCTGATGAACTCCCCGCCGCTCGACATGGAGGAGCGCTGGTTCGCGCCGCATACCGCCTACACCATGGCGAAGTTCGGCATGAGCATGGTGGTGCTCGGCCTCGCGGGCGAGTTGCGACCGAAGGGCATCGCGGTGAACGCGCTCTGGCCGCGGGTGACGATCGCAACCAGCGCGATCCAGTTTCTCCTCGGTGGCGATCAGGTGATGCGGATGTCGCGCAAGCCCGAGATCATGGCGGACGCGGCCTATGCGATCTTCAACAAGAAGGCCTCGGACTTCACCGGGCATTTCCTGATCGACGACACGTTCCTCTATGGCGAGGGCGTCCGCGATTTCGACCAATATCGTGTCGATCCGACACAACCGCTGGCGGAGGTGTTTTTCACGCCGAGCGAACCGCCGCCGCCACCTGGCGTTGTCATTGACGCAAGGCGCGATATCCGTGACCTTGAAGCTGCACGACAGAAATCCTGACCCGGTATCTCCATCCGCATGACGACGCTGCTGATCAGCCATCCGGCCTGCCTCAATCATCTGACACCGCCGGGCCATCCGGAGCGGCCGGACCGTCTGCGCGCGATCGACCGCGCCCTGGAGAGCGAGAAGTTCGCCAACCTCGCGCGCGAACAGGCCCCGATGGCAGACATTGAAACCGTCGCGCTCGCGCATCCGCGCGAATACGTGGAGGCCATCCGCGAAGCCGCACCGCGCGAAGGCATGGTTGCGCTCGATGGCGATACCTCGATGTCGGAAGGCTCGCTCGAAGCAGCCTTGCGTGCGGTCGGCGGCGTCGTGCTCGCGGTTGACGAAGTGGTCGGCAAGAAGGTCGACAATGCCTTCGTGGCGACGCGTCCCCCCGGTCATCACGCCGAAAGCGTGCGGCCGATGGGCTTCTGCCTGTTCAACAATGTCGCGGTCGCAGCCCGCTATGCCCAGAAGACACATGGGCTCGCACGTATCGGCATTGTCGATTTCGACGTGCATCACGGCAACGGGACGCAGGAGATCTTCTGGAGTGATCCGAACGTGATGTATTGCTCCACACACCAGATGCCGCTCTATCCGGGCACCGGTGCGAAATCCGAGCGCGGCGAGCATGATAACATCGTCAACGCGCCGCTGCGGGCCGGCGATAGCGGCGCCGAGTTCCGCGAGGCGATGGAAACGGTGATCCTGCCGCGGCTCGAGGCGTTCGGACCGGACCTCGTCATCATCTCGTCGGGTTTCGACGCGCATATCCGCGACCCGCTGGCGAGCCTCAATTTCCTCGAGGCCGATTTTGCCTGGGCGACGAAAAAGCTGATGGACCTCGCGGATCGCCGGGCCAGCGGACGCGTGGTCTCGGCGCTGGAAGGCGGCTACGACCTGCAGGGTCTGGCGGGCTCGGTAGACGCACATGTCACCGCGCTGATGCGAGGGTAGCCGGCCGGGTGGCCCACACCCGCTTGCCTTCGGCAAGCGCCCCCGGAGTGGTTATAATCGACGAAGAATCGCAACAGGACCGACATGGCAGAGAACAACCATTCCGACGTGACCAGCATGCCCTTCGAGCGTGCGATCGATGAACTGGAATCGATCATCAAGCGGCTTGAAGAGGGCAAGGTGCCGCTAGCGGAATCCGTCGAGATCTACGAGCGCGGCGAAGCGCTCAAGCGCCGTTGCGAGGAATTGCTGAAAGCGGCCGAAGCGCGCGTCGAGAAGATCACCACCGACGCCGACCGCAAGGCCAAGGGCACGACGCCGCTGGATGTGAAGTAGCGGCGGCGGTCAACTTCTCCACCGTCATGCCCGGCCTTGTGCCGGGCATCCACGTCCTTGCGGCAAGTGAAGACGTGGATGGCCCGGAACATAGGCGTGCGAAGCGACGCCGTTCTTTGAACGGCTATGCCCGGCCATGACGAATGAAGTTCACTTCTTCTTATAAACAATCAGCGTCTTGAAGTCGGCGACGCGCTCCACCGGCTTCTCCTTCTCCCAGACCGGGAGAATCTCGGCCGTGCGCTCCTTGCCCATCGAGTTCCGGTAGAAGATCAGATAACCGCCCGACCTCGTCTTGTCGGTGAACAGGTCGAGCACCTGCCGATCGGTCATGCCGCCATATTCCGGGCTCGCCGTGTTCGGGAAGAAGAACTCGCACAGATGCACCATCGTGACGATGTCGAAGTCCGGCAGGAGGCGCGGATTGGTCAGATAGATGTCGCCGAAATAGGCGATGTAGCTCTTCGCGACCGCTGAGTTGGTCGAGACCAGCTTGATATAGGCTTCGTATTCCTCAATCGAGGCCGTGATCGAGAGAACGGCATTGTTCAGGCCATTGCGCGCCTGCTCGACACCGACGACATGGTGCGTGCCGGTGCCGAAGTGGAAGATCGTCTTGTTCTTCAGGCCCTGGTCGGCGACCCATTCATTGAAATGCACGTCGCAGGGACAGATGTCCTCGTGCAGGTCCCATTTGTCAGTCCAGTAGTTCATCTGCAGCATGGCGTTCCCCGCTATTGTTCCGTATTCGCTAACTTATGCCGGCATGGTTGCCAAGGGGCCTCCCCGCGGCACGTCGGATGCTTCGTCGCGGCTCAACTCGACGATTTTTGGGTGGTATTCGCGCAAAACCTCGCGCCGATCGATGGTCAGAACCACGGTTTCCGGCAGCTTGTCGAGGAGGGTCAGGTAAAGCTCCCGGCCGGACGCGTCGGACAGCGCCGCCACCGGCTCATCGAACAGCAGCACCGTTGGCTTCCGGATCAGGGCCCGGGCGATCCCGATCCGCTGCTGCTCGCCGCCTGAGAGCAGAACGCTCCAGTCGGCCTCCTCGTCGAGCCGGTTGATGAGGTACGACAACCCCACTGTCCGGAGCGCCGATGCGATCTCGGTGTCGGGCACCTCGTCCTGCGGGCTCGGATAGACCACCGCCGTGCGCAACGTCCCGAGCGGGAAATAGGGCCGCTGCGGCATCACGAGCACTTCGCCATCCTTCGGGAATTCAACCCGGCCCGATCCCGCCGGCCACAGCCCGGCAAGAGCCCGGAACAGCGTCGACTTCCCCGATCCCGATGGCCCGGTGATCATCAGCCGGTCCCCCGGCCGAAGCCCGAGAGGCGGCAGGCCGGATATGGTCGAACCATCAGGAAGCCGGATCGAGACGCCCGATATGTCGAGGTCCCGGGCGCCGGTGCGCGACACCGCAATGGTCCCGACGGTTTCCGCGCGGCTCTCGTCGACCATGACCATGGCGTCTTCAAAGCCGGCGAGACGATCGACCATCGCTTTCCATTCGGCGATCTTCGGATAGGCGCTGATGCAGAAGGCGAATGCGCCTTCGACACGGGTGAAGGCGAGCGCCGCCTGCATCAGCGAGCCGAGCGGGATCGCCCCGGCAAGATAGGCCGGCGCCACCATCAGCACCGGCACCACCGTCGAGGCCTGCGCATAGCCGCCGACAAAACCGACAAGACGGGTTTGCGTCACTACCAGGCGCGTCCAGTTCGCGACCAGATTAGTGAAGCGATGATTGAGTTCGGCGCGCTCGACCGGTTCGCCTCCCATGAGTGCGATCGGCTCTGAATGATCCGCCGCGCGCACGATCGCAAAGCGGAAATCGGACTCGAAGCGCTGCTGATTGAAGTTGAGCGGGATCAGCCGGTGGCCGATCAGATGCGCGATCAAAGTACCGAGGCCCGCATAGAGCAGCGCGCCCCAGATCAGCCAGCCCGGAATGGTGCCGCCGGAAAGGCCCGGCACCGGCGTCACTGCCGACAAGCCCCACAGGATGTAGGAGAAAGATGCAAGCGCCACCATGCTGCCGAGCAGGCCGGTGGCGAGTTCGAGCGTGCGCTGGATAAAGAGATAGACATCGCTCGCGATACGCAGATGGATGTTGTCGACCTGCGGCGCGACATAGCGGACGCGGTAATGCCGGCCTTGTGCCATCCACACCGAGACGTAATTCGCGGTCAGCCAGCGCCGCCAGCGGATCTGCAGCATCTGTCCGAAGTAATATTGCGCGGCTCCCGCCAGCACGGCGCAAGCGATGATGAAACCAAAAAACACCAGCTCGGTATAGAAGGCGTCCCAGTCGCGCCCCTCGAGCGCGTTATAGAAGCGCGCGTTCCAGTTGACGGCAGCGACGGCGACATAGACGAGCGCCAGTTCGGCGCCGAAGACGGCCAGCAGCAGCAGCCGTGCCGTCCAGCGCTCTTCGGAGCGGAAATACGGCATCGACAGCCGCAAGAACGTGCGTAGCGCGCGGACGATGTTGTCCATCGGCGTTCCTCGTCTCCCCCCGCCCTCTGGCGGATCGATCACTATACGCGACGGCGCATCGCCTTTACGGATGCGTCCGGGTCACGCATTCATTGCCCCGATTCCTTCGATCAAGCGAAAGAATGGAAGCTGGCTGATTTAGAACATGTTTGGCCGCTATTGCCGCCGTCACGCAAGCGTCACCTGCGTGCGCCAAGGGCTGTTCGGGCGGCTTGCGTAACGTAGCGCCGCCCAACGGCCATATCCGATGACCATGGAAAATACCCTGACCGCCGGGGTCTCCTCCTCCCCGGCCGAAACCGCGTCTCGCTGGCGCACCGAACTGGTCGAAACGCTGCGGCTCGCCTGGCCGATCGCGCTGACCCAGCTCGGCCAGGTTGCAATGATGACCAGCGACCTCGCGCTGCTCGGCCGGCTCGGCGACCACGTCGTCGCCGCTGCGGCGCTTGGCCACACGGTGTGTTTCGCAGTCTTCGTGCTCGGAATGGGTCTTGTGTCCGCCGTGGCGCCGCTCGCGGCGCAGGCGTTCGGCGCGCGCGACGCGCGCATGGTGCGCCGTGCGCTGCGGGTCGGCCTGTGGGCCGCGACGCTGCTCGGCATCCCGCTCAGCTTCGTTCAGCTCTACGGCAAGGAGATCCTGATCGCACTCGGCCAGACCGAAGAGGCCGCGTCTCTCGCTGCGCGCTATCTCTACGGGCTGGCATGGTGCCTCATCCCGGCATGGTGGTTCATCGCGCTGCGCGGCTTCATGGGAGCCGTGAATCGACCCGAGCCCGGCCTCTGGATCACGCTGGTCGCCATTCCGCTCAATACCGCCCTCGCCTATGGCCTGATCTATGGCGAGTTCGGCCTGCCACGTCTCGACCTGCTCGGCGCAGGCATCGCGACCACCATCGTCAATATCGGCATGTGCGTGGCAGCGATCTGGGTGTGCTACGCGCTACGCCCGTTCAGGAAATTTCAGGTCATGGGCCGCTTCTGGCGGCCGGACTGGCCACTGTTCCGCGAGCTAACCGTGGTCGGCGCGCCGATCTCCGGCACCTTCCTGCTGGAATATGGTGTGTTTGCCGCAGCCGGCCTGATGATGGGCTGGATTTCCACCACCGCGCTCGCCGCGCATCAGATCGCGCTGCAGATCGCCTCGATCATGTTCATGGTGCCGTTCGGCATCTCGATGGCCGCGACCGTGCGCGTCGGTCATGCGGTCGGACGGCGCGACAGCGCGGGTACGCGCAGCGCGGGCTTTGTGGCGATCTGGCTCGGTGTCGGCTTCATGTTCGCGATGACGATCCTCGTGATCGCGACGCGCGACATGCTGCCGGTTGTGTTTCTCGGCTCGATCACCGCGGAGAACAGTCAGACCGCGGCGCTGGCCGCTACGCTGCTGATCGTCGGCGCCAGCTTCTTCATCTGCGACGGACTTCAGTCGATCGCGGCCGGTGCGCTGCGCGGGCTGAACGACACGCGCGTACCGCTGCTGTTCTCGTTCGTCTGCTTCTGGGTGATCGGCTTCACCGCCTGCTACGGGCTTGGATTCATGCTGGGCTACGGTGCCCTTGGCGTCTGGGTCGGGCTGTCGCTGTCCGTCATCATCTATGCGCTGATGCTGGTGACGCGCTTCCACATCCTGACCCGCCGCGGCTACATGCCGGACGTGCCGGGAGCCGCGGCGCATTAGTTCAGCCGTTCGCGCGGCGTCACGGCCGCTTGGTCACGAGCTTCGATTTGATCGCATAACCGACGATCGCCAGAATGCCCAGGATCGCGGCGTACGACAGATATTTGTAGCCGAAGCCCTCCGCCACCAGCCCAAGAGCAAACAGGCCGATGATACCGAGAGCCGTGGCGGCAACCTTCTGCGGGCCGGGTCGCCCCATGTATGACTGGTAGGCCCAGTAGGTCGCGAGCGCCAATATCGGAAGGAAGAAAACGAGATCGACGCGAATGTTGCAGTCCGCTTCACACAGGACGCCGCTCGCCACCAGATGCTCGTAGTAGGCATAAAGCGCCCATAGGAGACCCGACACAGCGACCGCCAGACGCGGTCGTTGAAACCCCGCCACCAGGTGGATGACGGCCATCCCTACCGCAATGATCGCTAAAATGTACATCGTGCGTCTCCCAGTCGCTCAGCCGTCCAAGTCGCTCATTGAGCAGAAGCAGGGTTGTCGTGGAACGATATGCCAGCATTGCTTGGCGACGCATTCAATTCTGCTGCGCCGCCTCCGCGAGACACAGGAGCAGCCTTGCCCTGGGCGGCAAAAGCCGGGCATGACACCACCATGGTAGACCGGCTTGTCATTGCGGATATCGGGCATCGCGGCGACGGCGTAGCCCCGTCGCCCGACGGGCCGCTCTTTGTCCCCTATACCCTCCCCGGCGAGACGGTGGATGCCGACGCGGTGCAAGGTCATCCCGACCGGCGGCATCTGTTGCGCGTGGTTGTCCCCTCGCCCGATCGCGTGACGCCGTTCTGTCCGCATTTCGGTGTCTGCGGCGGATGCGCGATCCAGCATTGGGCGGAGCCGCAATACCGCAGCTGGAAGCGCAACCTCGTGGTGAGCGCCTTGCACGAGGCCGGCATCGAAACGTCGGTCGACGATCTGATCGACGCGCATGGGGATGGCCGCCGCCGCGCGGTGTTGCATGCGCGCCAAGGCACGAAGGAGATCATCGAGGTCGGATTTTCCGCTTTGCGCGCGCATACGCTCGTGCCGATCGACCGATGCCCGGTGCTGGCGCCGGGAATGGCCGGCGCGATCGACGCGGCCTGGGCAATCGCCGATGTGCTCGGACCGCTGAGGAAGCCGCTCGATATCCATGTGACCGTAACCCTGAACGGCCTCGATATCGATGTGCGGGGCTCCGGCCCGCTCGAACAGAAGCGCGCGACCGCACTGGCCCGCGTGGCCGCATCGGGGCGGATCGCGCGGATCACGCGGCACGGCGAGATGGTGGCGCTGATCGCCCCGCCGGTCGTGCAGATGGGCAAGGCACAGGTGACGTTGCCGCCCGGCCCGTTCCTGCAGGCCACGGCCCTTGGCGAACAGACGCTTGCGGACCTCGTCCTGCAATACACCGGGAAGGCGAAGACCGCGCTCGATCTGTTTTCCGGTCTGGGTCCGTTTTCTTTGCGGCTCGCCGAGCGCGGCCGCGTCACCGCCATCGACAGCGATCAGCCCGCGATCGATGCGTTGTCCCGCGCGGCGCAGGCGACCTCGGGCCTGAAGCAAGTGACGGCATTGAAGCGCGACCTGTTCCGGCTGCCGATGTCGGCGATGGAGCTCGCACCGTTCGACGTCGTGGTCTTCGACCCGCCGCGGCAAGGCGCGGAAGCGCAGGCGCGCGAGATCGCAAAAAGCAAAGCGAAGACCGTTGTCGCGGTGTCTTGCAATGCCGCGACTTTCGCGCGCGATGCGGCGATCCTGATTGCCGGCGGGTACAGACTTTCGCGCGTCACGCCGGTCGACCAGTTCAAGTACACCGCGCACGTCGAGATCGTGGCGCAGTTCG
>NZ_DATMRV010000007.1:0-5070 GCF_035565795.1 Pseudorhodoplanes sp.
CCGATGTCTGTGAGCAGCCCGAGCGCGCCCACGACGAGGAAGCGCGCCGGGCGGGGCAGCCGCTCGGCAAGGGCGCGCACGACATAGTGCTCCGCCTCGCCGGCCGAGGCGGGGCTTCGCGCGTCGCGTAACGAAATGGACTTGCCGTGCATCCCAACGCCGTCCCGATTGTGACCGCCGATACATCGCCGACAGTGCTTCCCCGGGAGTATCCATCGCAGATCGGAGTTAAGACGGGCCTTATCCGGAGCCGGAAATGCAGACTTTTTGGCTACGGTTAAGCAATTCGGAAAAGGCCGGACAACCACCTTCGCGAATCTCAGCGCCGATGCGAAACTCGGGCGCGCGGGGGCGATGCACCGCGCGATGGTGAGCTATCTCGGCGACAGCGCCAGGCCGGAACAGCCTTATCCGGGCTATGGGGGTGCGTTCGTGATTGTTGGAGAGGGTGTCAGACAGTGACGGAAGCGACGAGGATGTGGCTGCGGTCGATCTGTTTCGCGATTGCGGCGGCGACTCTTGCCGTGACGCAGACCGCGGCGCAGCCGAACCTCGCGACCGACATGAAACTGGAGGATGCCGGCTTCAAGATGCGTGAAGCCAACACGCCGGAGAAGATGGCGCGTCTCAACTCCATCCCGCCGCGCAAATTCGTGCCGCACCGGAAGAGCGGCCAGCGCTACTACGTCTATGCCGACCCGCAATGCCGATGCGCGTTCGTGGGCGACGAGAACGCGATGAAAACCTATCGCGACATGGTGGCGCCGCCTGGCAGAGGCTTTTTGCCCGGCGTCGGCGATATCGGGCGCGACACCGGCGGCATCAATCTCGAAAACGAGATGCAGACCGAGATGGACGACGAAAGCGGCACAAATTTCGACGACGTCTTCTATCCGGGCTTCTGACGGTAACGCGAAACCGGGCACTCCCTGCGCGGTTCCGTCAGGCCTTTCTCAAGGCGGCCGGCCTTGCAGTTCCGGTAAAATGCGTGTCCACTGTGCGAATGGGGGGATCGGCAGTCATTGCGAATGACCGCGAAACCACCGCAGCGGCCCGGCCGCCGGCGGCGATCGCGGCGCGACGCTTCAAGATCGTGCTGATCAAGCCCTCACACTACGATGCCGATGGTTACGTCATCCAGTGGTGGCGCTCGACCATTCCGTCCAACAGCCTCGCCAGCGTTTACGGCCTCCTGCGCGAATGCGCCGACGAATACGCGCTCGGCCCCGATGTCCAAATCGATATCGAGGCCTATGACGAATGCAACACCGTCATCGATACGAAACGGATCGTCCGCGACATCCGTAACGCGGGCGCCGGCTTTGTCGCCCTCGTCGGGGTGCAGTCGAACCAGTATCCGCGTGCGCTCGATCTGGCGCGGATTTTCCGTCAGCAGGACATCAAGGTTGCGATCGGCGGCTTCCATGTCAGCGGCGTGATCTCGATGTTGCCGAAGCTGACGCCGGAGTTGCAGGAGGCGCTCGATCTCGGCGTCGTGCTTTATGCGGGCGAAGCCGAAGGCCGCATGTCCGACTTCCTGCGCGACATGGCATCGGGACAAGCCAGGCCGATCTACAATCATCTGAAAGACTCGCCCGGCATGGAGGCGGCCACCTACCCGATCCTGCCGCGCGATGTCGTGACGCGCGTCGCCGGCCATTACGCAAGCTTCGATGCCGGACGGGGCTGCCCGTTCCAGTGCAGCTTCTGCACCATCATCAATGTGCAGGGCCGCAAGTCCCGCTACCGTACTGCCGACGATGTCGAAGGCATCGTGCGCGCCAATGCCAAGCAGAACATCACCCGCTTCTTCATCACCGACGATAATTACGCCCGCAACAAGAACTGGGAGCCGATCCTCGACCGGCTGATCGAGCTGCGCGAGAAGGAAGGCTTCAAGATCCGCCTTCTGCTGCAGGTCGACACGCTGTGTCACAAGATTCCGGGCTTCATCGAGAAGGCCGCGCGCGCGGGCTGCACCGCCGTCTTCATCGGGCTCGAGAACATCAATCCGCAATCACTGGCCGGTGCCAAGAAGCGGCAGAACAAGATCTGGGAATATCAGGAGATGTTCTTCGCCTGGCGCAAGGCCAAGGTGATGACCTTTGCCGGCTATATTCTCGGCTTTCCGACCGACACGCCGGAATCGATCGCGCACGACATTGAGATCATCAAGAAGGAATTGCCGGTCGATATCCTCGAATTTTTCTATCTGACGCCACTGCCCGGCTCGGAGGATCACAAGAACCTCCACATCAAGGGCATCCCGGTCGATCCCGATCTGAACAAATACGACCTCGAACACGCCTGTACCGCGCATCCGATCATGTCGAAGGAGACGTGGGAAGAGGTCTATCGCAGCGCCTGGACGCGCTATTACTCCGACGAGCATGTCGAGACGATCATGCGGCGCGCTGCCGCCACCGGCCTGAACAAGACCAAGGTGATCGACGGCATCACGCTGTTCTCTGGCGCATCGCGGATCGAAGGGGTCCACCCCCTGCAATTCGGATTCGTGCGGCGGAAAATCCGGACCCAGCGCCGTTACGGTATGCCGATCGTCAATCCGCTGATCTTCTATCCGTGGCGAGTCTACGACTTCACGAAAGTCGTCGTGAAATGGGTCGGCCTCGTGCGGAAGTATCGCAAGATCGTCAAGCGGGTTTATGCCGACCCGAATGCGCGTGACTATACCGACCACGCCATGGAGCCGCCGGGCGGGCACAACGCGCCGATGTCGGATTTCGTGAAGACCTATGCGGACAAGATCCCGCAGACCCACGGCGCGCCAGTGCGCGAGGCTGCAATCATCTAGCAAGCTTGCAGTTGCGGAGTGCTCAGGCCGCGCGATATTGCTGAGCGCATGACCGACCGCCCGCCCCCGACCGGCCCGCTCTCCGGCATCCGCATTCTCGATCTGACAAGCGTCATTCTCGGGCCTTACGCCACGCAGATCCTCGCGGATTTCGGCGCCGACGTGATCAAGGTCGAGGCGCCGTCAGGCGACATCATGCGCCATGTGGGCCCCATGCGGAGCAAGGGCATGGGCCACATCTATCTCAACCTCAATCGCAACAAGCGGTCGATCGCGCTCGACCTGAAGCAGGAGGCGTCACGCGATGCATTGCGCAAGCTCGCGGCGACGGCGGACGTATTCGTCACCAATGTGCGGCCGGCCGCGATGGCGCGGCTTGGATTGGGGTACGAAGACATCCGCGCGGTCAATCCCCGCATCGTCTATGCGAGCGCGACCGGTTTCGGCGCGCGCGGGCGATATGCCGGCAAGCCGGCCTATGACGATCTGATCCAGGGGCTTTCGGGAATTGCCGCGATCGCGCCGGACGCCTGGGGCGGCGAGCCCCGCTACATGCCGATCGCGATCGCCGACCGCACCACCGGCCTCTACCTTGCGAATGCAATATCGGCTGCGCTGTTTCATCGCGAGCGCACCGGCCAAGGCCAGGCGATCGAGATTCCGATGTTCGAGGTGTTCGTCGAGTATCTCCTCGGCGACCACCTGTCCGGCCTCACCTTCGATCCGCCGGAAGGCCCGCAATATTATCCGCGTCTCGTGTCGCCTCACCGCAAGCCTTACGCCACCAAGGACGGCTATGTCTGCGCACTGGTCTATACCGACACACACTGGAAGAGTTTCTTCAAGGCCATCGGGCGCGAGGACTTGCTGCAGGATCCGCGCTTTTCGACCCATGGCGGGCGAGCGGACAATATCGACGAGGTCTACGCCTTCGTCGCCGACACGCTGAAAACACGCACCACTGCAGACTGGGTCGCCCTGCTCGACGCCGCCGATATTCCGGTCGCGCCTCTGCACGACATCGCAAGCCTGTTCGATGATCCGCATCTGAAGGATGTCGGCTTCTTTCGCTGCGTGGACCATCCGACCGAGGGACGCCTGCGGATGACCGATGTTCCCGGCACATGGTCGCAATCGCAGCCGGCGGTTCGGACCCTGCCGCCCAATCTCGGCGAGCACACCGCGGAAGTTCTGCGCGAGGCGGGCTTGTCCGAGGACGAGATCGCGGCCGTTGCCAAGACTAAAGCCTGAGTGGGGACAAACCGCGCCGCTGTTGAACTCGTGATCCTGCTCCGCTTGCGGTGGTAACCCATTCACGGCCAAAATAGCCACGGGTTACCTGTGGGGGGAGTTGAGTAATGCGCGCGCGGACTTCTGCGTGTTTTGGTGCGGCCGCAACAGCGGCCATTTTTGCGGTCGCGACCGCGGCATTCGGAGCGGAAATCGAACGGCCCGCGACCTACAGCCCCGGCAAGATCCCGGGCATCGTCGCGTCCGCGCCCAACTACACCATCGCAAATCCCGTCCGCAGCGACGGCTTCCTGCGCGTCTACACCGTCCGCTCGTCTTATGGCGACTTCACCGTGGTGAGCGATGCGATGATGCAGATCCGCATGCGCGAACTCGCCGCGGTCGCCGAACTCGACAAGCTGACGGAGTCGACCGAGTTCAACAATGCGCTCGGCCAGGCCGGTCTTGCCCCGGTGAAGTTCGCCGGTGAGATGCTCGTCAACCCGGTCGAGGCATTGGGCAATACGCTGGCCGGCATCGGCAACCAGATCGGCCAGATCGGCTCCGGCATCCACAATGCGGGCAAATCGCAGGACCAGCCCCTGGGCGGTCTCGGTGCCGACCAGAAGCGCCGTGAGCTGGCCGCGAAGCTTGGTGTCGATCCTTATACCGATTACGCGCCATTGCAGGCGCGGCTGCAGAAGTTGTCACAGGCCGCGGCGGCCGGCGGGCTCGTGGTGTCAGGCGCAATGATGGCGATCCCCGGCGCGGTCGGCATCGTGGTCTCGAACGTCGGCACGTCGAGCCGCGTGAAGGATTCGCTGCGTGACCGCAGCGCCGCCCAGCTCATGGACATGAACCGCGAGAAGATGATGGCGATGGGGCTCGACCGCGGCACCGCCGACGCGCTGCTGCAGAACCGCAACTACACGCCGCTCGACATGACCTCGATGGTGTCGTCGCTTGAAGTCGTGCCGGTTCCCGGACGCGATGCCTTCCTGCGCCGTGCAGTCAGCGTACAGCGC
>NZ_DATMRV010000008.1:0-20072 GCF_035565795.1 Pseudorhodoplanes sp.
AGCCCGAAGAAGCTCAGCACCGCTACGACCACGACAACCAGGCCTACGATATAGATGATCGAATTCATGGTGTTTCCTCCTGGGTAACCCCACGAAAAGCCGGAACCGGAAGAAAAGTTTCGTCGATGTCCGAAAATCACCTGCCTGGTTTCGACGCGGCGACCATACCGTCAATGCAGATGCCGGCGATGACGATCTGAATATGCAGGATCTGCGGCAGCCAGCTCCGCGCGCCGGACGCCACAATGTCAGATGGACATCGCGGCTTTGTGGCCTTCGTGGATCGCCGCGATCATGCTTCGGGGAGAATAGGCATCCCCGATCAGCCGGAACGGCAGCCCCCGGGAGCGTGCCTCGCGCGCCAGCGCATCGTTCGCGATCCGCGGTGTCGAATAAACGAGCGCCGACACGTTCTCGATCTCTCGCGTCTTGCCGTTGAAGACGTTGGCCAGAGTGACAACACCGTCGGCGAATCCAGCAATGGCAGATGAGAGGACGATGTCTACGTTCTTTGCGTGCAGACGCTTCAGGACGCCGATCGCGCTCGCGACGGGTACAGCGCGGGCAATCAGCGGGCGGGTCGTGACCAGAACGAGTTTGTCGAAGCGCGCAGCAAGCAGGTCGGCGGCCGCATAGGTCGCCGCCGTGTGATCGAAGTCGAAAAGAACGACCGTCCCGGCGTCTGACTCATCGCGTGTGTTCGCGACATAGTCGCGTGCACTAACCGCCTTGATCTTGCTGTCGAAGGGCATGCGCATGTCCGCGCCGGTCGCGAGGATCAGTGCGTCGGCTTGAAGTCCGGCAACCGTATCGATCGTCGCCATCTCGCCGAGCCTGAAGTGCACACCGTAGGTTTTTGCTCGGTCGAATTGATATTCGTAGACGCGGGCCACTTCGCCGCGTCCGGGCAGCATGGCCTCGAGCCGGGCGCGCCCGCCGACACTCCCCGAACGGCTGAACAGCGTGACCTCATGTCCTCTGGCCGCGGCCACCCACGCTGCTTCCAGCCCCGCCACACCGGCTCCGACAATGATGACGCGTTTTGTGGACTGTGCCGGCGGCGGCGTCCACGTGGCTTCCCCCACAAGACCAAGTTGCGGATTATGGATACATGCCAGTTCCTTGCCGAGCGCCGTCTCTCCCCAGCAGACGTTGCAATAGATGCACGGCCGAATCTCCTGTTGCCGGCCCTCTGCCATCTTGGTCGGAAACGCGGCATCGCTGATCAGCGGCCGGGAGAGCCCGACGATATCGGCGATGTTGTCAGTGATGATGCGTGCCGCCGCTTCAGGTCCGGCGATGCGACCAACAGCCATGACCGGGGTACGTGTGAGTTTGCTCTTGAGCCTGCGATGGAAATCGAGGAAGGGCCCTGGCGCGTAGTGCATGTCGGGCACATGATCTTCGAGGCTCGCCGAGAAGTTGCCCTGACTGAAGGCAATATAATCGAGCCCGCCATTGTCCTGCAGCGCCAGCGCGATCCGCTCTGCCTCATCGATGTCGATGCCGCCGCGGACACCTTCGTCCGCCGGCATCTTGAGGCCGAGGATGAAGTCGCGCCCGCAGACCGCGCGCGTTGCTTCGATGATCTCGTTCAGGAATCGCATGCGACGCTGAAGGGCGCCGCCGTAATCGTCGTCGCGCGTATTTGACCATGGCGACAGGAACTGGGTGATCAGATAGCCGTGCGCGCCATGTAGTTCGGCACCGCTGAAGCCGCAGTCCTTCAGGCGCCGGGCGCCGGCCGCGAACGCATCGACGATTTCGGAAATCTCGTCGTTTTCGAGCACATGCGGGACAACCCAGCTCAGGGCGTCCGGCTGGTTGGAGACACCGACCGCGGCGTCGACCGGATTGAGCAGGTTCTGCCGGCCGATATGCCATAACTGCCCGACGATCCGGCAGTCATGCTGCTCGACAGCCGAGGCCAAGTGCTTCAGGCTGTCTTCGATCTCCGGCCTGAAAAGCTGGAGCGCGGAGCCGTGGATCACCGACGAATGGTGAACCACGAGGCCCTCGGTCACGATCATCGCGGCTCCGCCGATCGCGCGCTCGCGGTGAAAATCGACGAGTTTCGGCGTGACGCAACCACGTTCTCCCATCAGGGAGACGGTGGCCGTGAAAGCGATCCGGTTCCGGAGAGTCCGCGATCCGAGCGTCAGGGGCGAGAAAAGATCACTCATTCGGCACAGACAGCGCGCGTTCGCATCACTCGATACTGCTCAGTTGTCCTTGCCGGCATATCGCGACGCAGCCATCGTCGCGAAATCAAGCGTTTCGGTCTGCGGCGCGAAACCGACGAGCTTCTGGAAGTTATGGAGGACTTCGAAGCCCTTGACGGTCGGGATCGGGTTGCGCGGAATTTGCGGCAGCGCCGACGTCCAGGCCGCATCGAAGGACTTGTCGTCCATGCGCTCGAAGAATTTGCGCGTGAGTGCTTTGGCGACCTCCGGCTCATCCGCGATCAGCTTCTCGGCCCTCGCAACCGCGCGGACGACTTTTTCCAGAACCTGCGGGTTGGCGTCGGCATATTTCTGCGTAGTGAAAATCAACGAAAGATGCATATCGCGCGTCTGCGGAAGATCGCGCTCCGGAACGATCAGCGGGATCGCGCCGGACTCCCGCTGCAGGATTGTATCGCTCGGGGGCGGGCAGATGCAGCCGTCGACGCGACCCATTTTCACTCCCGCAAGCACCGCTTGAAAATCGCTCACCGGCGTCATCCGGATATCGCGATCCGGATTGATGCCGCTGCTCAGGGCAATCGCGCGAATGATGAAGTCCTCGATGCCGCCGGCAGCCTGGATCGCCAGCGACAGGCCTTTCAGTGCCGCCTTGCGTTGTTCGAGCGGGGCGTCCGGCGTGATCTTGATGCGGTCTGCTGCGCCACGGCTGATGGTGAGCGCGGCAGGGATGCCATTCATCGTCACTGCGATGCCGCGCAGCGATGCGTTGCCGCGTCGAAGGACGTTCACGGCATCGCTGGTTGAGAACAGCGCGAGATCCGCGCCACCGCTTAGTAGTGCGCTGACGGCGGCCGGACCCCCGCCTGCCATGCTAACCGCGAGATCGAGGCCCTCATCCTTGAAGAACCCTCGGCCTTGCGCGACATACATCGGGATGAAATTGAAGCTCAGGCTTGCCTGAGCGACTGATACCTTCGTTGGCTCCGAGGCGACAGCCGTATGCGGCATTGCGTGAAGAAAACAAGTGGCAGCAAAATACAGCGCGGCCGAACGAAACAATGAAGTCATTTCGACGCTCCTCGACACCATCGCTTCATTAGAAAGTGCGCAAAACGGGGCGTCCAGTGTGGTACTCCGGAGCCTGATCAGATATCACATGTGTGAAGGCGAACCCCTCGTCGCTGGATGTGATTTTCGCGATGATGACAGCCGCTTTCCGGCCGTCGCCGGTAGGTCACTGATCTCGAGGAGGTTGTGTGAGTCGAACCCCGCTCCTGTCATACGCGAATGTCACGCAGCGATTTGACGTCTCCGGATCGGAGATCGTTGCGTGCCGGGACATATCGCTCGACATCAACGAGAGTGAGTTCGTTGCCATCGTCGGTCCCAGCGGCTGCGGAAAGTCGACGCTGCTGAATCTGGCTGCGGGCCTTCTGAAGCCGAGTTCGGGTGAGGTGCGCTACCGCGGCAACCTGATTTCGGAGCCAAATACGGATCTCGGATACCTGACGCAGAAGGACACGCTTCTGCCCTGGCGTACCGTCGAGCAGAACGTTGCCGTCGCACTTGAAATCGCCGGAGTCGATCGCAGCGAGAGGGCCGATAAGGTCCGACGCTATGTGGAACTGGTCGGGCTCAAGGGCTTCGAAAAGCATTATCCCGCGCAATTGTCCGGTGGCATGCGCCGCCGCGCCATGCTGGCGCGTACGTTGATCTATCAGCCGAAGATTCTTGCGATGGATGAACCGTTCGGCGCGCTCGATTCGCAGTTGCGGCTCGTCATGCAAAGCGAATTGCTGCGCATCTGGGCCGAAACCCGCTGCACCGCGATCTTTGTGACGCATGACGTCGGAGAAGCCATCGCGCTGGCGGACCGGGTCGTCGTGTTTACAGGCAGACCCGGGCGCATCGCGGTCGTTGAGCCCGTCGATCTGCCGCGCCCGCGCGATGTGTTCCGGATCCGGTTCGACCGCCGCTTCAACGAGCTGCACGACAAGGTGTGGGGCTATCTCGAGGACAGCGTCCGCCTGGCGGCGACAGGATAGCCGCCCTCACTCGCGCCAGTGCAGGAATACGCTCTCGCTGTATTTCAGGAACGACTGGATACTGACCGAGATGACCATCAGCACGGTGAGGGCTGCAAATACGCCGGTGGTGTCATATTGACCGGCGGATGACTGGACCAGGTAGCCGATGCCCCGGTTCGACGCGAGCATCTCGCCGACGACCGCACCGATGAGTGCGTATGGCACCGACACCTTCATCCCCGTGAAGATCCAGACCATCGTCGCGGGCATAATGACCGTCTTTGCAATCTGCCACCGCTTGGCGCCCATCAGCCGGAGCGAGTCGACCAGGTCCCGGTCCACGCTCGTGACGCCCGAGAATGTGTTGTAGAACATCAGAAAGAACACGCCGAACGACACGAGCACGATCTTCGAAAAGATCCCGATGCCGAACCACAGGATGAAGAGCGGGGCGAGGGCGACCTTCGGCAGGCTGTAGAGCGCAACGATGAAGGGATCGAGGACTTCCGCGATATAACGGTTCATCCCAAGGACCAGTCCGAGCAACACGCCGCACAGGGTGCCGGCGATGAAGCCGGCCACGGTTTCGACCAGCGTCACCTGGAGGTGCAGCCAGAAGGTCTCTGTCGGCAGCCAGGAGAGCAGGCGTCCGATGATCGCAGCCGGGCTGCTGACCCAGAACGGCTCGATCAGACGCCCGGACGCCAATTCCCAGAGACCGAGCGTGACGACCAGCACGGCGAGGCGGGTGGCCGAAAGACGCAGCCAGTAGCGGGTGTTGATGCTGCGTGCGCTGGCGCGCCGGACGGCGGGTTGTTCGACGTCCCCAGTCAAATCCGTCATCGGTCCTCCCAGACGCGTGCGCGAGCGGCGCCACCGTTTCGCAATATTAAGCCGCCCCACTCCTTTTTGCCGAATTATGCCGGCTGCGGAAGTACGGGTGTAGTCGCGGCGCTGCCCCTGCGAAATTTTGATTGCATTATCACGTATGTGATCGAAGGATGGTGACGCAGGATATGCGATCCAGCGATAAGTCCTGCCGCGCAGTCCCGCGCGGCGAGGGACGAGCGCCGGAGGCCCGCCTTTCGGGCATCGGTGCAGTCCCGCAGGACCTGGAAGAAAGACGGTTATGGCTGAACTGCTGAGCGAAGATCAATTGCTCATTCGGGATACGGCGAGAGAGTTTTCGCTGAACGAAGTGCTGCCGGTCGCGAACAAACTCGATCCCATGCGCGAAGACATTCCGGTCACGTTGCGTGAACGCCTGGCCCAGATGGGCTATTTCGGCATCATGATTTCTGAAGAATATGGGGGCTCGGATCTCGGTTGTCTCGAATACTGCCTCATTACCGAGCAACTGAGCCGCTCCTGGATGAGCGTCGCAAGCATCATCCGTTCGCCGCTGCGCGAGAGTTTCCTTAGCGCCGAGCAGAAGTCGCGCTATCTGCCGCGAATCGCTTCGGGAGAGTTCATAGGCGCATTCGCAATGTCGGAGCCGGGCACCGGTTCGGACGTATCTGGCCTGAGTTGCCGCGCCGAACGCGATGGCGATTACTGGTACATCACCGGAAACAAATATTGGTGCACCTTCGCCGACGGGTCGGATTTCATTCTCGTCATGGCGCGCACGCGTCCCAAGGATAGCGCGAAGCCGCCGCACCAGGGCATCTCAGCCTTCCTTCTCGAGAAACCGCGAGGTCAGCTCCCCGCTGGCGTGTCGGGCTCCCCGATTCCGAAGATCGGCTATTTCGGCTGGAAGACCTGGGAGCTGTCGTTTGATCGTGTTGCGGTTCCCGCCGCGAACATGATCGGTGAAGAGGGCAAAGGCTTCTACCTCGCGCTGAACGGGCTCGAGGTTGCCCGCGCACATACGGCTGCGCGCGCGATCGGCCTCGCAATGGGGGGCCTGGAAGATGCGATCGCGTTCGCGAAGGAGCGCGTCCAGTTCGGCCGGCCGATCGCCGAGTTTCAGGCGATCCGCTTCAGGATCGCTCATATGGCAACCGAAATCGAGGCCGCACGGCAGCTGCTCTATTCCGTTTGCCGCAAGATCGATACCGGAGAACGCTGCGACACCGAAGCGTCGATGGTGAAGTATCACGCGACCGAAATGGCCGAGCGCGTCACCAGCGAGGCGCTGCAGATCCACGGCGGCGCGGGCTACACGACACACCACGCGGTGGAACGCTATTGGCGCGATTCCCGCCTGACGAAGATCTTTGAGGGAACCTCCGAGATACAGCTGCGAATCATCTCGGACCAGTTGCTTGGAAAAGCCAGGACCTAGGAGATGTGGAGAGGCAAATGACTGTCGCGGTCGTGAAATCCGCAAAGCGCGTGCTTCAGGTATTTGAGCTCTATGCTCAGCGGCGACGGGCGATGACCGTCAACGAGATTTCGAGCGAGCTCGAATTTCCGCAATCCAGCACGTCCGTGCTGCTGCATTCGCTGGTCAAGCTCGGCTATCTCACTCACGACCCTCACAAGCGCACTTTCAGCGCGACCCTCAGAGTCGGGCTGCTCGGCAACTGGCTGTTCGACCAGGAACTGATGCCGATGAGCCCGATGGAGGTCGCTCATGATCTTACAAGTGCGACCGGCGATGCGGTGGTTGTCGGCGTGCAGCACGGCATCAATGCCATGTATATCCATGTTTCGCAGGCGACCAACCCGGTGCGGCTCTACATGAAACCGGGGGCCATCCGTCCGCTCTGCCAGACCGCGGTCGGACGCGCCTTGTTGTCGGAAAAGTCCGATGCTGAAATCAAGGCGATTGTCCGCCGTATCAATTCCGAACGGGCGCCGGGGTCTCCTCCTCAGCAGGTGGATGTCATCCTCAAGGCTGTCCGCAAGGTGCGCGACACCGGCTATTCGGCAACGTTCGGCGATGCGACGGCCGATGCGGGCGTCGTTGCTGCGCTCTTGCCGCGGATCGAAGGGCAGCCGGCCATGGCAGTCGGAATCGGTGCGCCGCTGGGCAAGATCAAGAGTTGCTACCGCGACTATTCCGAGCTGCTCCTCAAACGCATCGGGCGTTACGGCGCGCCGATCGGGTGATTTCACGTCCATGATATTGCGGCGCAAAGTCTGATAGCTTCTGGACGTCCGTTTCACTCCGTGTTGTTGTGGAACTTCGCCACCGCCGGAGCGGCGAAAGATGATTTTCTGCGGGTAGAGAATGAACGACATCGTGAAGCGGGCGCGACGGCTGCGGCGCGGAACAAGCTTCGAAACGCACGAACTCGGCCGCGTGTTTGAACATCATTGGGGCCGGACGATCAATGCGGGCGACAATTCGCTGTTCTCGACCGTGTTCCTCTATTTCAATCCGATGACGTTCAATGCGCCCTTTGCGGCCGCGCACGGTCACAAGGGCATCATCATCAACCCGCTGCTTGTCTTCAACACGGTTCTGGGCCTGACCGTGGAGGATCTCAGCGAGGCCGGCGGCGCGTTTCTCGGCGTCGATGAACTCGAATATCTGGAGCCGGTCTACGAGGGCGACACGCTGCGTGCGCGATCGACCGTGATCGACAAGCGCGACTCGCAGTCATGGCCCAAGCATGGCGTGGTGACCTGGCTGACCGAAGGGTTCAACCAGGAGGGCAAGAAGGTTATCTCCTTCAAGCGGACCAATATGGTGGTCCGCGAAGCGCATCGATGACTTCGTTCCGCGCGCAACGCACCCTGACGACGAGCGATTTGAAAGCATGACAAAGATATCAAGCCTGACCGCGGATGGCTGGTATTTCGAGGATTTCACCGTGGGTGACGTCGTGCGCCATGCACGCGGCAAGACCGTCGGCGAGATCGAAAACGTGATGTTCACGAATCTCGTGATGAACACCGCGGACGGGCACTTCAACGAGCACAAGATGAAGGACAGCCCGGTCGGAACACGGATTGTTTTCGGCGGGATCACGATTTCGCTGGCAATCGGCCTGTCCAGTCAGGAGACGGCCACGAATGCTCTGGCCGAACTTGGCATGGACAAGCTTCGCCTGAAGAAGCCGGTCCTGCACGGCGACACGCTTTACGCGATCACCGAGGTGCTAGAGACGTCACCTGCGGATCGCGAAGACGCCGGGGTGGTCCGCCTTCGGCATATCGGTGTGAACGAGAAGGACGAGATCGTCTTCGAGGGCGAACGGAAGGTTCTGATGAAGCGCCGCGCATTCTGGGCCGACAAATGATCGGCTCGAGCGGCTTCGGGGCGTTGAATGGGGTCGTCGTTCTCGACATGACCCGGATGCTGTCTGGTCCCTATGCGAGCATGCTGTTCGCGGATCAGGGCGCAACGGTGATCAAGGTCGAGCCGCTGTTTGGCGACGATACGCGCAAGCTGCATCCCTTCCCGAAGGCGGAAGGCAAGCTTGAATACGGCGCGTATTATCAGAGCATCAATCGCAACAAGCTCGATATCGCCATCGACCTCAAGCAGGAGGAAGGGCGGGACATCATCGTCCGTCTCGCCAAGAAGTCGGATATCCTGCTCGAGAATTTTCGTGTCGGCGTGATGGAGCGCATGCAGTTGGCCTATGAGCAACTGCGCGAGATCAATCCGCGGCTGGTCTATGGCGCGATCCGAGGGTTTGGCGATCCGCGAACCGGCGCCAGCCCGTATCAGGACTGGCCAGCCTACGACATCGTCGCGCAGGCGATGGGAGGCGTCGTCGGAATCACAGGGCCGAAAGGCGGCATTCCGACAAAGGTCGGCCCCGGCATCGGCGATACGATCCCCGCGATCTTCTGCGCTTTCGCGGCGCTGTCGGCGTTGCATCATGCGCGCGCGACCGGGAAGGGCCAGTTCGTCGATGTCGCGATGGTCGATGCGATCCTCGCGATGTGCGAACGGCCGGTCTATCAGTATTCCTATCAGGGCAAGGTTGCCGAGCCGGAGGGCAATGGCCATCCGGAATTCGCCCCATACGGCCTGTTTCAGTGTGCGGACGGATGGGTTGCGATCGGATGCCCCCGCGATGATTTCTGGGTGACGCTCTGCAAGATCATGGGCAAGCCCGAATTTGGTTCTGCTCCGGGTTTCACGACGATTGCGGAGCGCAGGGACAATGCGGTGCAGGTCAACGCGATCGTAAGCGAGTGGGCGATCAAGAAGACCAAGGTCGAGCTCACGGACCTGCTCGGCGGCGTCATTCCCTACGGTCCGGTCAATACCGCTGCCGACATCTATGCCGATCCGCACATCGCCGCGCGCGACATGCTTCGCGTGGTGGAGCATCCCGGTTCCGGCCGCGGGTTCGTCATCGCCAATACGCCGATCCGGATGACCGAGACGCCCGGCGGCGTCAATGCGCGTTCGCCGTTGCTCGGGGAGCACAGCAACGACATTCTCCGCTTTGCGGGATACGCGGACGAGCAGATTGCCTCCCTGCGCGATCGTTCGATCGTCAGATAGCTCAACACTGAACCGAATGGAGTGCGGATCATGAGCAAAACAGCGCGCCCGAGCCGTTTGCGTCGATGCGAACTGGCGGTACCAGGCAGCAGCGACCGCATGATCGAGAAGGCTGCGGCGATGGACGTCGACATGATCTTCCTCGATCTTGAGGATTCCGTCGCGCCCGCGGAGAAGGACAATGCGCGCGAGCGCATCATCAAGGCGCTGGGCACCTATAACTGGAAGCCGCGCACGATCTGCGTGCGGATCAACGATCTCGAAACCCCGCATGCCTATCGCGATATCATCGACATCGTCGAGCGGGCCGGTGACAAGATCGATCTCATCATGATCCCGAAGGTGCGGCGCGCCGCGGATGTCCAGTGGGTCGACGTTCTGCTCAAGCAGATCGAGGCGCGGACCGGACTGAAGAAGCGGATCGGCCTTGAAGTGCTGATCGAGGAAGTCGAGGCGATGATGCGTGTCGAGGAGATCGCAGCATCGTGCGATCGGCTGGAAGCGTTGATCCTCGGCTTCGGCGATTATTCGGGTTCGCAGGGCGTGCCGCTCTACGAGCTGATGCGGGACGATCCCTATCCGGGCGACATCTGGCATTACGCGCGAAACAAGGTGGTGGTCGCTGCCCGTGCGCATGGGATCGACGCCGTCGACGGTCCGTATTCGAACATCCGCGACAGCGAAGCCTACAGGATCGATGCCAATCGCGGTCGCATGCTTGGCTTCGTCGGAAAGTGGGCGCTGCACCCCTCGCAGGTCGCAATCGCGAACGAGGTGTTTAGCCCGAAGCCGGAAGAAGTGGCGCGCGCCCGCAAGATCGAGAAGGCGCTGCGCGAGGCCCAGGCCAAGGGGCAAGGCGCGATCGAAGTGGACGGCGAATTCGCGGATGCCGCTGCAATGCGGCTTTTGCAGCCGATCCTCGATCTGGCTGCAAAAGTCGGGATGTAACGCCGGTCGCCTTCTGAAGGCCCGGTTGAAGTAGCGCCGTCAGTTGATGACGGCGCTGGCGCGGCGGAACATGCTGTTGATGGTGCGAACCTGATCGATCCCGGCGGGATCGATCAGGTATTCGAACAATTCATCCGCTGCGTCCGCATTCGCGAACGACGCGCAGCTGTGGAATTTCTCGCGAAGCGTGTCGGTCGTCACCGGATTGCGTGCATGCCCGCGTGCCCGGCGGATCGCCGCGCTTTCGAGGCGTTCGCCGTTCCTGGTGTGGAGCACGACGTGGTCGGCAGGTGCAAACAGCGGCTCCTCGCCATCGAGTTCATCGGTCAGGATCAATTCGGACCGGCTGATGAGTGACTGGATGTCGCTGCGGTTCACATACTCGTCGTTCAGGTCGGCCAGCGCCACCTTTCCGGTCAGAAGTGCGGACGCGACGACAAATTCCGCGCTGAAGCGCGCCTCGAGCGCATCCTTCGGGCGGCTGAAGCGCAGCGCAAGCGCCTGTCCGCGCCCGATGTGGATCTGCAGCTTCTCGATATTGTCCAGGGACGGGCTGTAGCGGTCGCGCAGGTCGAGGGCGGCGTCGATGCTTCGCTGCGCGGCGTGGCATACGGGATGCAGCTTGATGTTCAGGCCCTCGCGTTCGATCGCCCAGTTGCGACCGAATTCAGGGTCGCGATCGAGATCGACGCGATTGGCGGGTGCGAATGCCTTGAGGAAGCCGAGGCGATTTTCAAGGCCATCCTCCGCCGCCGTCATGCCGCGGGCAGCGTAACGGGCGGCCTGGATGCCGTTCTGCACCGCGCGGCCGACTTGGAGATGCTTGGCGAGGCTGCCGAAATTGGCGACGATTCCCGACGACATGCTGGCCGCGAGCGACAGCGCGGAGCGCGTCTGGTCGGCATTGAGGGACATCAGGTTGCAGGTGGCGGCGGCGGTCGCGATCGGGCCGAAGATCGCGGTCGGATGCAGGCCTTTCGCGTGAAGCGGGTCGAGATGCCGTCCGATCAGATCGGCCCAGATTTCATATCCGGCGACATAAGCCGAAAGCAGCTGCTTTCCGTCAGCCCCCGTCGCCTCGCCGACCGCGAGGACCGCCGGGACCAGCACGGCGCTCGGATGGCCGGACAGGCCGGTGTCGTCGAAGTCCAGTGCATGCGCCGCGGCGCTGTTGATGAGTGCGGCGACGTCAGCGCGAGCGAACCGCTGGTCGAACAGGATGGCGGCCTCGCCGGCCGGCTGGCTTCCCTCGATGTCGTGGAGCAGACCGACGACCGGTTCCCGCTGTCCGGCAGCAATGACTGCTACGCAATCCGCAAGTCCGAACCCTACCGTTCGCGCGGCTGCTTCGGGCAGATCCGCGAAGGTTAAATTCGCGGCAAACTGTGCCGCCTGCTGCGTCAAATCCACCATGATCCTGGGCCCGATTGTCCTGCTCGATCTTGCTGCAATCTTATCTCAGGATTTTGGCCTACAACGTTCTGATATCTGTATCACAGTTGTGATTTTGCCCGGCGGACTTGTTGCCGCCTCGCATGTCTCCGTTGACACTGCCCACGAAAGACGAAACTTTCCCTGCCTTGCAGTGTCGATCGAACCTGGAGATCGGGTTTATTGCTATGCTTGGGAGTCCTTTCATGCGGAACGATTTCGTTTCGAACCTGTCGCGGAAGGCGTGTGCCGCCGCGGCACTCGCCCTGGCATTGACCTCGGTCTCTGCCGGTTTCGGTCTCGCGCAGTCGTCGTACCCGTCGCGCCCGGTTTCGCTGATCGTTGGTTACCCGCCCGGATCGTCGAGCGACACGCTGGCGCGCGCGATCGGTGAGAAGATGGCGGCCTCGATGGGGCAGCCGGTCGTCGTCGAATCCAAGTCCGGTGGCAGTGGCAATTTGGGCACGGGCTTCGTCGCGCGGTCGGCTCCAGACGGCTATACTCTGCTCCTCAGCACGGACAATCCGATCACGACCAACGTGCATCTGTTCAAGGAACTCGGCTTCGACCCGATCAAGGACTTCACGCCGATCTCGATCGCCGCGTCTAACGTCATCGTTGTCGTCGGAGCGCCGAATTTCCCGCCCAATACGCTGCAGGAAGTGATCGCCTATGCGAAAGCCAATCCGGGCAAGGTCACGTTCGCGACGTCCGGCATCGGTTCGCCGCATCACCTGATCGGCGAGTCCATCAAGACGAAATCCGGCACCGATATCGTGCACGCGCCATATCGCGGCGGCGGGCCGGCTCTGGCCGACGTTCTCGGCGGGCATGTGCCGATGGGGATCGTCAGCCTCTCCGCTGCGCTGCCCTATATCGGCACTGACAAGCTGAAGATCTACGCGATCTCAGAGCCTGAGCGGTATCCGTCGATTCCCAACATCCCGACGATTGCCGAAACGTTCCCGGGATTCTTCCTGAAGTCATGGCTTGGCTTCATGGTCCCCGCTGCAACGCCAGCCGACATTGTCGCGAAGCTGAATAAGGAAGTAATCAAGGCGCTGAAGGACCCCGAAGTGGTCAAGCGCCTGACCGCGATGGGTCTTACTCCGGTAGGAAACTCGGTGGATGAGGCAAAGAAGATGATTGCCGAGGATCTCAAGATCCGTGGCGATATCGTCAAGGCCGCAAACCTCCCGCGTCAATAACCGCTTCCTGTTCGTAGCTGATGGTTCAGATTTCGGAATCGGTTGAGTTCGATCGCCCCGCGTCCGTGATCTGGCCGCTTATTTCACAACCGGAACTGGTCGCGTCCTGCATCCCGGGCGCGACCATTCAGGCCGCCGGCGACGGGGACTATTCCGGCACGATTTCGGTCAAGTTCGGCCCGACCGTCGTGCTGTTCAAGGGCCAGTGCAACATAAGCTACGACCACGACAATCGTGTTTGCACGATTGAGGGCCGCGGCATCGATGGTCGCGGGGCGTCACGCGCCCTCGCGCGCGGGACTGTCCGGTTGCAATCGCCTTCCGCGTCGACCAGCAAGCTGCATCTTGAAGGGGAGTACAGCGTCAACGGCCCGCTGCAGGATTTTGCAAATGCCGGCGGTGTCCATGTCGTGCGCGCACTCATGCAGGAGTTTGCGCGCAATCTCGCGGCCGTAGCCGAGCCCGCCGCGCAGGGCGTAGATACACCCGCTCGCGAAACGCGGCCCATCAGCGGCGGCGCTCTCATGTGGAAGTCGTTCATACTTGCGTGCCGATCCTGGTTCGGCGCCTGGACCAGGAGACCATGATGAAGGATATCCCGGGTTATCGCGTTCTCGCCGACGCATTCAAAGCCGAGGGGACCGAGGTCGTGTTCGGCCTCATGGGCGATGCCAACGCTCACTGGACCATCGCGATGAAGGACATCGGCGCGACGGTGATCCATGCGCGCCACGAGCACAGCGCCTGCGGCATGGCGGATGGCTATGCGCGCGCGACCGGGCGGGTGGGCGTCGCCACCGTGACCTGCGGGCCGGGTTATACCCAGATCATGACGTCGCTCGCGATCTCCGCGCGCGGCCGGATTCCGCTGGTGGTGATGGTCGGAGACACTGCGAGCAATGTGGCGTTCCATCTCCAGCAGATGGACCAGGCGCCACTGGCTCTGGCGACCGGAGCGCGGTTCATCCGCGTCAAGCACCCCGATCGCATCCTCGGTGACGTTCGCGAGGCCTTCTATACCGCACGTCACGAGAATGTTCCGGTCGTGCTTAGTGTTCCGATCGATATCCAGAAGCAGGCATTTCCGTGGGTCGCCGACTACGAGCCGTCAACGGCGTTGCTTCCCAAGCAACAGCGCCTTCAGCCGGATCCGGAGCTCATCCGCGAAGTCGTGGATATGATCGAGGCTGCCGAGCGGCCGATCGTGCTCGCCGGACGTGGCGCTCTGAAATCGGGCGCCAAGGCGTCTTGCGTTGCGCTTGCAAAGCAGAGCGGCGCAATGCTTGGGACGACGCTGCTCGCCAAAGGCCTCTTTGACGATGATCCCTTTGGTATCGGTATATCCGGCGCCTACGCGACGAATGTCGGCCGCAGCTTCTACGCGGAAAGCGACCTCGTGATCGGCGTCGGCGCGAGCATGAGCTTCTTCACGAGCGAAGCGGGCTACATGTATCCGAACGCCCGTGTTGTTCAGATCGATCAGGCGCCCAACGGACTCTACCAGGGGCTCAAGACGGCGGACCTGCACGTTCAGGCGGATGCCCGTGCAGGCGTCGACGCACTGCTCGCCGAGATGCAGCGGCGGGGCGTCAGCAAGAGCGGCTGGCGCAGCAACGAGAATGCGGCGCGGATAGCGTCGGACAGTCTTGATCGCAAGCCGTTCCCGGTTGCTCCCAATACCGTCGATCCGAGAGAGGCCCTGCTCGAACTCGACAAGGTCATCCCGCAGGACTGGGATATCGTTTGCGGCAGCGGTCACAGCTTCCACTTCGTGACGTCGCATCTGCGCGGCCGTGCCGCCGAGCGATATCACGTCGTTTCCGATTTCGGCGCCATCGGCCAGGCACTCACAACGGCAATCGGTGTTGCTGCCGCGCGCAACGACGGCAAGGTCTTGCTGCTGCAAGGCGATGGCAGCCTGCTGATGCACATCCAGGAACTCGAAGTCATCAAGCGGCAAAAAATCCGCCTGTTGATTGGCGCTTTGAACGATGGAGCTTATGGTTCTGAAGTTCACATGCTCCGTGGTCAGAAGATGGATCCAGCAGAAGCGATATTCGGACTGACTGATCTTGCCGCGATCGCTGCCGGCTTCGGCTTGCGGTCATCAAGCGTGACGAAGCTCGGCCAGTTCGATCGTCTGTTCAGCGAGCACCAGAAATCCGGCGAAGCTGAATTCTGGGACATTCGCATCGCAGACATCGCGTCGGCTCAATACCGGCGGCTGTTCTACGGCGAGCACTAAGCTTCTTCGCTCCGAACAATTGACACTCATTGACCCGCGCCGTCCGGGCGGGAGAGCCCCGACATGTCTGAATTGCTGTCCGAAGCCAGTCAGAAGCCGATCTTCGAGCCCGCCGCGTTCGGGCTGAGCGAGCGCCAGGCTGCGCTCATCGAAAAGGCGCGTTCGTTCGGGAGGGCGGTGCTCGCGCCGCGCGCGGCTCAGCACGATCGGGAGGCAACGTTTCCGATCCAGAATTTCCGCGACATGCATTCCGAAGGCCTTCTCCGGATCTGCGTGCCGAGAGAGGTCGGCGGGGAGGGGGCCGACTTCCAGACCTATTGCCTCGCCGCTGCAGAACTCGGCCGCTTCTGTGGTGCGACCGCTCTGTCCTGGAACATGCATGTGTGTTCGACGCTCTGGTCGGGTGCGCTTGCCGACAGTCTCGACATGGATGCTGCCGTTCGCGCGGAGCATGCAGCGCGCCGCCGCGTGCATTATCAGCGGATCGTGAAAGAAGGCGCGATCTATGCACAGCCGTTTTCCGAGGGCGGCGCTGCGGCCGCAGGCGCGGTGCCGTTCGGCACGCAGGCCCGCAAGGTCGATGGCGGATTCATTATCAACGGCAAGAAGATCTTCGCCTCGCTCTCCGGTTCGGCTGACTATTACGGCGTGCTCTGCACCGAACTGAAGGGTGAGGCCCATCCCAGCCGGAAAGACACGCTTTATATGGCTGTCCCGCGCGACGCCGAGGGCGTGTCGGTGACCGGAGACTGGGACCCGCTTGGCATGCGTGGGACTGTGTCGCGTACGCTGATCTTCAAGGATGTGTTCGTGCCGGACGACGCGATGCTGATGCCGCGCGGGGTCTATTTCCAGGCGGTGTCGCAATGGCCACACATGTTCCTGACCTTGTCGCCGACCTATATGGGGCTAGCGCAGGCTGCGTACGATTTCACGGTGGCCTATCTGCGTGGCGAAGTCGCCGGGATGCCGCCCGTCAAGCGTCGGATGTTCCCCACCAAGCAGCTTGCCGTCGCCGAGATGCGACTGATGCTCGAGCAGACGAAGGCGCTGTGGTTTCAGGCAATCAGCGAAGCGCGGCCCAATCCGTCGAAGGACATCGTGATGCGGGCCTATGCCGCCCAGCATACTGTCATGGAGAACGCGAACACGATTGCGACGAAGGCGATCCGGACCTGTGGTGGACAGGCCATGCTCAAGACCTGGCCGCTGGAGCGCATCTATCGCGACAGCCGGTGCGGTGCGCTCATGCTGCCATGGACTGCGGAAATCTGCATGGACCGGCTCGGCCGGGAAACGCTCTACGAGCCCGGCGAACAGGATTGAGCCGGGCCGAGTGGGATCGGTCGTGCGGCTTCGGGCGCCGTGCTCCGGTGACGGCGGCATGAGGCCACCCGAATCCGTTCTCGCGGAATGTTGATCACGCCAGCCGAGCATTCGCGGCGTGCCTGCACTGCGCGAAACCAGCCATTACGCCTGTTCGTTTGGACCGGCGGGCGAATGATCGCCATGCACCGCCTTTTGCGTGTGGAACGGGTGTCGCAGCACCCTTGCAACCCGGCGCAATTGGCCTAAGAGATTCCCCCCGAGGGGCGCCAGCGATTTTGGCGCCGGGGGATTTCAATATGCGCATTTTTTTAATCGTAAGCAGCGCTCTTCTCGTCGTTGCGCTGATCGTCCTTCAACAAAGCTTGGGATTGGCGCCGGGCGCCGCCGTGAATGCCGTGCTCGGCTTGCCGATCGAACAGCAACTCGCGATCATTGTCGCAATTGCCGTCATTATCGGCGTGCTGGTCGCAGCGATATGGCAGTCCGACAAGATCGCCCGGCAGGGCCGGGCCATCGCGGTTCTTCAGAACAGGGTCAACGGCATCCGTGCGGAGGTCTCGGCTGTCGATGAACAGCAGACAGGAGCGGATGCAGCGGTTCGTCATCTCGTCGGCAGCGATCCGGTCGCGACCATTGACGATATCCAGAAGCGGCTGGCGCAGGCCGAGGTGGAGGCCGCGCAGCAGGCCTCGCAAAACGAGGCCGTCGATCTCCAGGGCCGGATCGACGAGATCCGGCGCCGGCAACAGGCTCTGCGTACGCTCCTTGGGTCGGTTTCCGAGAAGCGTCGGGTGGTAGCACCGATGCTCGGGGAGGTGAAGGAGCGTCAGGCGCTGATCGAGCGCGCGCTCGGCGAGCTCGAGAAGGATGAGAACGGAAAGCGGCTCGACGAGCGCCTGAAGGAAACCGAAGGCTTTCTCAATCGCGGCCATACGCGACTCGATAACCTTGAAGCGATCTTCACGAAGTTCGAGCAGGTCCGGGACAGCTTGCTGCAATTGCAGAATGAGACCGCGCCGCTGCGAAGTGCGGACTCGGGAATCAAGGCTCTTGTCGGAGATGTCATTGAGCAGCAGAAGAAGTTCGATGCGGCACTTCTGTCGCTTGAGAAAGACGAGGAGACGTCGATCAGCGAGCGGCTGGAACGCCTGACCAAAACCAAGAGCGAGCTGGAACACCGCCTTGTCGCCCTGACCGAATGCTTCGGATCCCTTGAGGCGATCCGGCGGGACATCGGGGAGCATTTCCAGAAGCTCAACGCCACGCTCGACGGGCACCTGAAGCAATGACGAAGGCATGATCTCGATTGCCGGCCAGGCGTCGACATTTGCGTTGTTTCCGTTCAGGCTCTAATGATCTGGTGAGCCTGTACCGATTTCGAGAGGCGAATCCCGGGTCGGGACGTCCCGTCAGTGGCGTCGAATAGGTTAAAGAGCGACGAGGTCCGATGACTCTGCTGCTCGATCCGCGAAAAGGCGACATCGAGGACGACACTTCCAGCACCAAGGGCCGTTCCCTGCTGTCGCTCGCCGGAACGCTCCTGGTCGAGATCAGCCTGCCAAAGCTCGTCGCGGCGTGGTTGCTGCTGGTGGCCCTGCCGTGCGTTCTGCTGGGTTTGACCCCGCTATTCGGATCCGCGTGGCTCACGACATTCTCGCGCAGCATCGGATCCACCTATGGTGGACTTCTGACCTTCGCAATCGTTCTCATCGTGCTCGCCGTCGGCTGGTTTGGTGGACGGACAATCTTCCGCATTGCGGAGCAGGCTTTCTGGGCGCTAAACGCGATGGCGGTTCAACCGCTCTATGCGCTGTTCCGGGAGGTCATCCGACATTTTGCAGAGCTTGCGCTTGGGCGCTGGCTCGATGATGAGAGCAGGGCACGGTTGCGGGCATACAGCGCCGCGGTGGCCGGCTTCATCCTGTGCACGATATCGCTGTTCATCATTTGGTTGATCGGACCCTTCACGCGCTGGAGCGCAGAGTTCTCCGATCTGTTGTCGCCGGTTGCTCTGATTGTGCCGGCGCTCGCCAATGCGGGCGTCATCCTGTTTGCCTATTGCACGGCCGTGACGTTCGTGTGGGGACTTGCCGATGCATCGATGGACCAGCCGCGTGGCTGGTCCAGTTTTGTGGATGCCGCCGTTCTCAAGCGGTCGTGGCGTGTCGTGCACTTGTCGGACGTGCATGTCGTCGGCGAACGCTTCGGCTTTCGGCTGGAGAGCGGACGCCTCGGCCCAAGCGGCAATGCGAGGTTCTCCAAGGTGTTGGCTCGTCTTGACGAGATCCATGCGCAAAAGCCTCTCGACCACATCCTGATCACCGGCGACATCACCGATGCGGGTCGCTCGGCGGAATGGGCCGAGTTCTTCTCGGCGCTCCGCGCGCATCCGCAGATCGCGGCGCGAACCCTCATTCTTCCGGGAAATCACGACGTCAACGTCGTGGACCGGTCCAATCCTGCCAAGCTCGATTTTCCGACCAGTCCGGGACGTCGGCTGCGGGAAATGCGCGCATTGTCGGGCATCTGCGCGGTGCAGGGCGCGCGGACGCATGTCGTCGATCCGGATAGGCGACGGATCGGCAAGACGCTGGATCAGGCGCTCGCCCCTCATGCCGAAGACATTGCGGCGTTTTCCGATACCGGGACGTTGCGCCTTTCAGCGCGGCTTGCCCGCGTATGGGCGGAAGTGTTTCCGATTGTACTGCCGCCCGATACCGAGGATGGCCTTGGCATCATCATGCTGAATTCGACCGCGCTGACGCATTTCTCCTTCACCAATGCGCTCGGCCTGATGTCTTCGGAGCAGTCGCGCTCGATGCATGCGGTGGTACGGCAGTTTCCGAAGGCGCGGTGGATCGTCGCGCTGCATCACCATCTCGTGGAATATCCGACGCAGGCCATCGCCCTGTCCGAGCGGATAGGGACGGCGCTGATCAACGGATCATGGTTCGTGCGTCAGGTGCAGCGGATCAGCCGGCGCGCGATTGTCATGCATGGCCACCGTCATATCGACTGGACCGGCGCCTGCGGCCGGCTGGTCATCGTCTCGGCGCCATCGCCGGTGATGGAAGCGCGCGATACCGACCCCACCGCGTTCTATATCCATACGCTGGGAGTCGACGAGGCCGGTCGCTACCTGATCGCGTATCCGGAGCGGGTCGAGGTCCCCGGTTCGTGACGTCCAACAAGCGGCAGTCTTTGTCTCACGATCTCGCGAACGCGGTTCAACAGGAAGACGCAGCCTCGCCTGTCCCAACTGCTGATGGCGCGCGCGGGCGA
>NZ_DATMRV010000009.1:0-17135 GCF_035565795.1 Pseudorhodoplanes sp.
GAGAGTTGAACACATGTGTGTCCAGCTCATTTAAGGCCAGCACCGCGTTCAGCATGCTCGGCACGTCCCCCAGAATGGGAGCTTCCCCTCTCGTGTTGTACGGTTCGTGGCAGCAATTTTTGATGGCTGGTCCGGCGCTGAGCCACAATCGCCACGATCTTTGCCTCTCGCACCATATGGGCAGGGCCGAATACGGTCAACGAACCCTTAAAACGCGGCTCAAAACAGACAAAATATGGTTACGTGTGGGGTATTTATGCACCACTTGGGCGTGTTTTTTACACATTCGCGTCTGTGAATTTGCGGCGGCGGAGAGCGTAACCTGACAAAACGCGGCGGCACTGGCCACGGTCGGTCCCTCGCGGGCGCGAATCGCGCGCTCAAGAGCCTCGCTCGCCCGAGATCACACGGCAGCGGAATGCCGTGTCTGGTTCGCTGGCGGGTAGGCGTCGAAAGTAGCGGCGATCAGGCGCGCAAAACTTCGCCCGGCTTCGAGAATAACGACCTGTCCGCCATTGATCGCCACAAGCCCCGCATCGACGAACGGTCGCAATGCGGAGATTTCGCTGCGGAAAGCCTCCGATGGCGCAAGAGCTCCGAGATCAACACGAAGGTCACACAGCAGGCGCTCGATAATGAGGCCCCGCAACGCGTCGTCCGCTGTGAGTTCGATGCCCTTTGCCGTCGGCAACCGGCTTGAGGCTATCGCTCGTTCGTAACCCGCCGTGTCGGATGCATTTTGCGCGTAGCCTGACGGCGTCCGGCTGATCGCAGAGGCGCCGAAGCCGATCAGTGCATCGGCCTGATCGGCGGTGTAGCCCTGAAAGTTGCGGTGCAATTTGCCGCCTTCGGCCGCGATCGCGAGCGGATCGCATGGGTCCGCGAAATGATCGAGCCCGATCGCGCGATACCCGTGCCCGGTCAGAACGTTTTCGGCGATGCGAGCCTGTGCAAGGCGATCCTCATGACCGGGCAACAGCGCGGCGTCGATCAGGCGCTGGTTCTTCTTCAGCCAGGGGACATGCGCATATCCGAACAGCGCAATGCGGCCGGGCTGCAGCGAGGCCGCGAGGTCGGCATTGAGCGCGACGCTCGCCGCGCTCTGCCGGGGCAACCCATACATCAGGTCGATGTTGATGCCGTCGATGCCGGCGTTACGGTAAGCATCGATGCAGCGACGGACAACCTCGAAAGGCTGCACGCGTCCGATTGCGCGCTGAACCTCAGACGAGAAATCCTGCACGCCGAAGCTGGCGCGATTGACGCCAAGATGCGCGAGGGCCTCGGCGAGCGATGGATTGGCGTGACGCGGATCGATTTCGATCGCATGTTCGCGCAGTTCGGTCAGATCGAAAAGACGCGCAAGCCGGTCCATGACGGTCTGAAATCCGCTCTCGCCAAGCGTGGATGGCGTGCCGCCACCCCAATGCAGGTGCGCGACTCTTCGGCTGCCGAGATGGGATGCAGTGAGTTCGATCTCGGCGATGAGGCTGCGGAGATAGCGATCCACCGGCTCGCGCTTGCGGACCGCCTTGGTGTTGCAGCCGCAATAGAGACAAAGCTCCGCGCAGAACGGGACGTGCAGATAAAGCGACAGCGTTGCGTCGGCCGGCAGGGCCGAAAGCCAGGCTGCGTAACGTTCCGATCCGATGCGCGCATTGAAGTGCGGCGCGGTCGGGTAGGACGTGTAGCGCGGGACATTGACCGCCGCGAAATGCAACAACGAAGGATGTCCGCTGGCCTGCATGGGATTGCCGGGCTAGTGCGACATCAGGGTCGGCAGCGGCATGCTCGACAGGATTTGTCGGGTCGCCCCACCAAGCAGGAATTCGCGCCAGCGCGAGTGGCCGTAGCCGCCCATCACCAGGAAATCCGCTCCGCTGTCGGCAGCGCAGGAAAGGATCGCATTGCCGACATCGAGGTCGGTCGATGTGATCCGCTGAAGTGTGACGTTCAGTTTGTGGCGCGCGAGGTGCTTCGCCATATCGGCTCCGGCTTCCTCACGGGGGCCTTCGCTTCCGGTGGCGACAATCAGGAGTTCGACCTTTTTGGCCTTGGTGAGAAACGGCATTGCGTCGCTGATGGCGCGCGCGGCCTTCGCGCTCCCGTCCCAGCAGCAGACGACGTGGTCAAGCTTCACGGGCTCGGTCTGGATATAGGGGACCACCAGCACCGGCCGGCCTGAACCGAACAGGGCGGATTCCACGAACAGGTCGTCGGCGTTGTTGCTGTCCGGATCCGGCTGCGTCACCACAGACAGGTCGAAAGCGCGTGCGATCTGCCCGAAGCGGGTTGCCGCATCGGCAACGAGCGCGGTGATCATGCGCTTGTCGGATAATACGCCTTGTTTCCGTGTGGCGGCATCGAAGCGTTCGATAGCGCCTTTCGCCTGCTGTTGCGCTTCAGCAATCGCGTTGTCGATTACATCAGCCGCAATGCCTCCCATGACGCTGGCCGGGATCGCGGGCTCGAGTGCGAAAGCAATGCCGGTCAGATGCGCGCCGAAAAGGCTTGCGAGCGAAATGGCGTAATCCGCGGCCGGATCCTTCTGCTGTAGCGAAAGGTTTACGACGATATCCCGCAGCATGAGCAAGCTCCTCTCCGCATATCCCGAATATGGGCCACGGAGGCGGCGCTCGCGTTGACGCATGTCAACCGGCTGAAGCGTCGTCCTTGGGCTTGCCCTCGGGAAGGTCGTCATCCTGCAGGACCCGCAGCGCGGCGCCCTCGAGGTCCTCATACTGACCTGACCGCAACGACCACAGGAACGCGGCGAGGCCTGTGAGGCCAAGCCCGAGCGCCATGGGAACGAGGTAGACCAGTACGTTCATGTCGGTCGAACCGCAGGGGTCACGGGCAATGCGATCTCTGAATCCTTGTCGAAACCGGACTTGCGGGGCAGGCGAGCGCGCAAGGCGTTGACGGTCACGAGGATGGACGAGCCCGACATCGCCACGGCCGCAATCAGGGGCGTTACCAGCCCTGCGATGGCGATCGGGATGGCAATCGCATTGTAGACGATCGCAAGCCAGAGGTTCTGCCGCATGATCGATCGCGCGCGCCGCGCGGCCTGCACCGTCGAGAGGACCGGCGTCAGGCTTTTGCCAAGAAACACGGCGTCGGCCTGCGCCTGCGACAGATCCGCGGCGGTGATCGGAGAGATCGAGACGCTGGCGGCTGCGAGCGACGGTGCATCATTGAGACCGTCGCCGACCATCAGGACCTTGCGGCCGTCGCGCTTCCACTCCTCGACCAATGCAACTTTGTCTGCAGGCGTCAGCCCGGCGCGCCAGTTCGTGACACCGAGTGATTTCGCAATCGGCTCGACCGCTTCCGTGCGATCGCCCGAGAGGATGCGGACATCGATCCCGAGCTGTTTGAGTTCGCGAACGGTTTCGACGGCGTCCGGTCGCAGAGCCTGATGAATGATAAAGACGGCCTCGCGTTCGCCATGACGGAAGCAGATCAGCGAGGCGCCGAGGTGGCGAGAGAGCAGATCGGCCGGCACGTCGACCGCGCAGAAGGACGGGCTGCCAAGCCGCGCTTCGATGCCTTCGACCAGGACGCGCACGCCGCGGCCATACTCCTCGGTGACCCCGTCCAGCGGCTGTGCGCCGGGCTGCTGGCGGGCGATGGCGCTTGCGAGGGGATGACGGCTGGAGAGGGCGATCTGTCCGGCGAGGGCGAGAACGCCGGCGTCGATATCTGCCGCGTTGATGACGTGCGGTTCCGGCAGGGTGAGCGTGCCGGTCTTGTCGAAGACGGCGACGTCGGCCTCGGCCAGCCGTTCGATGGCGTCGCCTGCGCTGAGGAATACGCCAGCGCGGAACAGGGCGCTGGCTGCCACCACCTGAACCGCAGGGATCGCCAGCGCCAGCGCGCAGGGGCACGTAATGATGAGGACCGTGATCGCCGTGACGATTGCCACATGGGTCGATTGTCCGGCCAGCATCCAGCCGATGAAGGTGAGCGCGGCCATGGCGTGAACCACGGGCGCATAATAGCTCGCGATGCGATCGCTCAGTTTGACGTAGCGCGATCTGGCAACGACCGCCTTGTCGAGCAGGCGGTCGATGTCGTCGAGGAAGGTGTTCTCACCGGCCGCGGTGACGCGAACCGTCAGCGCGCCATCGAGATTGATGCTCCCGGCATAGACCTGCCGACCTTCGCGAACCTTGTCTGGCCTGGTCTCGCCGGTGATCAGGCTTTCGTCGAGATGGGCATGGCCGCTGACAACGACACCGTCGGCTGCGATCCGTTCACCGGCGCGAACAAGAATGCGGTCGCCGACCCGCAAGGCGGCCGCCGGCACCTGCGCAAGTTCGCCATTATCCATCAGCCGGAAGGCGGTATCGGATTTCAGCGCGGCAAGATTGCCTGCGACGGCGCGTGTCCGGCGTCGCATCATCTGATCGAGCACGCGTCCGCACAACAGGAAGAAGATCAGCATGATCGCGGAGTCGAAATAGGCATGCTCGGCCGAGTGAATGGTCTCGAAAAGCGACAAGCCGAGCGCCAGCAGAATTCCGATCGAAATCGGGACGTCCATATTGGTGTGACGCGCTTTCAGAGCATTCCAGGCGCTGCGGAAGAAGGGTTGTCCCGCGTAAGCCGCTGCGGGCAGGGCGATCGCGGCGGACAGCCAATGGAACAGGTCTCGCGTTTCCGGCGTGATGTCGGTGACGTTTCCGGACCAGACGGACACCGACAGAAGCATGATGTTCATCGCCGCAAATCCCGACACCGCGAGACAGCGCATCAGGAATTTCGACTGGGCGATTTCGCTTTCCTCGTTTGACGCCAGCCGGAAGGGATTGGCGTTGTAACCCATTCGCTCCAGGATGCGGATCGCGTCGCCCGGATCGAAGTTTGGGTCATTCCAGGTGAGGGTCAGGCGGCGGTTGCTGAAATTCAGGCGTGCCTCGGTCAGCCCTTCGATGTCTTTCAGTGACCGCTCGATGCGGCCGATACATCCACCGCAATGGATGCCGTCGACGACGACATCCATCGTCGCCGCGCCATCAGCCGCGCGCCGGGTAAAATGTGAGTAATCGACTTGCCTGTTTCCGATCATTTCAACACCACGCGGCTTCTGGTGCGGTAGACGCGGTCGCCGTTGCGCATCACCTCGAGAATCAGGGTCCATTGCCCGGCGGTCGCTTCGGTGGTTCCGCGGAAGCCGCCGTCAGCCATGCGCGTGAGAGCTATGTCGTGGTCGAGCCGCGTATTGAGAGGATGGGCGAGGCGTGCGGACATCGCGATGCCGGACACCGGCACCTTGTTCTTGTCCCGGATATCGACGGAGAGGACCGCTTCGCCCGAAGCGTCGCGGACGATGCGGCCTTCGACCTGCCAGTTGAGCGCATCCTGCGCCGCGGCTGCTGCTTCTTCCTGGTTATAGGCGAGCCCCGCCTTGTAGGCGGAGGCCGTCTCCGTGCCGGCAAATGTCGTGACTGCGACGCGGATCATGATGGCATTCACAGCGGCGACGACGGCGAAAAAGCCCACGAAGCAGATCAGCACGTGTTTTCCGGTCAATTGGCGCGCTGCCGTGGTGTTGGTATTTGCGTTCATTTCTGACGCTCCGGTGCGCGGAAGTGGTCGCGTGCTTGCGCCCACTCGCGGGATTCGAGATCGAGGACGTGGAAGACGATCGGAGAAGACGCGAGCGGGGCGTATTCGTAGTTGCTGACCAGTATCCGGAATTCGCGCGACTGGTCCGGGCCGACCTCGACATTGTGCGCTGCGCCGAGTGGAAGCCCGACAATTTCGACGACGGCCGCAGGCACGCCCGTTACCGAGACTGCGAAGCGCCGCGGCTCGAGCCGCTTGTTCAGAATCCGCATGGTGAAACCGTTGCGGATCGAACCGTCGGCCATCCGCACGAAGACCGGGTTGCGGTCGTGGATGACGCTGACCTCAAAAGCATGCCGGGTGAGCAATGCATACAGCATGATCCCGCCAACGGCGGCGATGATCAGCGCATACATGACGGTACGCGTGCGCACCATCTTCTGAACGGGAGGCTCGCCCGCGATGCGTCGCTCGAGGTTGACCTGGCTGTCATATCCGATCAGCCGCTTCGGCCGGCCGATCTTCTCCATGATGTTGTCGCATGCATCGATGCAAAGCCCGCACTGGATGCATTCAAGCTGGGCGCCGTTGCGGATGTCGATACCGGTCGGGCAGACATTCACGCATTGCCGGCAATCGATGCAGTCGCCTGCGGGCAGGCCTTCGAGGCGCAACTGCTCGCTTTTTTTCACCGACGCGCGCGGTTCGCCGCGGTCGTAGCGATAGGTGACATTGAGCGCGTATTCGTCGGTCAAAGCGGCCTGAATGCGCGGCCACGGGCACATATAGGTGCAAACCTGCTCGCGCATGTGACCGGCGAGCGTATAGGTGGTCGCGGTCAGGAGCGCGATCCAGCCATAGGCGATCAGCGGCGCGTGACCGGTGGCAAGATCCCTCACCAGCGTCGGCGCGTCGGCGAAATAGAGCACCCAGGCGCCGCCGGTCCACCATGCGACGACGAGCCAGAGCGCATGCTTTCCGGCCTTGCGGGCGACGCGTTCCGCGGTCCAGGGGCCCGCGTCGCGGATCATGTGCTCGCGCCGGTCGCCTTCGAAGAAGCGTTCGATCGCGAAGAAAAGATCGGTCCAGACCGTCTGCGGGCAGAGATAGCCGCACCAGACGCGCCCCGCGACGGCGTTCATCAGGAACAGCACCATCGCTGCAATGATGAGGAGGCCGGTAAAGAAGTAGATTTCCTGCGGCCAGATCTCGATGAAGAAGAAATAGAAGCGGCGGCCCGGGAAGTCGATCAGAACGGCCTGATCGGGCGCGTCCGGGCCCCTGTTCCAGCGCACGAAGGGCAGGAAGTAGTAGATTCCGAGCGTAGCGAGGAGAACCGCCCATTTGATGCGGCGGAACGTGCCATGCACGCTTTGCGGATAGATCTTCCGGCGCGCTGCATAAAGCGGCTGCTCGGCATCGGGCGTGTCATCGGGAGCAGGCTGAGGGCCGTTGCCGGACGGGACCGGAGCGGCCTTCGCCTCGCTGTTCTTTCGATGATCGATGACGAGCTCAACCATGGTGCCTACTTCTGGCCGCCACCCAGCGTGTGCACGTACACTGTCAGCGACTTGATTGTGGTGTCGTCGAGGCGTGGAGCCCATGCCGGCATCACGGCTCCGCGACCATTGATCAGGCCCTCGATGATCGTGTTGCGGTCCGGCCCGTAAAGCCAGATCTGGTCGGTGAGGTCGGGAGCGCCGATCTCTCGGTTGCCCTTTCCAGCATCGCCGTGGCACGCGACGCAATTGTCGGCGAAGATCTTCTTGCCTTTGGCAAGGTCCGCGCCTTGTGCCGTTGGCAGACCGGCCTGCGCCAGCACGTAGTCCGTGACGTTCTCGATATCCTGGCGCGACAGAAGCTTGTCACGACCGAAGGCCGGCATCGATCCCTGACGCGTCTTGTCGTCGGTCGACCGGATACCGTGCCGGATCGTCAACGCGATATCGTCGAGCTTGCCACCCCATAGCCAATCGTCATCGTTGAGATTGGGATAGCCCTTGGCACCGCCGCCACCGGCGCCGTGACACGGAGCGCAATTGTCGGCGAAGGCCGTACGGCCCTGTGCGCGTGCGAAGTCGAGCATCTGCTGATCGCCGAGAATCTGCTCGAGCGAGGACGCAGCGATCCGGTCCGACATCGCGGCACGCTTGGTGTGTAGTGCTGCAAGGTCTTCGCGCAGAGCGGCGCGCGAGTTCCAGCCAAACGCACCCTGCGTATAGGTCGTGAGCAAAGGCCACGCCGGATAGACGATCCAGTAGCCGATCGACCAGATGATGGTGAGGTAGAACAGCCACAGCCACCAGCGCGGCAGCGGATTGTTCAACTCCCTGATGCCGTCCCATTCATGGCCGGTTGTTTCGACGCCGGTAATTGCATCGACTTCGCTCTTGTGCTGGGCCATGTCTCAGTCCTCCCGCAGGGGCATACGCGCGGCCTCGTCGAACTTCTCTTTGTTCGACGGCCAGAACGCGTAGACGACAACGAGCAGGAACACCGTCACGAAGTAGACGAGGCCCCAGGTTTGCGCGAATTCGGCGAGGGTCTTGTAGGTTTCGGACATGGCGAGTTTCTCTGGGGCGTCTCAGCGAATATTGGCTTTGTTGTCGTAAAGCTTGAAATTGACCTGGGTGCCGAGCATCTGCAGGTACGCGATCAGCGCATCGGCTTCCGAGATTGCGCCCGGATTGCCGTCGTAATCGCGGCCCTGTGCGTTCGGATATCGCTTCTGCAAGGCGTCGGCGTCGGGATGGTCGGCAACCGCTTGCGCGCGCAGATCGGCGACGGCGTTCGCGATCATCTCGTCGGAGTAGGGAACGCCGAGCGCGGACTGCACCTTCAGGTCGTTCGCGATGTATTTGTAGTCGAGTTCGGTGCGCGCGAGCCAGGGATAGGCCGGCATCACGGTGCCGGGGACGACCGACTTCGGCGCATTCAGATGGTCCCGGTGCCATTCGTCGGAGTATTTTCCGCCGACGCGTGCGAGGTCCGGGCCGGTACGCTTCGAGCCCCACTGGAACGGCCGGTCGTACATGCTTTCGGCCGCGAGCGAGTAATGCCCGTAGCGTTCGATCTCGTCGCGCAACGGGCGGATCATCTGCGAATGGCAGTTGTAGCAACCCTCGCGCACATAGATGTTGCGACCGGCCAGTTCGAGCGGGGTGTACGGGCGAACGCCTGACACCTTCTCGATCGTGCTCTTGAGATAGAAGAGCGGCACGATCTCAACCAGGCCGCCGATCGAGATGACGATCAGGATGCCGATCAGGAGGATGATCGAGTTCTTCTCGAAGATGGCGTGTTTTGTCCAGAGAGACATGTGTCGATTACTCCGCCGGGACGAGCGCAGCGGATCCGGTCCGCCGGGCCGCTTCTTCTTCAGGAGAAGCGATCGTCATCCAGATGTTGAAGGCCATGATCAGTGCGCCGGCGAGGAACAGGATGCCGCCCAGCGCGCGGATCACATAGAAGGGGTGCATGGCCTCGACGGTCTCGATGAAGGAATATTCGAGGAAACCGAGGCTGGTATAGGCGCGCCACATCAGGCCCTGCAGGATACCCGAGACCCACATCGCAGAGATGTAGAGCACGATGCCGATGGTCGAGATCCAGAAGTGCCAGTTGACGAGCTTGAGCGAATAAAGCTCGCGCTTGTGCCAGAGCCACGGCACGAGACAGTAGATCGCGCCGAAGGACACATATCCGACCCAGCCGAGCGCGCCGGAATGCACGTGTCCGATCGTCCAGTCCGTATAATGCGAGAGCGAGTTGACCGACTTGATTGACATGAGCGGACCTTCGAAGGTCGACATGCCGTAGAAAGCCACCGACACCACCATCATGCGCAGGACCGGATCGGTGCGCAGCTTGTCCCACGCGCCGGACAGCGTCATCAGACCGTTGATCATGCCGCCCCATGACGGCATCCACAGCATGATCGAGAAGGTCATGCCGAGCGTCTGCGCCCAGTCGGGCAGGGCGGTGTAATGCAGATGATGCGGGCCGGCCCAGATGTAGAGGAAGATCAGGCCCCAGAAGTGGATGATCGAGAGCCGGTAGGAATAGACCGGCCGATCCGCGCGCTTCGGGATGAAGTAATACATGATCGCGAGGAAGCCGGCGGTGAGGAAGAAGCCGACGGCGTTGTGGCCATACCACCACTGCACCATGGCATCCTGCACGCCGGACCAGACGATGTACGACTTCGGTGAGAAGACCGAAACCGGGATGGCCGCATTGTTGCCGAGATGCAGGACCGCGATCGTGACAATGAAGGCGAGATAGAACCAGTTGGCGACATAGATGTGCGGCTCGGCGCGCCGCATGATGGTCACAAGGAACACCATCAGGTACGCGACCCACACGATCGTGAGCCAGAGGTCCGCGTACCATTCCGGTTCCGCATATTCCTTGCTTTGGGTGATGCCGAGCAGATAGCCGGTGCCGGCGATCACGATGAAGAAGTTGTAGCCCAGCACTACGAACCAGGGCGCAAGGTCGCCCGCGAGACGTGCACGACAGGTCCGCTGCACGACGTAGAACGATGTGCCGATCAGGACGTTGCCGCCGAATGCGAAGATCACCGCCGATGTATGCAGCGGCCGGATACGTCCGAAGGATAGCCACGGGAGGTCGAAGTTGAGCACCGGGAAGGCGAGTTCGAGCGCCGCCCATACACCGACGGTGAATCCTGCGATGCCCCAGAAAACGGCGGCGATGGTGGCGAACTTCACCGGCCCCATATTGTAGTTCGGTTTGCCGTCGATGGTCAGGGGCGTGGGCCCGGCCGGACGGTTGAAGTATCGCTCGACGATCGCGAACACCGCCGCGGCGCTGCCGGCCGCGAACAGCGCGGCATGGAACGCAAATTCCGGCGTGTGCGCCATCGCGGCGATGAAGAACGTGACGAACGCGGTGAGTGCGAAAGTGAGCGCAAGCGCGCCTTCGCTGAGGCTCATCGACTTGAGAGAGCCGGGATGTGTCTGTGCCATGGAGACCTGCGCTGAACGTCGTTATTCGGCTTGTTGGCTACGAATGACCCGTTGACGTTCGCCCGACGTTGATCGAGGTCAAGCGAGCGCCGTAAATGCTGCATCACGTTGTTGATCAATCGCAAGGCCGATGTTGGAGAAACCTGCGATGCAAGGGCAGCATCAGGAGGTGACCTATGACCACTCAATCGGTCCCGCAAAATTTGGGGTTCTTTCGTTCGATCGGTGATGCGTGGAGCCGCTATCGCAGGCGTCGTGCCGCCGTTGCGGAACTGCAGGCAATTGGCAACGCGGAGCTCGAGCGCATTGTGCAGGATGCCGGTCTGACGTTCGGCGATGTGCTTGAGTTGGCAAAGACGTCTGGTGAGTCTGCGGCATTACTCTACCGGCGACTCGAGCAGGCCGGCATCGAGCCGCGCTCACTCGATTCGGCTATCTTGCGCGACATGCAGCGGTGCTGCTCGTTCTGTACGAGCAAGTCGCAATGCGCACATGAACTGGAAGACACGCCGAAAGCCGCGAGCTGGCCGGACTACTGCCCCAACCAGTTTACGATCGAAGCGCTGGGCGCTGCGAAATGCCATTGAGGTCGCGCGTTCAAGCCGCACTGACGGCTCTGGCTGGGGCGGCCATTGTCACGATGGCCTTTCAATCCCCTTTGCAGGCGCAAAGTGCGCAGCGCGGTGTCGTGATTGCGCGAACCTACTGCGTGAACTGCCATTCCATCGACAAGCTCAGTCCGAGCCCGCTGAAGGATGCGCCGCCGTTCCGTGACCTGCACAAGAAATACCCGGTCGAGAGCTTGCAGGAAGCGTTGGCCGAAGGAATTGTCACCGGTCACCCAAGCATGCCCGAATTCAGTTTCGATACCGGCCAGATCGCCGACTTCATTGCCTTCCTGAATTCGCTCAAGTGAGCGTCCGGCATCCGTCACGCAGACGAAAAAGAGCGGCTGCTTGGCCGCTCTTTCTCAAACATCAAAGACGCATACACGGATCGAGGGCTTCGGGAGTCAGATCGGCTCTACCGAAATCACACGATAAGTGTGGGTCGCCTCAGCCTCGCGAACCGAGACATACTCACCGACTTGGAACCGCTCCTGTTCGAAGTGGTATCCGGACTCGTCGTCTTCATCGCCGCGAATGTCGTAGCGGAACGCCCAGCTTCCGCCCGGTCGGTGCACGAGATGTCCGATGTCGTCATCTTCTCCCGAACGGAAGCGGACGACACGGCACGCGTCACGATGCTCTTTCCACGCGTCCGCGTCGAGCCGGCGATCTGCGTCCAGCGGCGCGACGATGATGTAGCCGCGTCCCGCGCTGCCGGCGGGATGACCTTTCTCGCGCGCCAGCTCCAGCCGGATCTTGCGAAATGTCCGCGGTAACGTGCCGGTTCGAGAGGTCATGACGGCACCCATGATGTCACCCTCAGGAGTCGAGATTGATCAGAGCTTGCCGGTTGCGAAGAATCATCCGCCGGGAACTGGCCAATTCGATGGCGGAGGTCTGCTGGAATTGGGTGAGCGTCCGGGACACGGTCTCGATCGTCAGGCCGAGATAGTCCGCGATGTCCTGACGCGACATGGGCAGTTCGACAGCTTCCCCGGCGAGGCGATTTGAAATGTCGATCAGGAAGGACGCCACACGCTCCTGCGCGGTCTTGACCAGGAGCATGGCGTGACGACGCGCCTTTTCCAGTTCGTGGGCCGTATGCATCCAGAGACGGTGCGACACGGTCGGATCTTTCGCGGCCGCCGCCGTCAGGGTCGAGCGCCGGACGACGGCGATCGTGGATGCCGATACGGCCTCTGCCGACGAAGCGTGGCGGGAGTCCAATTCGAGACCGAAAACGTCACCGGCAAAGTAGAAGGCTTCGATCTGGCGCCGTCCGTCCTGGAGGATCTTGTAGACCCGCACGGTCCCGGTGAGGACCTTGTAGACATATTCGGCAGGTTCGTTCTCGCCGTAGATTTCGACGTCCTTCGCGAAGGACATCCGCGCTCCGGTCAGTTCGACCGAGCCGAACATCGTCTGTGCCGACTGATCCTGTGCGTACGGGAAGTGGGGCGCGCGGCTGAGAATCTGCGATCGGGTGGCGGCCTCGGCGTGCATGGCGTGCTCCTGAAAACGATGTAGACTCGTGTTAAGGGCCGCGGACGCGAGGGAAAATTCGGATATTCCACCTAAGGGAAATCCCGTAGGTGCTTCGCCGAGCCAGGCGAAATAAGTGTGATCCTGTTGTAAATAAATGGAAACTCGCTCAGCTATGCCCGCCGCAGGCTCCCGGACATGGATTGTTTTCGGGCTCTCCGCTGTGGTCATCGCAGCGGTTTTGATCGCTCGTGCAACGGTCTTTCCGGAGGTCGACGGGGCGTCGGCCTATCTCGTTCTGGTTCCGGTGGTGCTCGTGGTCAGCGCTATCGGCGGACCGCTCCCGGGTTGTGTCGCGACCGGGATGATCGTCCTGGCCGAGGCCTGGCTTTCCAGCAAGTCATTATCGCGGACCGGCTTCGTGGACGCCGTCGCCTTTCTCGCCATCGGCTTTGGCCTGGCCTGGCTCGGCGGCCGCGTTCAGCGCGCGCGGGAGGCGGTGGAAGCGACAAACCTCGACCTCGTCGCGCGCGAGGCGCACTTGACGTCGATCCTTGAGACGATCCCGGACGCGATGATCGTCATCGACCCGAAGGGCCGCATTCAATCCTTCAGCGTCGCGGCCGAACGCCTGTTCGGCCACAAGGCTTCGGAGGTGCTGGGACGCAACGTCAGCATGTTGATGCCGTCGCCATACCGTGAGGGGCACGACGGCTATCTCGAGCGTTATCTCCGCACCGGCGAGCGACGGATTATCGGGGTCGGCCGGGTTGTCGTTGGCGAACGCAAGGACGGATCGACCTTTCCGATGGAGCTTGCCGTCGGCGAGATGAAATCGAACGACAAGCTGTTTTTCACCGGCTTCATCCGTGATCTGACCGAGCGGCAGAAGACCGAAGGCCGGCTGCAGGAACTGCAGGCCGAGCTCATTCATATCTCGCGCCTGACGGCGATGGGCGAAATGGCCTCAACGCTGGCGCATGAACTCAATCAGCCGCTGTCGGCGATCTCGAACTATCTCAAGGGTGCCCGCAGGATCCTCGACGGAGAGGCCCAGAATGCGCGGTCGCTCGTGGGCGAGGCGCTTGACAAGGCAAGCGAGCAATCGCTGCGCGCCGGGCAGATCATATCAAGGCTTCGCAATTTCGTCGCGCGAGGTGAGGCAGAACGAAAGGTCGAGAGCCTGTCCAAGCTGCTGGAAGAGGCGAGTGCGCTGGCGCTGGTTGGTGCGAAAGATCATGGCGTGAAGGTTCGTTTCGATCTCGATACGAGCAATGATCTGGTCTTCGCAGACAAGGTGCAGATTCAGCAGGTCGTCCTCAATCTGATCCGCAACGCCATCGAGGCGATGTCGGACACGGCGACTCGGCAGCTTGTGATCTCCTCTGCCGCCGACGGCAAACGGATGGTCCGGGTCAGCGTATCGGATACCGGAAGCGGTTTGTCGCCCGAGATCCTGCCGCAGCTTTTTCAGCCCTTCACCACCACAAAGAAGCATGGCATGGGGGTAGGCCTGTCGATTTCGAAGACCATTATCGAGGCGCATGGGGGGCGCCTGTGGGCCGAGAGCAACCCGGGCGGGGGGACGATTTTTCATCTGACCCTCAAACTTGCCGACCGTGAGACCATTCGCGATGCCTGATGCTGATCTTGTTCATGTCATCGATGACGACGAGGCGGTGCGGGACTCGTTGACCTTTCTGCTGCGCGCGGCGGATTTCAATGTGGTCGCGCACCAGTCCGCGACGCATTTTCTGGCGACGCTCCCGCAGGGCATCGAAGGATGCGTGATAACCGATGTGCGTATGCCGGACATGAGCGGGCTCGACCTCCTCAAGCGGTTGCGCGGCTCATCCTGCATGATCCCCGTCATTGTCATGACGGGGCATGGAGACATCCAGCTTGCTGTCGAAGCGATGAAAGCCGGTGCAATCGACTTCCTCGAAAAGCCCTTCGATGACGATCGTGTCCTGACGGCCGTGCGGGCCGCACTCGACGCGAGGCGCGCTCAGGACGAGCGCGCGGGCAAGCGCAGCGAAATAGGGGAGCGGCTGGAAAGTCTGTCCCAGCGGGAGCGGCAGGTTCTTGATGGCCTCGTCGCCGGATTGCCCAACAAGACGATTGCGCACGACCTCGGCATCAGCCCGCGAACGGTCGAAGTCTACCGGGCGAACGTGATGACCAAGATGCAGGCCGGCAGTCTGTCCGAACTGGTCCGTATGGTGCTGCTGGTGCAGCCGTCGTGACGCGTGAACCGCCACGCCGCGGTTGATCTTGATCAAGGCCGGTTTGGCAAAACCGGTCAGTTTTCAGCGATGAATCAAGAGAGGCCCCCGCTAAGACTCTGTCCGCGCTGCAGGATTACCATGCAGGCCGAGCGCTCGACCGTTGCGTCCGATTACGACACTTTTACATGCCTGCGTTGTGACCTTGTCCTGTCCTACAGGCATCCGCAGGGGGATCTCGAGGCTGCCAAACCGGGGCAGGACCGCCGGTAGCTTCCTCTCCATCGGCACTAAAACGCGGCAGCCGCAGGGCCGTCGGCTCGATAAGGCCGCGCGCTTCGTTCGGGCTCCTTGAGCGAGCGGGCCGACCTCGCTAATGACGTGGCCGAGATGCCTTTTGCCGGCGGTACGGCCGCGCGGGTGACACGTCAGGAGCGGTTTTGACGACCAAACGGTTGCTGGTGGGAATCAGCGGAGCGTCCGGCGCGGTCTATGGCATCCGCCTGCTCGAACTCCTGAAAGAGGCCGGCGTCGAGACCCACCTCGTCATCTCGCGGGCCGCGCGTCTGACCCTCGCCTATGAGACCGACATGTCGGTGTCGGATGTCGAGGCACTGGCGACGGTTGTCTATCCGGAGCAGGATGTCGGCGCCGCGTGTTCCAGCGGATCCTTCAGGACGCTCGGGATGATCATTGCGCCCTGTTCGATCAAGACGATGTCGGAGATCGCGAGCGGCACGACCACGAATCTCGTCTCCCGTGCAGCCGATGTCTGTCTCAAGGAGCGCCGCCGCCTCGTGTTGATGCTCCGCGAGACGCCGCTCCATCTCGGTCATATCCGCAGCATGGCCGCGGTGACCGAAGCCGGCGCTATCGTCTATCCGCCGGTGCCGGCATTCTATGCGCGTCCGCAATCGATCGAGGACATGATCGATCACACCCTGGGTCGAGTGCTGGATCTGTTCGATATCGAAGTCGGCACCGTGCGGCGCTGGAGCGGAAAGTCGCGCAAGTCCGACAGCATCTGAGCCGAGCGATGCCGCCGCTTCAGATCGACAATCCGTTCTGGCGATTTTCTTTGCAGGTCTACGGCACCGCCGGTGTTGCGGACGAGTGTATCAGCGTTCAGGACAAGTTAGGCATCGATGTCAATGTCCTGCTGTTCGCGGCATGGCTCGGTGCGGCGCGCGGCGTCGTGATCCGGGACGCGGATATCCAGCGAATCTCCGCGGCGGTTGCGACCTGGTCGGCCGACGTCGTGCAGCCGTTACGGGTGGTGCGGCGCGGATTGAAGCAGAATATGGAGATTGCGGACGTCGCCGTACAGGCGCTGCGCAAGCAGGTCGCCGGGGCGGAATTGTTCGCCGAACAGGTCGAGCAGGCAATGCTTTTCAGAATGGCGGACGATCTTGGAGAAAAGGGCGCAGGATCGGATCACGCGGCACGAGCCAATCTTTCGGTGGTCCTTGCCTCATCCGGTGCGGGCGTCGATCCCTTTCCACTGCCGAAGCTCGTTGCTGCGGTGAGCCTTGCCTGTGGCTGAATTCCTCGCGTCAGCACCACGAAATCTCTGCTATAGCCTGCGCAGGTTGAGCGGGATTCGGAACGGCATGGTCAGGTTACATCGCGCGGTGTTGTTAGCGATCACGGCTGTCGCGCTGCTGGCTCCTTTGCCGCTTCACGCGCAAGCGAATCCGCAAGCTAAGCCGACCGCCGCAAAGGCTGCGAAAGCAGCACCGGCCAGGATCAAGACCGATACGCGCGTCTATCTGCTGCGCGGGCTGCTGAACGTGTTTTCGCTCGGCATGGACCAGCTTCAGGAGCGTCTGGCGCTCATGGGATTCGATGCCGTGGTCGACAATCACAATGCGTGGATCACGATTGCGAACAAGATCGCCGCGGATCACAAAAACGGGCATACCGGCGCGGTCGTTCTGATCGGTCATTCGCTCGGCGCCGACGTTCTCTTTCAGCTTACCGAGCGTCTGGAGAAGGACGGAGTCCCGGTCCGGCTCGCCGTGTTTTTCGATCCGACGATCTCGCACGACATATCGAAGAATGTCGAGCATGTGCTGAACCTGTATCAGCTCAACGGGTTCGGACGAAAAGTGACCGCGCCCAAGGGATACAAGGGTGAGCTCGTCAACATGGACCTGAGCGGCGACGCGAGCATCGGGCACGGCACCATCGACAAGTCGGAAAAACTGCATGACCTTGTGGTTGCAAAGATCATGAAGGTCGCAGTCGGCCCGTCA
>NZ_DATMRV010000010.1:0-36646 GCF_035565795.1 Pseudorhodoplanes sp.
CGCAGCCGCTTCAGGCTGCGCTCGCAGGCAGCGATCGTGTCCCTGCGCGACGCGTTTTCCGGCAGCACTTTGCTGACAAGGAACAGCCCGTCGCGGCGGCCGGCGATCGCCTCGCCCACGATCTCTTCCGCCTCGCCGTCACCGTACATCTCGGCGGTGTCGATCAGCGTTGCGCCGAGATCGAGGCCGAGCTTGAGGGCGGCGACTTCGTCGGCGCGCACCTTCTCGCTCTCGCCCATCATCCAGGTGCCGAGCCCGAAGACCGGGATCGGCTCGCCGGAGGGAAGGGCTGTATTCGGAAGTGCCACGAAAAGCCCTAGTGCCCCTTCGCGTCCACCGGCGGTGTTCCGTGGGTATGGAACGACTCGATGGTCTTGAGGCCCCAGGCCTGGCCCTTCTTGCGCTCCTCCTCGGTCCACACGATCGGCTTCCAATCGGGAGCGAGGATCAGACGCGCACCGGCATTGGCGACTTCAACGCGATTGCCGCCCGGCTCGTAGACATAGAGGAAGAACGTCTGCTGGATCGCATGCTTGTGCGGTCCGGTTTCGATATGCACGCCGTTCTCAAGGAAGATGTCGGCGGCGCGCAGGATCTCCTCGCGCGTGTCGATCGCGTAGGTGATGTGGTGGAAGCGGCCCTTCGTGCCCGTGTGGTCGCGGGTATAGGCGAAGTCGTAGCTCTTGTTGGTTGCGGTCAACCAGATCGCGGCTTCGGTGCCGTCATTCAGGATGATGGTCTCGGTCAGGCGGAAGCCGAGATAGTTCTCGTAGAATTCGCGGTTCGCCTTGATGTCGACAGCGAGGCCATTCCAGTGGTCGAGACGGCGCACGTTGCAGCCGCGCGCGGGGAATCGCTGGGCCTGGTTCTTCAGCGCCGGCTTCTTGTCCGGCGGCGCCTGGTACCACTCGGTCTCGTAATACAGCTCGACGACGTGATCGTCGGGGTCCTTGCAGACAAAGGTCTTGCCGTGGCCGACATCGCCGTCGGTCCAGCCGATGTCAAACCCGGAACCCTTCAGCGCGGCGGCGCGGCGCTCCAGCGCCTGCGGCGAGCGGCAGCGATAGGCGACGTGCTTCAGCCCCGAGGTCTTCGACGCCGTCAGCTTCAGTGAATAGAGCTCGTAATCGTCCCACGCGCGCAGATAGACGCTGTCGCCTTTCTCGGCCGCTTGCGTCATGCCCAACACGTTGATGAAGAAATCGCGGCTCTCCTCGAACTTGGGAGTCAGCAGTTCGAGGTGGGCAAGGTGGGCGATGTCGAGAATAGGCTCTTTGATCATTTCAGGCTCGCAGGCGTTCAGATTTCGGCCAGCGACCTAACATGCGGGGCGCCGCGCGTCGATAACGGAAATGAAGGCCGCCGAAGGGGCTGGCCTTATGGTTCGAGACGCCGCTGGCGCGGTCTTTCGGAGGCCGGACCGATACAGGCGATTGCCGGACGACTTTGCCTTCAAGAAGTGCACGGCCTTCAGCAGCACGAACTCGATGCCACCGGCCTTATTGGGATCCCGGATGGACGAGACGGGCGCCGGATGCTCCCGCTGGACGACGGCGATTGCGCCCAGGCCGTGGCATCCCGAGTACGTTGCAAATGTGTGATCTCTCGACACTCGCGTGACGACCTCGTGACGCTTCGCGGACAGTGCACACCGCAAATTTTTCGCGACTCACACACGCGTGAGCAAAGTCGCGCTTCTGACATTGTCTCGACACTGTGACGTCGTGTGATTCCCCTACACGCCGCCTGCGAACGGAACGACGGCCGTTTCGTTTTAGAGCCGTTATCGGTTGAGGAGGGTGCTTATGGTGATCTACCTCAAGGCAGCCGGGGGTGCGCTGGCGATCATGATGGCTTCGGGCATGATCGCGGACTTCGATCTTTCGGTCTGGGATAACGACATCTATGTCACCGTCTGGTCGGCCGACGATCAGCCGGATGCGAAGTTGCGCAAGCACGTTGCGGCCCTGCTGCCCAACGCAATCGACGAAAGCCGCGTCTTTGTGAACCGGGACGGCGTTATCAGCGTGTAGCGCGGCTAGTGCGCGCGCCGTTCGAAAACCAACAGCATATTGTTCGCCGGCATGGGCTCGATCTCCGCGAGCAGGAGACCGTGTTCGTGTCCTGCTGCCTGAATGTCGGCGATGTCGCGCACGCCCCAGTCCGGGTTGCGGGCGCGCAGTGAGGCGTCGAACGCCTCGTTGGTCGGCGCGGTATGCTGGCCGTCCTGCTTGAACGGTCCGTAGATAAACAGGAGCCCGCCCGGATGCAGTCGCTGCGATGCACCCCACATCAGGCCGCGCGTCGTCCGCCACGGCGAGATGTGCAGCACGTTGGCGCAGAAGATTGCGGTGAGGTCGCTCAGCGTCGCTGAATCGGCCTCGTTCAGCCCCCATTCCAGCGCGCACAGGTCGAGCCGCCTCGCTTCTTCGACATTCTGGACATGCGCATGCTGCCGCCAGGCGTCGATGCTTGTGAGATTGCGCTCGTCGTAATCGGTCGGCCACCAGATGAGGTGAGGCGACCGTTTCGCGAACTCGATCACATGCTGGCCGGAGCCGCTTCCGACTTCGAGGACATTGCCCTGGCGATCTTTCAGATAGCCGGACAGCTCGGCCCAGATCGGCTCCCAGTTACGATGAAATGACGGCGCGTCGAGACGAAGATCGCCTACCGCGATGGGGTCGATCGGATTCTGTGACGGGCTGACGCTCATGGGTCCTATTTGTAGACATTCCAGGCTGGCTGGATCAAATAGAGTCCCACCGGTTGCAACAGGAACCATCCAGTATGCCGATCGTTCTTCTGGCCGCGCATATTCTCGCCGCCATGTTCTGGGTCGGCGGGATGGCCTTCGCCTATATGATCCTGCGTCCTGCCGCCGGCGCCCTCGATGCGCCCGCGCGCCTCACGCTGTGGCGCGATGTATTCGGTCGCTTTCTGCCATGGGTTGGCGTCTCGATCGTGGCGCTGCTGATCTCAGGCTATGCCTTGATGTTCATGGTCTATGGCGGCTTCCGTGCGCCGCTCTTCGTCCACGTCATGCAGGGTACCGGCATCTTGATGATGCTGATCTATCTGCACCTGTTCTTTGCGCCGTGGGGGCGTCTGCAGAGATTCGTTCAGGCGGCCGACTGGCCGAACGCAGGCAAGCAGCTCGCGATGATCCGCAAGCTGGTCGCGATCAACCTGGTGCTCGGTGTCGTTACCGTGCTGGTCGGTTCGACCGGACGCTATTGGGGAATGTAGCGCGAGGAAAGAGCCTGCGGAAAACGCGAAGCGTGCTACGCGTCTTCCGGATTGTCGACGTAGACCAGCCCGGCTTTCTCGAGCGCGGGGCGCATGTTGTACATGTCGAGGCCAAGAATGCCGGACGCGAGCTTTTCGCGCTTGGCGATTTCGTCGGCTTCGCGCTTCTGGCCCTTGGCGGCGACTTCGCCCGCGAGCTTGCGCGGGATCACCACCACGCCATCGTCATCGGCAACGATCGCATCGCCCGGCGTCACATTCACGCCGGCGCAGACCACCGGAATGTTGACCGCACCGAGCGTCGCCTTGACCGTGCCCTTGGCCGAGATCGCCTTCGACCAGACCGGGAAGCCCATCTCCTTCAGCGTCGCGACGTCGCGGCAGCCGGCATCGATGATGAGCCCCTGAACGCCGCGAGCCTTTGCCGAGGTCGCGAGCAGGTCGCCGAACATGCCGTCGGTGTTGTCGGCGGTGCAACCAACCACCAGGACATCACCCGGTTTGCACTGCTCGATTGCGACATGGATCATCCAGTTATCGCCCGGCTGCGCCATGATGGTGACGGCGGGGCCGCAGATTGCGGCGCCCGGCCAGATCGGCCGCATGTAGGGCTTCATCAGGCCGGAACGGCCAAGCGCTTCGTGCGAGGTCGATACGCCAAGGCCCGCGAGAATCCTGCAAGCATCGGCATCAGCGCGCTGAATGTTGCGAACGACCACAGTCTTCATGTCGATGCTTCCTTGGCTCAGCCGAGCGTATCGGTGACGACGCGCGGGAACAGCGTCTGATAGGCCTCGCCGTAGGTCATCGGGATGCCAGTGTTGCGCGAGCCCTGGATGCCGCGGTTGAGCGCCACGCGCTCGTAATAGTGCCAAAGGTGCTTCTGTGCCGCGAGGATCTGGAACGCCTTGTACTTGGTCTCCCAGACGTCATCGATCTTGAGAATCAGATCCGGCTTGAAGTCGCATTGTTCGGGCTGATGCGGCTCGAACAGGTAAACCGGCGGCGCGGAATATTGGTACTTGGCGCCCGGCTTGTGGCCCATGGCCTGCGCGACCACGCGGGTCTCCTGCGCAAAGTGTGCGGCATTCGGATGGTCGAAATTGTAGGGGTCTTTCAGTGCGTGCGTGAGCACGAAAGCCGGATTGGTTTCGCGGTAGATGTCGACCATGCGGTCGAAATGCGCTTCCGTCAGCTTGAGCGGATAGTCGCCGCAATCGAAGAATTCGATTTCGGCGCCGAGCAGGGCGGCTGCGCGCTCGGCCTCGTCCTTGCGGCCGGCCTTCACGCTTTCCAGCGTCGCGCCTGCTTCCTTCCACGCAAACTGGCTCTCGCCGCGCTCGCCGAAGCTCATGCAGACGATCTTCATGCGATAGCCCAGCTTCGCATGGTGCGCGATCGCGCCGCCCGCGCGCCAAACAAAATCGCCCGGGTGAGCAGTAATCACGAGTCCGGTCTTCTGGGCCATGCGTATTTCTCCGGCGGTCAAATCCGCGGCGGATTTGCAACATCCGCAGCGAGGATTCAAGCCTGACTTGGAAGGCTCTATCTGTTCTTCTGCTTGATCGCTTCGGCGCGCTTTGCCAGCGCGTCGGCTTCTGCATCACGGCCGAGCGTACGGTAAAGCTCTGCAAGGTTGTGCATCGTATTGATGAGTTGCGGGTTGTTCGGCCCGAAGGACTTTTCCCGGATTGCAAGGGCGCGTTTTGCCAGCGGCTCGGCGTCGACCGGCCTTCCCATCTCTTGATAGAGCACGGCCAGATTGTTGAGCGATGTCGCGACGCCCGGATGGTCCGGCCCGAGCGCCTTCTCATACATCGCGAGCACGCGTTTGAAATATGGCTCGGAATCGCTGTGCCGGCCCTGGTCGCGATAGAACGCGGCAATCGTATTGAGCGTCTGCGCGACAGCCGGATGATCCTGGCCGAATGCCTTCTCGCGAATTGCAAGCGAGCGTTGAAACAGCGGCTCGACCTCGTCGATGCGGTTCTGCACCCAATAGGTCATCGCCAGTTCCTGCAGCGCCGTCGCGACGTCCGGATGGTCGGGGCCGAACGCCTTCTCGCTGATCGTCTGTGCGCGCTTGAACAGCGGTTCGGCTTCGGTGAGTCGCCCGGTGGTCCGGTACAATTCGCCGAGCGTGACGAGCGTGATTGCCACGTGCGGATGGCCGGGTCCGTAGGCCTTTTCGCGGATTGCGAGCGCGCGCTGATAAAGCGGCTCTGCGTCACGCTGACGTCCGGCTTCCTGATAGAGCGCGGCGAGACCGCCGGCGGTTGCGGCGACCGCCGGGTGGTCCGCTCCGTGCGCCTTTTCGTTGATCGCGAGCGCGCGTTTGAACAGGAGTTCGGCTTCGTCCCTGCGACCCGTCGCCCGATAGAGGATGGCGAGGTTCTCGGCCGTGACCGCGACGTCGGCATGATCGGCGCCGAGCGCCTTTTGCCGGATTGCGAGCGCGCGCAGATAGAGTGCCTCCGCTTCTTTCGTACGGCCAAGCTGCTGGTTCAGGAGGCCGACATAGGTCAGCGCCGATCCGACGTCCGGATGGTCGGGCCCGCGCTGCTTCTCAAGGAGCGCAAGCGCCTGCTGAGCGATCGGAAGCGCTTCCGCAGCCTTTCCCGACTGCGAGAGCTCCGCCGCGCGGCTCATCATGACGACCGGGTCGGAGGCATTTTGCGCAGCGGCGGGTGCTGCGGCAATCATCATCGCGGCGACGCAGGCCGCCAATCGGAGGATCGGTCGCTCAGGCATCAGGTTGTCTTTCGTCGTTCCGGCAGCGGTCTTATCCCGCGGCGGCGGACCTCGCATCAGAAACTCCGCCGAAACGGCGCCGCGATTGTCTAAAAGTTAGGCAATAAATCCAGTTTCTAGTCACGGACCGCAACTCTGCTCATTTTCAAGGCGGCAAAAGCGGTCTTTTCCGGTTCTGACTCAATGTCTTGAACCAGTTTCAGAGATTGGCACGCCCTTTGCGATCTCTGCTGCGGCGCGGGATGCCGGGCTCCCTGGCGTGCGCGTGAAGCAGAGGAAACAACATGATTCATCCCACTCGTGCGGTCGCTCCGCGACCGATTGCCCGCCGCTGGCTTTTGGCCTCGGCCGCGGGCCTCGCGCTGTCCTTGGCGGCCGCATTGCCCGTCAAGGCGCAGGAAACGATCAAAGTCGGCATTTTGCATTCGCTCTCGGGCACCATGGCGATCAGCGAGACCACGCTGAAAGACGTGATGCTGATGTTGATCGAGGAGCAGAACAAGAAGGGCGGTCTGCTCGGCAAGAAGCTTGAAGCGGTGGTTGTGGACCCGGCGTCCAACTGGCCGCTGTTCGCCGAAAAGGCGCGCGAGCTGATCACCAAGGAAAAGGTTGCCGCGGTGTTTGGCTGCTGGACCTCGGTGTCGCGCAAGTCCGTGCTGCCGGTCTTCAAGGAGCTGAACTCGATCCTGTTCTACCCCGTGCAGTACGAGGGCGAGGAGAGCGAGCGCAACGTGTTCTACACCGGTGCTGCTCCCAACCAGCAGGCGATTCCGGCCGTCGATTACCTGATGAAGGAAGAGAAGGTGCAGCGCTGGGTGCTGGAAGGCACCGACTACGTTTATCCGCGCACCACCAACAAGATCCTCGAGGCCTATCTGAAGTCCAAGGGCGTCAAGGACGAGGACATCTCGATCAACTACACGCCGTTCGGTCACTCCGACTGGCAGACCCGAGTGGCCGACATCGTGAAGTTCGGCTCCGCCGGCAAGAAGACCGCCGTGGTGTCCACCATCAACGGAGACGCCAACGTTCCGTTCTACAAGGAGCTCGGCAATCGCGGCGTGAAGGCGAAGGACATTCCGGTCGTCGCGTTCTCGGTCGGTGAAGAAGAACTCGCCGGTATCGACACCAAGCCGCTGGTCGGCCATCTCGCCGCCTGGAACTACTTCGAATCGATCGACACGCCGGCGAACAAGGAATTCATCGCGAAGTGGAAAGCCTTCACGAAGAATCCGAAGCGCGTCTCCAATGACCCGATGGAAGCTCACGTCGTTGGCTTCGCGATGTGGGTCGAGGCCGTGAAGAAGGCCGGCACCACCGATCCTGACAAGGTGATCGACGCGCTGCCGGGCACCAAGGCTCCGAACCTCACTGGCGGCATCTCCGAGATGCTCCCGAACCACCACATCACCAAGCCCGTGTTCATCGGCGAAGTAAAGGCCGACGGCCAGTTCGACGTGGTGTGGAAGACCGATGGTCTCGTCCCCGGCGCCGCCTGGTCGCCGCATCTGGAAGGCTCGAAGGATCTCGAAGCCGACTGGGTGACGCTGAAGTGCGGCAACTACAACAAGGTCACCAAGAAGTGCGGCGGTCAGGGTTCCTGATCTCCAGCGTCTGACAACACTGGAGGCGGCGCATGTCGGCGCCGCCTCCTCACGTATCACCTCCATGCCGGGACCATGTGAGATGACATCATTCTGCGCAAAGACGCGCACTTGTCTGGTCGCGGGCGTGCTGGCGCTTGCGCTTCTGCTCGCAGCGCAGCCCGCGTTCAGCCAGACACTCGACGATGCGCTTGCGAAATTTGCCGCGGGCTCTTTCGGTCAGACGGAAGAGGGGATCGCCGGCGTCGCCGCGTCGGGATCGCCGCGCGCGATTGCAATCATCGAAGCCCTGCAGTCCGGACGGCTTTTCTTCGATCCGGCGAGCAAGAAAGTCTTTATTCGGCAGGGCGCTGGTGTCGTGGATGCTGCGACCGGCGCTGCCGTCGATCCGGCGCCTTCCAACCTTACCGAAGTGCGCGTTATCAATCGCATCCGCCGCGCCATCGATGCGGCGCTCGGCAGCCTCACGCTCATGTCGCCGGACCCGCGCCAGCGGCTGGCGTCGGCGCAAGCGGTGTTCAAGTCGCGCGAGGCAGCCGCGCTGCCCGCGCTCGACGCTGCGATCGCCAAGGAAACCGGTTCGCACATCAAGCGCGTGATGACAGAAGCGCGCGCAGCCATCATCCTCTTCAAGGAGGATGCGTCCGAGACCGAGAAGATCGATGCCATCGGCGTGGTCCGTGCGCGCGGAGATCAGGACGCGCTCGCTTTGCTGTCCGGTCTGCCTGCGAACACGCCCGGCAGCGTGAAGACCATGGCGCAAGACGCGATCGCATCAATCCAGAGCCAGCTCGCGTTTTGGGATGTCCTCCAGAATGCCTGGTACGGACTCTCGCTCGGTTCGGTCCTGCTGCTTGCCGCCATCGGCCTTGCCATCACCTTTGGAGTGATGGGCGTCATCAACATGGCGCACGGCGAGATGGTGATGATCGGAGCCTATGTCACGTTCGTGGTGCAGGAGCTGATCCGCGTCCACAATCCGGCGCTGTTCGATTACTCGCTCGCGATAGCAATTCCCCTCGCATTTCTGCTGGCTGGCGCCGTCGGTATTGTGATCGAGCGGACCGTGATCCAGTGGCTCTATGGCCGCGCGCTCGACACGCTACTCGCGACATGGGGCATATCGCTGATCCTGCAGCAGGCGACGCGAACGATCTTCGGCCCGACCAACCGGGAAGTTGGCAATCCGTCCTGGATGAGCGGAGCGTTCGAACTCGGCCAACTCACCATCACCTATAACCGCATGTGGATCATCGTGTTCACGCTTGCGGTGTTCTTCGGCCTTCTGGGCATCCTGCGCTTCACCCGCATCGGCCTCGAGATGCGCGCCGTGACGCAGAACCGTCGCATGGCGGCGTCGATGGGCATCAAAACCGCCAATGTCGACATGCTGACCTTCGGTCTCGGCTCCGGCATCGCCGGTCTCGCCGGCGTGGCGCTCTCGCAGATCGACAACGTCTCGCCCAATCTCGGACAGGGATACGTCATCGACTCGTTCATGGTCGTGGTGTTCGGCGGCGTCGGAAATCTCTGGGGAACGCTGGTCGGAGCCTTCTCGCTCGGTATCGCCAACAAGTTCCTCGAGCCTTATGCGGGTGCGGTGGTCGCGAAGATCGCGATCCTCGTGCTCATAATCCTGTTCATCCAAAAGCGCCCGCGCGGCCTGTTCGCGCTGAAGGGCCGGGCGGTGGAGGCGTGATGACCAATTGTCGAAGCGCCGGGGTTCACCGATGAACGGCGGTCCCATCATCCGGACACTCGACCGCCAGTCGATCGTGTTCCTCACCATCCTGTCCGCGGTCGCAATCCTCGTGCCGCTGTCCAACCTTTTGCTGCCGGCTACGCATCCGCTGCACGTCCCGACATATGCGGTGGCGCTGTTCGGGAAATACATCTGCTACGCATTGCTCGCGCTCTCGATCGATCTGATCTGGGGCTATTGCGGCATCCTCTCGCTCGGTCACGGTGCGTTCTTCGCGCTCGGCGGCTATGCGATGGGAATGTATCTGATGCGGCAGATCGGAGATCGGGGCGTCTATGCCAATCCGATCCTGCCGGACTTCATGGTGTTCCTGAACTGGAAGGAACTGCCGTTCTTCTGGTACGGCTTCCAGTCATTCCCCTATGCCTTGCTGATGGTGTTCCTCGCGCCCGGTGCGCTGGCCTTCCTGTTCGGATGGTTCGCATTCCGCTCGCGCGTCACGGGCGTTTATCTCTCGATCATCACGCAGGCACTGACCTTTGCGTTGATGCTGGCCTTCTTCCGCAACAATTTCGGCTTTGGCGGCAATAACGGTCTGACGGACTTCAAGGACATCCTTGGCTTCAACGTCCAGGCACAATCGACGCGGGCGGCGCTGTTCGCGATCTCATGCGCCTCGCTGGGCATCTGCTTCATCATTTGCCGCAAGCTCGTGACCTCGAAATTCGGCAAGGTGCTGGTTGCGATCCGCGATGCGGAATCGCGGACGCGGTTCCTCGGTTACCGCGTCGAGAATTACAAGCTGTTCGTGTGGATCGTCTCGGCCTGCATGGCCGGTCTTGCGGGCGCGCTCTATGTGCCGCAGGTCGGGATCATCAATCCGAGCGAGTTCGCGCCAGCCAACTCGATAGAGGCGGTGCTGTGGGTCGCGGTCGGAGGGCGGGGAACGCTGACCGGCGCTGTGCTCGGCGCATTGCTGGTCAACTATGCGAAGACAACCTTCACCACGGGCGCGCTCGCACCGTACTGGCTGTTCCTCCTGGGCGGGCTCTTTGTGATCGTCACGCTATTTCTGCCGCGGGGGATCGTGGGAACCATCTCGCATTGGTGGGGCGCGCGGCAGGAGCGGCGCGCGGCCGCGGGGGGCGGTGAGCCCATCGCCGCCGCTTCACCGAAGCCTGCGGAGTGACGCCGATGGACACCAAGACAACTTCCGCGCTTCTGTATCTCAACGGCATCTCGGTGTCTTTCGATGGTTTCAAGGCGCTGAACAATCTGTCGCTGACGATCGACCCCGGGGAAATGCGCGCGATTATCGGGCCGAATGGCGCCGGCAAGACTACGATGATGGACGTCATCACTGGCAAGACCCGGCCGGACGAGGGCTCCGCCTTATTCGAGGGTGAAGCCGATCTCACCGCGCTCGACGAGACCGAGATTGCGCGGCGGGGGATCGGACGGAAATTCCAGAAGCCCACCGTGTTCGAGATGCACACGGTAGAAGACAACATCCTGCTGGCACTCAGCATGGACAAGAGCGCGCGGGCGGGCATCCGCTGGCGCGCGAATGCGGGCGACACGAGCCGCATCGACAAGATCCTCGATACCATCAGACTGAACCACGCCCGCTGGCGGCTCGCCGGTTCGCTGTCGCACGGCCAGAAGCAATGGCTGGAGATCGGCATGTTGCTCGCGCAGGAACCGAAGCTGATGCTTGTCGACGAGCCGGTGGCCGGCATGACCGACGCCGAAACCATGCAGACCGCCGCGCTCCTGAAGGAGATCAATCAGGAGAAGAGCGTCATCGTGGTCGAGCACGACATGCATTTCGTGCGCGAGCTCGGCGTCAAGGTGACGTGCCTGCACGAAGGCTCGGTGCTGGCCGAAGGCTCGATCGATCAGGTCTCGACCAACGATCGCGTGGTCGAGGTGTATCTGGGGCGGTGATGATCAGAAGGCTGCCGCAAGCTCTGTTCTTACCTCTCCCCCGAGGGGAGAGGGAAAGGAAATGCCATGCTCGATGTGAAATCCATCGACCTTCACTATGGCGCGGCGCAGGCGTTGCGCGGCGTCTCGCTGGTCGCCAAGGCGGGTGAGGTCACCTGCGTGCTCGGCCGCAACGGCGTCGGCAAGACCAGCCTTTTGCGCGCCATTGTCGGGCAGCAACCGGTCAGCAAGGGCATGATCGACCTGGATGGCAATTCGATCAACGGGCTGAAGCCCTATCAGCGCGCGCGCTCGGGCATCGCTTTCGTGCCGCAAGGCCGCGAGATCTTCCCGCTGCTGACGGTCGAGGAAAATCTGAAGACCGGTTTCGCACCGCTGAAGCGCGATGAACGCGTGATTCCCGACGACGTGTTCTCGCTGTTTCCGGTGTTGAACAACATGCTCCGCCGGCGTGGCGGCGACCTTTCGGGCGGTCAGCAGCAGCAGCTTGCCATCGGCCGGGCGCTCGTCATGCAGCCGCGTCTGCTATTGCTGGACGAGCCGACCGAGGGCATCCAGCCTTCGATCATCAAGGATATCGGCCGCGCGATCTCTTATCTGCGTGGTCTCGGCAATATGGCTATCGTGCTGGTCGAGCAATATTACGACTTCGCGCGGGAGCTCGGTGACCGCTTCGTTGCCATGGACCGCGGGTCGGTGGTCTATTCATCCGGCAAGGACGATCTGGACGAGCCGGCATTGCGGCGCGCACTGGCGCTGTAATTCCAGGTTTCGTCCGAACCGTGCTAGACAGATGGCATGAGCCCTGCGAGTGCAGCAATCGACACGGCGTCCATCTTCGCCCGCAACCGCGCGCGCGGACTCATCGACCTTTCAGTCATCGAACGTGACGGCCGCACCCGCCGGCGACGGCTGGTCGAGGAAGGTTCTCTCCGTATTCGTCTGCCTGATGTCAGCGGAGTGGAAAGCGAGGCGGTGATCCTCAACACAGCGGGCGGCATCGCCGGCGGCGACGATTTCTCGATCGCGATCGACGCGGGGCAGAGCGCGCAGCTTGCCGTCATCAGCGCGGCGGCCGAGAAGGTCTATCGCGCGATGGAGGAGCCCTCGCGCATCGCGGTGCGGCTTTCGGCGGCAAAGGGCGCGCTGCTGCGCTGGCTGCCGCAGGAAACCATCCTGTTCGATGGCGCCAGGCTGCATCGCTCGATCGAGGTCGATGTTGCGGAAGGCGGCGCCCTGGTTATGGCGGAATCGACGGTGTTCGGCCGATCGGCAATGGACGAGACCGTGCGTTCCGGGGCGTTGGTGGACCGATGGCGAATCCGGTGTGGCGGAAAGCTCGTATTCGCCGACACGCTGCGCATCGGCGGCGATATCGCGGCGTTGCTGGCGCGACCGGCAGCCGCTGCCGGGGCGGCGGCCGTTGCGACCGTTGTGATCGCGCCTGCGGATGAGGCGACCGCGGAAAAGGCGAGGGCCTGTTTCTCCGGCTTCGTCAGTGAGGCGGGCGCCTCGGCCTGGAACGGAATTGCCGTCATTCGTCTGTGTGGGAAAGATGCCGCGGCCTTGCGGCGCGAACTCATTTCGATACTCAATCATCTCTGCGGCGCGCTGCCGCGACTTTGGACCAATTGAGGACGGACGATGTTTCTGACACCGCGCGAGAAAGACAAGCTGCTGATCTCGATGGCGGCGATGGTTGCGCGGCGAAGGCTTGAGCGCGGTGTAAAGCTCAATCATCCGGAGGCTGTGGCTCTCATCACGGACTTCATCGTCGAAGGCGCGCGTGACGGAAAGACCGTCGCGGAATTGATGCGGGATGGTGCCCACGTGCTGAAACGCGATCAGGTCATGGACGGCATCGCCGACATGATCCACGACATTCAGGTTGAGGCGACCTTCCCTGACGGGACCAAGCTTGTAACCGTGCACGAGCCCATTCGATGAGGAGGGGGACAATGCGTTTGATGCCGGGTGCCTTGTTGACGGCGTTGCTGCCGCTGCAACTGTCTCTTGCGTACGCGCATGATGCAATGGACAGTCTGCCGCCGGCCGAACGCGACGCCTGGATCGAGACCGGAGCGCGCGTTCATGGCGGGTTCGGCTCGCTGATCGCTCTGGGCATTCGCATCGGTCACGATTCCCTGCATGCGCTGAAGGCCAAGCCGCGGGAGGTCGACGTGACCTATTACAGCGCGGCCGAAGCACCGTGCCCGTGTGTCGTGGATGGCATCATGGTCGCGACCGCAGCATCCCCGGGACAGAATTCATTACGCGTATCTCCGGATCGTCCGGGTCCGGGCGAGTTTGGCAAGGTCGTGATCAGGAACAAGACCAGCGGCGAAAGCGTCGAGTACGTGATCCCGTTGACGGCGGGGCCCACCTTTCGCGACGTGAACAAGCTTCCGGTTATCGCGCGCTGGGATGCCATCATGAAGGCGCCGGCAGAGACGCTGTACGTTCGCTCTGAACGCAAATCACAATAACGCTGACAGTCGGAGAATAGCTGTGACGAAAATTATCCTGCCGGCCTTTACCTGGCTCGCGCTTCTGACGTTGCCGGCGCTCGCGCATCCAGGACACGGATCTCCGGAAGGGTTCCTTTCGGGCTTCCATCATCCCTTCGCGGGCGCCGACCACGTGCTGGCGATGGTTGCCGTAGGACTTTGGGCCGCAATCCGGGGCGGCTCGGCGCTGTGGCTTTGGCCGGCAGCGTTTGTCGCGGCGATGATGGGAGGCTTTGCGCTGGCCGTACAGGGTGTCGCGCTCCCGCTCTATGAACCAATGATCCTTGCGTCGCTGGTCGGGCTTGGGCTCGCGATCATGCTTGCCATCCGCATGCCGCTTGCGGCGGGCGCCGCGATGATCGGTCTGTTCGGTCTGTTCCACGGCTACGCGCATGGCATCGAGATCGTTGGGTCTGCGCTGCCATTTGCCCTGGGCTTCGCAGTCGCCAGCATCATTCTTCATGTCATCGGTCTTGCAGTCGGCGCCCTTGCGCAAGGAGTACGGATGATCACGCTGTTGCGCGCCTCCGGCGCCGCGATCGCCTTGGCCGGAATCCTGCTGCCGTCGCTGGAGCTTTTCAAATGACGCCGGGTGAAATCCTCGTCAAGCACGGCGAGATCGAACTGAATGCTGGTCGCAAGACCGCGACGCTTACGGTCGCGAACACCGGAGACAGGCCGATCCAGGTCGGCTCGCATTATCATTTCTTCGAGACGAATCCGGCACTGAAATTCGATCGCAAGAAAGCGCGCGGCATGCGGCTTGATATCGCGGCTGGCACTGCAGTGCGGTTCGAGCCCGGCCAGACGCGTGACGTGCAGCTTGTCGCGTTCGCGGGCAAGCGGATGGTCTACGGCTTTCGCGGCGACGTGATGGGGAAGCTGTGACAGCGCGCGATCGATACGCGATGACGATCCCGCAAAAACATAACGGGCGAGCTTGCGCCCGCCCGTCACGTTCCGTGCCGCCGCTACCGCGGCAAGGAGCCGTGACCATCCGGCTCACGGATACGACGCTTGTAGCAGCCTTCGCTTCCACACCGTTCAGTCCCGGAGATGTTCGCGTCCAGCCCAAGCCGTCATGAACATCTGTCATCGAGACTAGCGCGCGACGGATCGAACGCAATGAAAACGACGATACACACAGCCCTTGGGGATAAGACCGGGGACTAAATTTGAGACGAGCCGGAAATTGCATGCCGGCAAAGCAGGTTGAGCGGATGTTTGGAGCGGCCGCAAAGCGGATCGAGATTGGTATCGTGCTGCAGGGCGGCGGCGCGCTCGGTGCTTATGAATGCGGTGGCGTTTGTGCGTTGCTCGAATTGATGGATGAAGCGGAAGCCGCAGGACGCTGCCCCACATTGCGCGCTGTGAGTGGTGTGTCAATCGGTGCGATCAATGCAGCGTGTGTGGTCGGTTCTCACGATCGCAAGGACGCTCGGCGTCGTCTGAACGGCTTGTGGGATGATCTTACGTTGAGCGCGCCGGACTTCTGGCCGAAGGAGGCGCAGCGCGACCTCTCGCTGTTCGGTCTTCCGGGATTTTATCTGCCGCGCTTCGACCTGGTCGGCTTCGGCACCTGGACCGCTTACTACAACACGCGCCCGCTGCTTCGGACGCTGAACCGGCATGTCGACTTCGCGGCCATCAATCGCAGCGAGACGACCCTCGTGATTACGGCGGTGAATGTCGAGAGCGGCGAGTTGAAGCGCTTCTGCAATCACAGGCTCGGTTCGGACGATCCCAGCCACATCACGCCCAAGCATGTGATGGCGAGCGGCAGCTTGCCGCCGCAATTTCCGTGGACCGAGATTGACAGGCAGTTCTACTGGGACGGCGGTCTCGTCGACAATGCGCCGCTGGGAGACGCGATCGATGCGTTTTCCAGCGACGCCGATGTCGAGCGCGTGCTGGTCGTGCTCAACCTCTATCCGCTCCGCGCGCGCAGGCCGCGTTCGCTCGCCGATGTCGAGGACCGGATGCACGAATTGAGCTTCGGCAATCACATGCGGCAGGACCGCAAGGCGGCCGAGCGCGTCAACGACCTGATCGAAACCATCGAACAGCTGGCTGCGCGCGTTCCGCCGGGCGAGATCAGCGCCGAGCTGCATACGCGCATTGAGCGCGCGCGGCGGTGCAAGGCGATCCATATCGTCGATGTTGACGTGCAGAGCGTCCAGGACAGGGGCGGCGCGATAGGCGATCAGCATGAGTCCGATGGTCAATACGGGCTGCGGGACTTCTCGCGCGCGACCGTGCACCGCCGGCGGGAGGAGGGCTACCGCATCGCCCGCACCTGCCTGTCGCCGATCTTTGCAAGCCTTGGATCCGGTCCGGGAGCCGAACCGGAGCTCGCGTCACGCCAACAGCCACAACCGACACATTAGGTCCGTCTGGAGCCGCCATGTCGACGAAAATCTCGCGCTACCTCTACGCCAACATGTTCGGTCCGACGACCGGCGACCGCGTGCGCCTCGCCGATACCGACATCATCATCGAGGTGGAGAAGGACTTCACCACCTACGGCGAGGAGGTGAAGTTCGGCGGCGGCAAGGTGATCCGCGACGGTATGGGACAGTCACAACTGACCAACCGGCAGGGCGCAGTCGACACCGTCATCACCAACGCGCTGATCTTCGATCACTGGGGGATCGTCAAGGCTGACGTCGGCCTGAAGGACGGCAAGGTCCATTCGATCGGCAAGGCCGGCAATCCGGATGTGCAGCCGAATGTCACGATCATCATCGGCCCCGGCACCGAGGTGATCGCAGGGGAGGGCAAGATCCTCACCGCCGGCGGGTTCGATACGCATATCCACTTCATCTGCCCGCAGCAGGTGGATGACGCGCTGATGTCGGGCGTGACCTCGCTGCTCGGCGGCGGCACTGGCCCCGCGCACGGCACCTTCGCCACCACCTGCACGCCGGGGCCCTGGCACATCGCCCGCATGATTCAGGCCGCCGATGCGTTCCCGGTCAATCTCGGCTTTGCTGGCAAGGGCAATGCCGCGCGTCCGGCCGCGCTGGAGGAGATGGTCAAGGGCGGCGCCTGCGCGCTCAAGCTGCACGAGGACTGGGGCACGACGCCGGCCGCGATCGATAATTGTCTCAGCGTCGCCGACGACCATGACGTCCAGGTGATGATCCATACCGACACGCTGAACGAAAGCGGCTTCGTCGAGGACACCATCAAGGCATTCAAGGGCCGCACCATCCATGCCTTCCATACCGAAGGTGCCGGCGGCGGCCATGCGCCCGACATCATGAAGGTCGCTGGCCTCAAGAATGTTCTGCCGTCATCGACCAATCCGACCCGCCCGTTCACCCGCAACACCATCGATGAGCATCTCGACATGCTGATGGTGTGCCATCATCTCGATCCGTCGCTCGCGGAGGACCTGTCTTTCGCGGAAAGCCGCATCCGCAAGGAGACGATTGCGGCGGAAGACATCCTGCACGACATCGGTGCGCTCTCGATGATGTCGTCCGACAGTCAGGCGATGGGCCGGCTTGGCGAAGTCATCATCCGGACCTGGCAGACCGCAGACAAGATGAAGCGGCAGCGTGGTCGGCTGAAGGAGGAAAAGGGCGACAACGACAATGTGCGGGCCAAGCGCTACATCGCGAAATACACGATCAACCCTGCAATCGCGCACGGGGTCTCGCATATCATCGGCTCGATCGAGAAGGGCAAGATGGCCGATCTCGTGCTCTGGTCGCCGGCCTTTTTCGGTGTGAAGCCGGACTGCATCATCAAGGGCGGCAGCATCGTCGCGGCGCAGATGGGCGATCCGAATGCCTCGATCCCGACGCCGCAGCCGGTCCACTACAGGCCGATGTTCGGCGCGTTCGGGCGTGCGCTCACGGCGTCATCGGTGGTGTTCACATCGAAGGCGGCCGTTCGTGCCGGGCTCGGCCGGAAACTCGGTATCCAGAAAGAACTGGTCGCGGTGAAGAACACGCGCGGCGGCATCTCCAAGAAGAGCATGGTCCATAACGGCGCAACGCCAAAGCTCGATATCGATGCCGAGACCTATGAGGTGAGGGCGGACGGTGAATTGCTGACCTGCGAGCCCGCCGATGTGCTGCCGATGGCGCAGCGCTACTTTTTGTTTTGATCTTTTCCCCTCTCCCTTTGAGGGAGAGGGTGCCCGAGCAAAGCAAGGGGTGGGTGAGGGGGGAGTGGATGGACGTTGACCCCTCACCCGGCTCGTGTTCGCTATTGCTTGCACTCGCCACCCTCCCCCTTGAGGGGAGAGGGTAAGAAAGAAGACATGCATCGCGTTTCCAGGATCATTCCCACGGGCGGATGGGACATCGCTTCGGCGGTCGACCGCGTCATCCTCGACGCGGATGACCGCCAGCGTCGACGTATCGTGCTGACCGGTGAGAGCGGCACGAAGCTGCTGCTCGATTTCGACAAGCCGGTCATGCTGCGCGACGGCGATGGTCTGGTGCTGGACGATGGTTCGGTGGTGTTGGTCAGCGGTCTGCCCGAGCCGCTGGCGGAGATAGCGGCGTCGTCGCCGCGCGACTTCGTGCGTCTCGCCTGGCATCTCGGCAACCGTCACACCGATGTGCAGATCGTCGGCGAACGCATCCGCATCCGGCGCGATCATGTGCTCGAGGACATGCTGCGCGGGCTTGGCGCGGCGGTGATCGCCATCGAAGCGCCGTTCGATCCGCAGGCGACGGTGCCGCACGCTCATGGGCACGGGCATGGCCACGCGCACCGTGATCATCCCCATCACCACCACCACGGTCATGATCATGACCGGTGAGAGGAGGAACTTGACCGGTGAGGGGAAGAACTTGCCGCTCGCGAAAACGGACGGCGAGCGAAGGCGCTCTTCTGTTTCCCTCCCCCCGCGAAGCGGTGGGGAGGGTCGACGCGAACGTAGCGAGCGTCGGGGTGGGGGGCCGGTTGATAGACCCACCGACCCCTCCCCACCATTCGCTTCGCGGGGGGAGGGAGGGGAGGACCGAGAGACCGCTACGCTCCCCTTGATCCCCGCCGGCAAAGGCAGTGAAACCGCCAACCTCTACCGCCTGATGGCCTGGCTCTCGCCGTCATTCCCGGTCGGTGCCTTTTCCTATTCGAGCGGCATCGAGTGGGCGGTGGAGGCGGGCGATATCGGCAACGCCGCGACGCTCACCGACTGGCTATCCGTGATGATGAGCGACGGCGCCGGCTTCTGCGATGGGGTGCTGCTCACGCATACGCACCGCGCGATTGTCGAAGGCAATACGGGCGCGTTGCACGACGTTGCTGAACTTGCGGCGGCCTTTTCGCCGTCAAAGGAGCGTCATCTCGAAACGACCGCACAGGGCCGCGCTTTCGTTGCCGCGGTGAGTGCGGCGTGGCCATGCGCTGCGGTCGATCTCCTTTGCAAGACCTTCGACGGACCGATCGCTTACCCGGTCGCGGTTGGAGCTGCGTGCGCCGGTCACGGCATTGCTGTCCAAACGGCATTGCCGGCCTTTCTACATGCGCTGTCGGCGAACTGGATTTCCGCAGGCGTGCGCCTGATCCCGCTCGGACAGACCGATGGCCAGCGCGTGCTGGCCGCGATGGAAAGCGTGATCGCAGCGACCGCGGCGCGCGCGCTGAAGGCGTCGCTCGACGACATCGGGGGAGCGGCCCTGCGTGCCGATCTCGCTTCGATGTGCCACGAAACACAATATACAAGATTGTTCAGGTCATGATCCGAAGGTGCAACATGAAAGCATGGGTTTTGGCCAGTGTCCTGGCCGTTCTCGGAACCGGAGCCGCAACGGCACAGGGCGGCGGCAGCTTGGGTCTCGACGACGTGCTGGAGGCGGTGAAGGCCGATCCCAAGCTGGTGGCGGAAATCAATGACGAACTGAACAAGAACGGCCTGAAGGTTGATGGCGTCGTCTGCACCGGCTTTCGGCACGCCAATCAATGGACTGAACTCTCCGGCGCGCGTGCCGCGCCATACGAATGTGATATCGGAAAACGGCAGATCGTCATCCGGGCGGATCGCATGTATTTCGACGCCGGCAAGCGCCCGATCGGCGACATGAAGCGAGCGAACCCGAAACGCGCGGACAGCTTCAAGGAAACGAATTTCCGCTGGACCTGGAAACCGGTGAAGTGAGCATGAGCAAGAATCCAAACGGCCCGCTGCGGGTCGGGGTCGGCGGTCCGGTCGGGTCGGGCAAGACCGCGCTGATGGACCTTCTGTGCAAGCGGCTGCGCGAGCGCTTCGACATCGCCGCGATCACGAACGACATCTACACCAAGTGGGATGCCGAATACCTCGTGCGGTCCGGTGCGCTCGCGCCTGAACGCATTGCGGGTGTCGAGACCGGCGGCTGTCCGCACACGGCGATCCGCGAGGATGCTTCCATCAACCTCGCCGCGGTCGCCGACATGCGCAAGCGCTTTCCGGATCTTGACCTCGTGCTGATCGAGTCAGGCGGCGATAATCTCGCAGCAACTTTTTCGCCGGAACTCGCCGACCTCACGATCTACGTGATCGACGTCGCCGCCGGCGACAAGATCCCCTCGAAAGGCGGCCCCGGCATCACGCGTTCGGATCTCCTCGTGATCAACAAGATTGATCTGGCACCCTATGTCGGCGCCTCGCTCGACGTGATGGATCGCGATGCAAGAAAGATGCGCGGACAGCGTCCGTTCGTGTTCGCCAACATGCGGGAAGGCAGGGGCGTGGACGAGATTGCCCGCTTCATCGAGGAGAAAGGTGGGCTGGGGCATTGAGTATCCTGGTCGTTCCGGGCGCGGCCTTCGGCCGCGAACCCGGAATCCATTGCCGGATGTGCAATTAATCGGAAAATGTGGTTATGGATTCCGGCTCTCGCTTTCGCCTGGCCGGAATGACGACCAAAGATCCCATCGCCACGCTTCTCAAGCAATTCCATGCGCGCAAGCCCGCGCGCATCTGGTCGCTGATCGTCACGCTTTACGGCGACGCGATCGTGCCGCGGGGCGGATCGCTTTGGATCGGTTCGCTGATCGAGATCATGGCGCTGTTCGGGATCGATGCCGGACATGTACGCACCGCCGTGTCGCGGCTGTCGTCCGATGGATGGCTTGCCAGCACCAAGCGCGGGCGCTCTAGCTATTACCGGCTGACGAAAGGCGGTGAATCCGAGTTCTTGCAGGCGACGCAACGCATCTATTCCGGCGTGCCGATCCAGCCGGGCGAGATGCAGGTCGTGGTCATCGCGCCATATGCCAGGGACCCGGCCGCGCTCCGGAGCGCATTGTCGGCTGCAGGCTATGCTGCGATCTCGCCCGTGATCCACGTTGGCCTCGATGCTCCGCCCGATCCTGTGGAGCGCGAGGGGATATTCGTCATGACTCCGCGGCCTGACGATCGTCGCGCGCTTGCGGCAAGCGCCTTCCGGCTGAATGACGTCTCACAGGGCTATCGCGATTTCATCGCTCAGTTCTCGCCGCTCGCCGATGCGCTGACGAACAAGCCCTTCGCGGAAGAGCACGCACTCATCGCTCGCACATTGCTGATCCACGATTTCCGGCGCGTCGTGCTGCGCGATCCCGGCCTGCCGCATGATCTATTGCCGGATGACTGGAGCGGGCAGGCGGCCCGAGCGCTCGCGGCCAAGATTTACGCGGCTCTTGTCGCGCCGTCCGAGCGGTTCCTGGACGACCGAGCCCGCGCTGAGGATGGGCTGTTGCCTCCGCCGGGGGACGGTTTCCACAGTCGATTTTCTAGTTAGATCAATCGATTGGCATTAGACGATCTTAATATTACAAAAAATATTGACGATCCAATATTTCGTAATATTATAGGTGGTGTAAGAAGCAAGATCGGGAACCAACCCGGCGGCGCAAACGCTTTCCTAGGGACGAGCGAGAGGACGCGGCATGTACACGCAATCGCTGAACACACGCGAAGCCCATGTTGCGGAAGATCCGGTTCGCGAAGCGCGTTTCCAGGCGCGTATCGACGCCGAGGAAAAGATTGAGCCGAATGACTGGATGCCGGAGGCGTATCGCAAGACGCTGGTGCGCCAGATCGCGCAGCACGCGCATTCCGAAATCGTCGGCATGCATCCGGAAGGCAACTGGATCACCCGTGCGCCGTCTTTGAAGCGCAAGGCCGCGCTGCTCGCAAAGGTGCAGGACGAAGGCGGTCACGGCGCATATCTTTACGCAGCGGCCGAAACGCTCGGCGTCTCACGCGAGGAACTGGTCGAGCAACTGCTCAACGGCAAGCAGAAATATTCCTCGATCTTCAACTATCCGACGCTGACCTGGGCGGACATCGGAATCATCGGTTGGCTGGTCGATGGCGCCGCGATCATGAATCAGATCCCGCTCTGCCGCTGCTCATACGGGCCCTATGCGCGCGCGATGATCCGCATCTGCAAGGAAGAAAGCTTTCATCAGCGGCAGGGCTACGAGATCATGGTCGCGCTCTGCCGCGACGGCACGCCGGAGCAGAAGGCGATGGCGCAGGATGCTCTGAATCGCTGGTGGTGGCCGGTGCTGATGATGTTCGGTCCGTCCGACAAGGATTCGCAGCACACCGACAAGTCGATGGGCTGGAAGATCAAGCGCTTCACCAACGACGAACTGCGCCAGAAATTCGTCGATGCCACGGTGCCGCAGGGGCATTACCTCGGGCTGACATTCCCGGACCCCGATCTGAAGTTCAACGAAGAGACGAAGCACTGGGAGTTCGGTGAGATCGACTGGGCCGAGTTCAAGCGCGTTATTTCGGGCGATGGCCCTTGTAACCGACAGCGCATGAAGCAGCGTCGGGACGCGACCGCTAGCGGCGCGTGGGTTCGCGAGGCGGCCTTGGCATACGCACAAAAACGCAAGGCGCGCCGCGAAGCGGCAATGCGCGAGGCGGCGGAGTAGGCACCATGACCGAACAGAACATACCGCTTTGGGAAGTCTTCATTCGCAGCCGCACTGGGCTTGCGCATCGCCATGTCGGCTCCGTGCATGCGGTGGACGCCGAGATGGCCCTGCAGAATGCGCGCGATGTTTACACGCGGCGCGGTGAGGGACTGTCGATCTGGGTGGTGCCGTCGTCGTCGATCACGGCCAGCGATCCGGCCGACAAGGATACGCTGTTCGAGCCGACCGCATCAAAGATCTATCGGCATCCGACCTTCTACGAGGTGCCGGACGAAGTTGGACATATGTGATTTCAACCCACCCCCCGCAAAGCGGTGGGGCGGGTCGACACGAACGAAGTGTGTGTCGGGGTGGGGGCTTTCGGAATTCCCCCACCCCCGACCCGTCCCCGCCACTCGGTGCGCTCGCGGGGGAGGCGGGCAGAAAGGCGAAACCAAATGCCGACAGAAACCCCGCTCTTCGCCTATACGCTGCGGCTCGCCGATAACGCGCTCATCCTTGGACATCGCGTGTCGGAATGGGTTGGGCATTCGCCGGTGCTGGAGGAAGATCTCGCGCTCGGCAATCTTGCGCTCGATCTGATCGGGCAGGCGCGTTCGTTCTATACCTATGCTGGCGAGATCGAGGGGCTGGGCCGCGACGAGGATGCGTTGGCTTATCTGCGTGATGCAGGCGCGTGGCGTAACGTCTTGCTGGTTGAGCAGCCGAATGGCGATTTCGCGCAGACAATTGTCCGGCATTTGCTCTATTCCGCCTTCGCGCATCCCTATTTCGAAGCGCTGGCGCGCTCCAGGGATGAGACGCTCGCCGCGATCGCAGCGAAAGCCGTGAAGGAAATGGCATATCACGTGCGGCACACCGGCGAATGGACAATCCGGCTGGGTGACGGCACGGACGAGAGCCATCGTCGCGCGCAAAACGCGCTGGATGAACTCTGGCCGTTCACCGGTGAATTGTTCGAATCCGACCAGATCGAACGCGCGCTGATCGACAAGGGCATTGCCGTCGATCCCATGAGCGTGAAGAAGCGCTGGTCGAACACGCTCGACCATGTCTTCGAAGAAGCAGCACTTACGCGTCCCCGCGACGGCTACATGCAGAGTGGCGGCCGCAGCGGGCGTCACTCCGAGCACCTCGGTTACATCCTGACCGAGCTGCAATTCCTGCAACGCACCTATCCGGGGGCAAAGTGGTGACCGCGACAGCCACCGCGATTGATCCGCGCGAGCAGGTCGCGCGTGCCTGGAAGGCGGCGGAGGCGGTGGTCGATCCGGAGATCCCGGTCCTGTCGATCGCCGATCTCGGGGTGCTGCGCGACATCGACATTGTCGATGGTCACATCGAAGCGACGATCACGCCGACCTATTCCGGCTGCCCCGCGATGAACCTGATTGCGCTCAATCTCGAGCTCGCGCTGGAAGAGGCCGGCTTCCTCATGCCGCGCATCAAGACGGTGCTGTCGCCGGCTTGGACGACGGACTGGATGACCGATGCGGGCAGAACGAAGCTCAAGGAATATGGCATCGCGCCGCCGGCCGGAAAGGCGTCGCGTCGTGCGCTGTTCGGCGAAGACCAAGTCGCGTGCCCCCGGTGCGGATCCGCCAATACCGAGCGCATTTCGGAATTCGGGTCGACATCGTGCAAGGCGCTCTGGCGCTGCAAGGCCTGCGCCGAGCCGTTCGATTACTTCAAGTGTATATGAGGCGCCCATGGCCGTCGCGTTCCACAAGTTGAAGGTCGCCGAAGTGCGGCGCGAGACGCCGGATGCGGTGTCGATTGCGTTTGCCGTTCCGCCGGAACTGGCGGACGACTATCGCTTCCATCCCGGCCAGCATCTGACGCTGCGGCGCGACTGCGACGGACAGGACATTCGTCGCTCCTATTCGATCTGTGCAGGGCTGGACGATCGTGAATTGCGTGTCGCCGTAAAGAAGGTCCCGGATGGCGTATTCTCGACCCTGTGCAACGAGGCCATCCGGCCGGGCGACCTGATCGAGGTGATGACTCCGCAGGGCCGGTTCGGCGTCATGCCCGACGCCACAGCGGCGCGGAATTACCTCGCAATCGCGGCGGGATCCGGGATCACGCCGATCCTGTCGCTCCTGCGCAGCGTGCTGACACGCGAGCCGAACAGCCGCTTCATGCTGATCTATGGCAATCGCACCGCCAAGGACATCATGTTCAAGGAGGCGCTGGAGGACCTGAAGGATCGTTTCCTCGGCCGCCTGGTCGTGCATCACGTTCTGTCGCGTGAGCACCAGGATATCGAGCTGTTCAACGGCCGCATCGACGGGGACAAGATCACCACGTTGCTGAAGTCGTTCGCGCCTGCGAGCAAGATCGACCACGCCTTTCTGTGCGGGCCGGGTGCGATGATCGAGGATGCAAAGGCGTCCCTCACGCGTCTCGGCACGCCGCCCGGCAATATCCACATCGAGTATTTCTCGACCGACGGCGTGCCGGTTGCGCCGCGCCGGGTGTCTCACGGAGCGGCGGCCGCGGAAACACCGGTTGCGCATGCGCGCATCACGCTGCACGGCTCGGCCTACGATATTCCGATGATGGAAGGCGAGACCGTGATCGATGCGGGCGAGCGCGTCGGGATCGAGATGCCGTATTCCTGTCGCGGCGGCATGTGCTGCACCTGCCGGGCCAAGCTCGTCTCCGGCGAGGTGGACATGGCGCTGAACTATTCGCTCGAGCCATGGGAAATGGAAGCGGGCTATGTGCTCACCTGTCAGGCGCGGCCGCTGACGAAGGAAATCGTCGTCGATTACGACGAGGTTTAAGGCGTTTTCGATCTGATGGACACCGGTTCGCGTCAGGAAGACGCGTCAACGCAAAAACGTGACGTATTTTCGCGAAAAGCGAAAATACGTCAGGCGCGCTGTCGCGCCTTCGTTGGCGCGGGTGCGGCCAGGGCCTGCGCACCTTCCACCAGAACGGTGGTTGCAAGATCCGCGTAGTCCTCGCGGCTCATTGTGCCGCCTTCGCGAAACCACATGTAGTGCCAGTTCAGCATCCCGAATAGTGACATGGTCACCGGCTTGAGCAGGCTCTTGCTGCGCCCGATCGCCGGCAGGACATCGCCGATCGCTGCGGCAAACACCGCGACCAGATCGCGCTCCATTGCGATCAGCGCCTTCTGTTTTTCGGGCGGCAGTTTCGACATCTCGTTGATCTGGATCTTGTGCTGCTGATCCGCGTGGCGGTAGGCGTCGAGCAGGGCGCCAACCAGCGCGCGCAGCCGTTCACGTGGCGGGATCGAGCGATCGACGGCCTGCGCGGCGTCGAGCAGTTCCTGCAGGTGAACGCTGAGGATGTCGAACAGCAACGTCTCCTTGCTGACGTAGTAATGGTAGAGCAGCGCTTTCGACACGCCGCACGCCGATGCCACCTCCGCCATGGAGGTCCGGTCGTAGCCGTTCTGCGCGAACAGCTCCGCCGAGCGATCAAGGATTGCCCGGCGCTTGATGTCGTGATCGGCGGAGCGAGGACGGGCCATCAGTCCTTCGGCCTCTTGTCGACCACGCGACGAGCCTTGCCGGCGGAGCGCTCGACCGCGCCGGGATCGCCGACCACCACCTTCATGCCGATCCCGATGTTGTTGCGGATATGGGCCGCGAGCGACGCCGCCTCGGCTTCGCGGCCGCTCGCGCCGTGCAATTCCGGCCGTGCCTCGACGAGCAGCGTCGCGACATCGAGACGATCCTCGCGCGTCAGCTCGATCAGGTAGTGTGGCGATAGCCCGGAGCAGCGCAGCAGCAATTCCTCGATCTGGGTCGGGAACACGTTGACGCCGCGGATGATCATCATATCGTCGGAACGGCCGGTGACCTTCTCCATGCGCCGGTGCGTGCGCGCCGTGCCGGGCAGAAGGCGCGTCAGATCCCGCGTGCGATAGCGGATGACCGGCAGGCCTTCCTTGGTCAGCGTGGTGAAAACAAGCTCGCCCTTCTCGCCGTCCGGCAGGGGGGTGCCATTTTCAGGGTCGATCACTTCCGGATAGAAGTGGTCCTCCCAGATATGCAGCCCGTCTTTCGTTTCGACGCACTCGTTCGCAACGCCCGGGCCCATCACCTCGGACAAGCCGTAGATGTCGACCGCGTCCATCGCGAAGGTTTCTTCGATCTCTCCGCGCATCTGGTTGGTCCAGGGTTCGGCACCGAAGATTCCGATCGAGAGCGAGGTTTCGCGCGGATCGATGCCCTTGGCGCGGAACTCATCGAGGATCGCCAGCATGTAGCTTGGCGTGACCATGATGATGTCCGGCCTGAAGTCGCAGATCAGCTGGACCTGCCGTTCGGTCATGCCGCCTGACACCGGGATCACCGCGCAGCCGAGCCGCTCCGCGCCGTAATGCGCGCCGAGGCCGCCGGTGAACAGCCCGTAGCCATAGGCGACATGCACCTTCATGCCCGGACGGCCGCCAGAGGCGCGGATCGAGCGCGCCATCAGGTTCGCCCAGTTGTCGATATCGTTCTGCGTATAGCCGACAACGGTCGGCTTGCCGGTGGTGCCGGACGAGGCGTGGATGCGGACGATCTTGTCCTGCGGCACCGCGAACATTCCGAACGGATAGTTCTCGCGCAGGTCCGCCTTGGTGGTGAACGGAAATTTCGCGATATCTTCGAGCCGCCTGAAGTCCGATGGCTTCACACCGGCGGCATCGAATTTCTTCCGGTAGGCCTCGACATTGTCATAGGCATGCTTGAGCGACCAGGCGAGGCGCTGGGTCTGCAACGCGACAATCTCGTCGCGCGACGCCGTTTCGATCGGTTCGAGCCCGTAAGGCTTGTAGGATGCGTCGACCATGGCTCTATGTCTTCTGGGCGGGGAGCAGCGTGCCTTCGATGGTGCGCGAGTGACCGCGGAATTCCGCGATCACCGTGCCGTCGTCGCGCGAGACGGTGATGTCATAGATGCCCGATCGGCCGGCCCGGTTGCGCTCCACGCCCTTGGCGATGAGGCGATCGCCAAGTTTTCCGGGCGCAATGAAGGTGATCGCACATTGTTGCGCGACCGTGCGCTGATTGTAGGTGTTGCAGGCGAAGGCGAATGTCGAATCCGCCAGCGTGAAGATGAATCCGCCATGTGCGATGTTGTGACCATTCACCATCTTCTCGGTGATCGTCATCGCCAGCACGGCGCGGCCGGGTTCGACCGAGATCAACTGCATCCCGAGGCCTTTGCTCGCGGAATCCTCCGCCCACATCGCCTCGGCGCAGGCGCGCGCGGTTTCAGCGGCGTCCATCGTCACGAGCCCTTTTCGCCGGTGAATTTCGGACTGCGCTTTTCCATGAAGGCATTCACGCCCTCGGCGTAGTCCGGGCTGGAACCGGCGCTGCGTTGAAAATCGCGCTCGAGATCGAGCTGGGTGGAAAGATCGTTGGTCTCCGATGCATCGAGCGCGCGCTTGATCAGCGACAAGCCGTAGGTCGGCCCCGATGCAAAGCGCTCGCACAACTCATTCGCGCTGCCGATCAGTTCCTCATCGGGAACGCTTTTCCAGATCAGGCCCCAACTCTCGGCCGTTTCGGCAGGCAGCGGATCGGCGAGCAAGGCAAGGCCGCGCGCGCGGGCCGGACCGACCAGCCGCGGCAGAAACCAGGTGCCGCCCGAATCCGGAACGAGCCCAATCTTTGCGAAGGCCTGCAGGAACGTGGCGGACTTTGCTGCCACCACGATGTCGCAGGCGAGGGCGAGATTGGCGCCGGCGCCTGCGGCAACACCGTTGACCGCCGCGACGACCGGAATGGGCAGCGCGCGCAGTCTTCGGATCAGCGGATTGTAATATTGCTCGAGCGTGCCGCCGAGCACGATCTTTTCGCCTGGCTTTGCGAGCCGGTCGTTCAGGTCCTGGCCGGCGCAGAAACCGCGTCCTGCGCCGGTGATCATCAGCGCACGGCACGCCGGATCGGCCTCAGTGTCGTCGAGCGCCTTCTTCAGCGCGACGTGCATGTCTTCGGTGAAAGAATTCAGTCGCTGCGGCCGGTTCAGAGTGATAACGCGATAACCGACGCGCTTGTCGACGAGAATGGGACTCTCGTCCATTCGCAGCTCCTCCCAAATCCCGGCGCATTGATGCGCTCTGGCTCTGCTTCACGGTCGCGGCCAAATGATCCGGCTAAAGACACTTGACTGACCGTCCGGTCGGATAACTAATATGGATCGGATATTCGGGTGTCAACGCGGCCGAGTTTGATAACGGCCCAAGCATCCGCGGGAGGAAGGCATGAGTTTCTTCGAGGCGCATCGTGCGCGGCTCGAACAGGCGGTCGAGGCCTGTCGCACGCGCATCTATTGGAGCGCCTATCCGGAAATCGCGAGCGGCAAGATCTACGGCGAAACCGCGAAGGCCGATGGCGAAGCCGCGTTCAAGGCGATGCTCGGCAAGCCATTCGACCTCGGCCAGAGCGCGACCAGACAGGTTGGCCGCGAAATCTCGCCTTACGGCATCGCGCTCGGCATCACCTATCCGGCTTCCGATCCTGACGCACTGATCGATGCTTCGATGAAGGCCGGCGATGCCTGGGCACGCGCCTCGATCCAGGATCGCATCGGCGTGTGCCTCGAGATTGTCGATCGCATCAACAGGCAGAGCTTCCTGATCGCGAATGCCGCAATGCATACGACCGGGCAAGCCTTCATGATGGCGTTCCAGGCCGCCGGTCCGCATGCGCAGGACCGCGCGCTGGAAGCGATTGCCTATGCCTATGACGAGATGACCCGCGTGCCGCAGGCGGTGAACTGGACCAAGCCGCAGGGCAAGGGCGAGCCGATCGTGCTCGACAAGGTGTTCCGTATCGTGCCGCGCGGCGTGTCGCTCGTCATCGGCTGTGCGACCTTTCCGACCTGGAACGGCTATCCCGCGATCTTTGCAAGCCTCGCGACCGGCAACAGCGTGATCGTGAAGCCGCATCCCGGCGCGATCCTGCCGCTCGCGATCACCGTGAGGATCGGCCGCGACGTGTTGAAGGAAGCAGGCTTCGATCCAAATGTGCTGATGCTGGCAGCGGATGAGGCCGATGCGCCGGTGACGCAGGACCTTGCGGCGCACCCGGGCATAGCTATCGTCGATTTCACCGGTTCGCCCGCCTTCGGTCAGTGGGTCCGCGAGAATGCGGCGACCGATCTCGTCTTCACCGAGGAGGCCGGGATCAATTCGATCGTGATCGACTCGACGAGTGATTTCCGCGGCATGTGCAGCAACATCGGGTTTTCGCTGTCGCTCTATTCCGGACAGATGTGTACTGCGCCGCAGAATATCTTCGTCCCGGCGGGTGGCATCGAGACCAATGACGGGCACAAGAGCTATGACGACGTCGCGGCCGGTATCGCGACCGCAATCGACAAGCTGCTCGGCGATCCGGACCGTGCCGCCAACATTCTCGGCACCGTTCAGAACGAAGCGACCACCAAACGCGTGCAGAGCGCCCGCAAACTAGGTCGCATCGTACGCGACTCCGCGCCGGTTCCGATCGCCGGATTCGAGACCGCGCGCACCGCCTCTCCGCTTCTCCTTGCCGTCGATGCAAAGGACGACCGCATGTGGGGCGAGGAGCGGTTCGGGCCGATCGCGTTTGTGATCCGGACGGAATCGACCGAGGAAGCGATAACGCTCGCGTCGCAGTCGGCGCGGCGCAAGGGCGCGATCACCGCATCGCTCTATTCGACGCAGGATGCCGTCATCGACAAGGCCGCGGACGCCTTCGCGCGCGCAGGTGTCGCATTGTCGGTGAACCTGACCGGCGGCATCTATGTCAATCAGTCCGCAGCGTTTTCAGACTACCATGTGTCGGGTGCCAACCCGGCCGGAAATGCGTGCCTGACCGACTCGGCCTTCGTGGCCAATCGTTTCCGTGTCGCACCTATGCGACGCCAGAAAGCAGCCTGATCGAAGAATATCCAAGAGAAGATACAAGGGAGGATAAGTATGAGGCTTCCAGTGAAACTGCTCGCGACCGCGGCGGCCATGGCGCTGTCCGTTTCGCTCGCACCGGCGCAGCAGGCGCCGATCAAGATCGGTGCGGTGCTGTCCGCGACCGGCGGCGCGTCGTTCCTCGGTGACCCCGAGAAGCGGACGCTCGAGATGTTCGTCGCCGATATCAATGCGAAGGGCGGCATCAACGGCCGCAAGGTCGAAGCGATCATCTATGACGATGCGTCGAACCCGAACAATGCGCGCACTTTCGCCACCCGTCTGATCGAGCAGGACAAGGTCGACGCCTTGCTCGCGGGGTCGACGACCGCGAGCGCGATGGCGATGATTCCGCTCGCCGAGGAGGCGGAAATCCCGATGATCAATTTCGCCGGCGCCGTGCAGGCGGCTTTCCCGGCCAAGAAGTGGAATTTCAAGACGCCGCATACCGATCTCATGGCCTGCGAAAAGATCTTCGAGGATATGAAAAAGCGCGGCTTCAGCAAGATTGCGATGATTTCCGGCGCCGATGCCTTCGGCAAGTCGATGCGCGATCAGTGCCTGACTGTGAACAAGAAATACGGCATCGAGATCCTGCATGAAGAGACCTATCAGCCGGCGGACAACGACATGACCGCTCAGCTGACCAACATCAAGAACAAGGCCGGCGTGCAGGCCGTGATCAATCCGGGCTTTGGCCAGGGACCGGCGATCGTGACCCGCAACTACAAGCAGCTCAGTGTGCCGTTCCCGCTCTACCAGAGCCATGGCGTCGGCACGAAGCAGTTCATCGAACTCGCGACGCCGGCGGCTGCCGAGGGCGTACGTCTTCCGGCTGCTGCGCTCCTCGTCGCCGACAAGCTTCCCGACGGTGACCCGCAGAAGAAGGTCGTGATGGCCTACAAGACCGCCTACGAGGCCAAGACCGGCCAGCCAGTCTCGACCTTCGGCGGGCACATGTATGACGGCCTGATGATCCTGGTCGAGGCGATGAAGCGCGCGGGCGGTCCGGACAAGGCCAAGGTGCGCGACGAGATCGAGAAGACCAAGGGCTTCATCGGCACCGGCGGCGTCGTGAATATGTCGCCGACCGATCACATGGGTCTCGATCTGACAGCCTTCCGTATGCTGGAAATCAAGAACGGCGACTGGACGCTGGTGAACTAACGCGTAAGCTCCCTTCTCCCCTCCCCACGCGAGCGAAGCGAGTGGCGGGGAGGGGTCGGGGGTGGGGGGATGAGTAACGAGCTCGAACTGAGCCGGCGTCGCGATCTGCGCGTCCCGCAAGCGCGTCGCTTGCGAGTTGCTGTCACAGCGTCGGAGCGCAAGCTGTGGTCGCAGCTAAAGCGTCTTTCGCCGGAGACATCTCACTTCCGGCGACAAGCTCCGATCGGTCCGTATTTTGTTGACTTTGCCTGCCACGCGTTGCGACTCGTCATTGAGCTCGACGGTGGTCAGCATAATCAAGCAGGTCAGATGCGTATCGATCAGAAGCGCGATGCTTATCTCGCGGCAAAGGGCTACCGTATTCTGCGTTTCTGGAACAACGATGTGCTGACAAACATCGATGGGGTGTTGTCCGTGATTGCCGATGCATTGGCGTCCGCTCCGGCCGCACCGCCCCCCACCCCCGACCCCTCCCCGCCGCTGCGCGGGGGGAGGGGAGTCGCAAGCAGCGGAGCGTGATCGACGCATGCCCGAGTTTCTCCAGTTCACCTTTTCCGGCCTGACGGTCGGTGCGATCTACGCTCTGGTCGCGCTCGGTTTCACCCTCATCTATAACGCGTCCGACGTCATCAACTTCGCCCAGGGCGAGTTCGTGATGATCGGCGGCATGGTCACATTCTTTGCGGTCGCCGCGGGCTTTCCGCTGCCGCTAGCCGCACTGATCGCGCTTGTTGTTGCCGTTGTCGTGGGCGTATTGCTGCATCGGCTTGCGATCGAGCCGGCGAAAGGCGCATCGCCCGTCACGCTGATCATCATCACGCTCGGCGCGTCGATCTTCCTGCGTGGCGTTGCCTCGGTGGTGTTCGACAAGAATTATCACTCCTATCCGCCATTCGCCGGCGCCGATCCGATCCGCATCGGGGGCGCGACCATCCTGCCGCAAAGCCTGATCGTGCTCGGTGGGACGCTTGTGATTGTGATCGCACTCTGGGCACTCGCGACCAGGACCATGACCGGGAAGGCGATGACCGCCACTGCCGCGAATCGTCTCGCCGCCCGGCTCGTCGGCATCAACACCGCGGCGATCGTCGGCGTCTCCTTTGCGATTTCCGCCGCCATCGGCGCCATCGGTGGCATTCTCGTCACGCCGATCACGCTGACCAATTACGAGGTCGGCACGCTGCTGGCGCTGAAGGGCTTTGCCGCCGCAATGCTCGGCGGCATGGGGCATCCGGTCGGCGCCGTGGTCGGCGGGCTTCTGGTCGGCCTGCTGGAGACTTTCGGAGCCGGTTACGTCTCGTCTGCCTACAAGGATGCGGTCGCGTTCCTGGTCATCCTCGGCGTTCTCTTCGTCATGCCGCAGGGGCTGTTCGGCAAAGCCAGCATCGAGCGCGTCTGACATGCCGAGCCTTCTGACCAGATATGGCGTTGTGCTGCTGGTGGCTGCGATCGTCGCTGCCCTGCCTTACATCGTGCCGACGAGCTTCTACCTGCGGGTCGCCGCGCTCGTCTTTATCTTCAGCATCGCTGTCCTCGGCATCAATCTACTGATGGGCTTCGCCGGACAGGTCAGCCTCGGCCATGCCGGATTCTTCGGGATCGGTGCCTATGCGGTGGCGGTGCTGCCGACCCACTTTGCGGTGCCGACCTGGATCGCGTTCATCATCGGCATCGTCGTTGCCGGCGCGCTCGCCTTCGTGATCGGCCGCCCGATCCTCAAGCTCAAGGGCCATTATCTGGCGGTCGCGACTCTCGGCATGGGCATCCTGATCGCCATGGTCTTCACCAACGAGGCGCGCTTCACCGGCGGCCCGGACGGCATGCCGGTCCCGCGGCTGATCCTGTTCGGCTGGCGCGCGCGCGGCTCGGAGGCATGGTACTGGATTTCCGGAGTCACGCTGGTGCTGGCGACGTTGCTCACCGCCAACCTGATCGACTCACCCACCGGCCGTGCACTGCGCGCGATCCATGACAGCGAGGTCGCCTCGCGCGTGCTGGGCGTCGATGTCGCGCGCTACAAGCTGATCGCGTTCGTGTTGTCGGCCGTCTACACGGCAATCGCCGGCGCCTATCTCGCGCTGTTCGATGGGCTGGTGACGCCCGGGACCGCCGGCTTTATGCGGTCGATCGAGTTCGTCGCCATGGCGGTGCTCGGCGGCCTGGGCTCGATCTTCGGCAGCATCGTCGGGGCGGCGCTCCTGACCATCCTGCCGCAGATGCTGACCGTGTTTCACGACTACGAGCATATCGCGCTTGGCGCGATCATGATCGTCTGCATGATCTTCCTGCGCGCGGGCATCGTGCCGAGTATCGCAACCTTTTTCCGCAGGAGCGCGTCATGAGCGTGCTGTCGACGGAGGGACTTGGCATCGATTTCGGCGGCGTGCGCGCCGTGGATGACGTTTCGCTCAGCGTGAATGCAGGCGAGATCTTCGCGATCATCGGTCCGAACGGCGCCGGCAAGACCACGCTGTTCAACATGATCTCCGGCCTCTATCGCGCGCCGCGCGGCAAGGTGCTGCTGGACGGACAGGACGTCACAAATTTCCCCGCCCATATTCTGGCGCAGCGCGGCTTATCTCGCACCTTCCAGAATCTTCAGATTTTCTTCCGCATGACCGCGCTCGAAAATGTCATGGTGGGGCGTCATCTGCACGAAAATCACAACGTGCTTGCGCATCTGTTCCGCCTTCCGAGCGTGGTGCTGCAAAATCGGGCGTCCCGCAGGCGGGCGGACGAATTGCTGGCGCTGGTCGGTCTCAGCAAGCTCGGCAATCGCGCGGCGGGTGAGTTGCCTTACGGTGCATTGAAGCGGCTGGAGATTGCACGCGCGCTCGCGGCCGAACCGAAGGTCCTGTTGCTCGACGAGCCGGCGGCCGGCTGCAATGCGGTCGAGACTGCGGAAGTTGATGCCGTGATCCAGAAGATTGCGGCACAGGGCATCACCGTCGTGCTGGTCGAGCACGACATGAAGCTCGTAATGAAGATATCGAACCGCATTCACGTGCTCGATCAGGGCCGCACGCTTGCGCAAGGGTCCGCGCAGGAGGTCCGCGCCAATCCCGCCGTGGTTGCCGCCTATCTCGGCGCCCATGCCAGCGAGGAGGGGGCCGATGCTCGTCATTGACAACCTCTCGAGCCGGTATGGCCGGATCGAGGTGCTGCACGGCCTATCGCTGGAAGTGAAGCAGGGCGAGATCGTCACGCTGGTCGGCAGCAACGGCGCCGGGAAAACCACATTGTTGCGCGCCATATCCGGCGTGCAGCCGGTGTCCGGCGGATCGATCCGCTTTCTCGGCGAACCGATCGATCGCGTCGCGCCGCATCTGCGTGTGACGCGCGGCATTGCGCAGGTGCCGGAAGGCCGTCAGGTATTCGCGCCGCTGTCGGTCGAGGACAATCTGAAGCTCGGTGCCTGGTCGCGCAAGGATTCCGAGGTCGCGACCGACATTGAGGGCGTTTACGCGACCTTTCCAGTGCTGGCGGAGAAGCGGACGATTGCCGCGGGCTCGCTGTCCGGCGGGCAACAGCAGATGCTGGCGATGGGCCGGGCGCTGATGGCGCGTCCGAAAATGCTGTTGCTGGACGAGCCGTCGATGGGTCTTGCTCCCATTCTGGTCGATCAGATTTTTTCCATCGTTGCAGGCCTCAAGCGGCAGGGCATCACGGTCTTGCTGGTCGAGCAGAATGCCTATGCCGCGCTCGCCATTGCCGACCGAGGCTACGTACTCGAAACCGGCCGCATCTCGCATGCCGGCAGCGGCCGCGAGTTGCTGAACGACAAGCGCGTGCGGGAAGCCTATCTCGGCATGTGACCGCTTCCCGATGACGCGCCGCCGCGGATGACGGCATCACCCGATCGGCAGTCGCGCGTCGTCCTTCAGCGTTTCCAGCACGATGCTCGACTTCACCCGCTCGACCGCTTCATGCGGCAGCAGCACGTCGTTGACCAGAGCTGACAGCGCGCGCAGGTCGGGCACGATGGCTTTCAGGAGATAGTCGGAGTCCCCGGTCAGCGCGTGCGTTTCCTGCACCGTTGCGAGCGTCGTCACGAGATCGCGAAAGCGACGAGCGTTGTCGCGCGAATGAGTGGCCAGCGCGACGAAGATGAAAACCGTAATCCCGAAGCCGAGCAGGCCCGGATCGAGGTCGGCGCGATAGCGGCGGATGACGCCGGCCTGTTCGAGGCGCTGGCGGCGTCGTGAGCATTGCGACGGCGATAGCCGCACGGCGTCCGCCAGTTCCTGATTGGTCAGCGCGCCGTTGTCCTGCAGGGCAGACAGGAGCTTCAGGTCAGCGTCGTCCAGCGTGAGAGAGTTGTGCGTCATTTAATTGCTGTGCGCATGAACCGTGCGCATAATAAGTATAAATCGCCAACTTTGCACGATATTTGCGGCCGGTTTCGGCTACTTCAGGGGGAGGGAAAACGCCTCTTCGCACAGGAGACCGCCATGGGTCCGTTTCCGCATGACGCGCCGGCCGCCACGATATCCGACGTGAACCCGATGGGGACCGACGGCCTCGAATTCGTCGAATATGCCCATCCGGAGCCCGAGAAGCTCGGCAACCTTTTCGAGACCATGGGCTTCACGTTGGTCGCGAAGCACCGCTCCAAGAACGTGCAGCTCTGGCGTCAGGGCGACGTGAATTTCGTGGTCAATGCCGAGCCGGATTCCTTCGCGCAGCGCTTCGCGGCCGAGCACGGCCCCTGCGCCTGCGCCATGGCGTTCCGCGTTGTCGATGCCAGGAAGGCCTATGAGCGTGCGCTGTCACTTGGCGCCGAGCCGGGTGAGACCAGCGTCGGCCCGATGGAGCTTGCAATCCCGGCGATCAAGGGCATTGGCGGCTCGCTTCTTTATTTCGTCGATCGCTATGGCGAGAAGGGATCGATCTGGGATGTCGACTTCGTCTGGACTGG
>NZ_DATMRV010000011.1:0-9452 GCF_035565795.1 Pseudorhodoplanes sp.
CGTCGCAGATTACGGTCGGCACTGGCGGCAAGCAGGTGCTGTACAACACCTTCATGGCGACGCTGAACCCCGGCGACGAGGTGATCATCCCGGCGCCGTATTGGGTCAGCTATCCGGACATGGTCTATCTCGCTGGCGGCACCCCGGTTGAGGTCGTCTGCTCCATGGAGTCGGGCTTCAAGATCTCGGCGGCGCAGCTCGAGAAGGCGATCACGCCCAAGACCAAATGGTTTCTCCTGAACTCGCCGTCGAACCCGACCGGCGGCGCCTATACGCAAGGAGAGCTCAAGGCGCTGACCGACGTGCTCGTGCGTCATCCGCATGTCTATGTCATGACCGACGACATGTACGAACACCTCGTCTATGACGACTTCAAGTTCTACACGCCGGCGCAGGTCGAGCCGAAGCTCTACGAGCGCACGCTGACCATCAACGGCGTTTCCAAGGCCTATTGCATGACCGGCTGGCGCATCGGCTATGCCGGCGGTCCGAAGCCGCTGATCAAGGCGATGGCAATGCTGCAGTCGCAGTCCACCTCCAATCCTTCGGCGGTGTCGCAATGGGCGGCGGTCGAGGCGCTGGAGGGGCCGCAGGACTTCATCGCTGCCAACAACAAGGTGTTCAAGGAGCGCCGCGACCTCGTCGTCTCGATGCTCAACCAGGCGAACGGCATCAAATGCCCGACGCCGGAGGGTGCCTTCTACGTCTATCCGTCCTGCGCCGGCACCATCGGCAGGACCGCGCCGACCGGCAAGGTGCTGAAGACCGACGAGGATTTCGTCACCGAACTGCTCGAGGCGGAAGGCGTCGCGGTGGTGCAGGGCTCGGCCTTCGGCCTCGGCCCGGCGTTCCGCATTTCCTATGCGACGAAGACGGAAGACCTCGACGAGGCCTGCCAGCGCATCCAGCGCTTCTGCGGCAACCTCAAGTAGTGTCTGAGCGCTATGGCTGCCGCCGCCAGCAGGCGGCGGCGGCTTCTGCGCCGTAGCCGCGTGGCCAGCGCGCGATAATAGTCGTAGTCGATCACGCCGTTGCTGCAGCGGCGATAGTCTCTGTCGGGGCGAACCATCCGGACCTCCCGTCCAACCACGGTGTTGGGGGAGAGCATGCCTCGACGCGGGCGCGGCGGCTTTGAGCCGGCCTTGATTTCTCCTTGAGAAATACTGCATTTTCCCGTCGGCTATGGCGCTCGGAGATATTTGGTGCGCTATCGGTTTGGCGACTGCATGCTCGATGGGGCGCGGCGTGAACTCAGTCGCGGCGGCGCGCTGATTCCGGTCGAGCCGCAGGTCTTCGATCTGATCGAATTGCTGATCCGGAATTGCGACCGGGTGGTCACCCGCGACGACCTGATCGCGCATGTGTGGCACGGGCGGATCGTTTCCGAATCGACGCTTGCCACCCGCATCAATGCTGCGCGTAAGGTGATCGGCGACGACGGTACCGCGCAGCGGCTGATCAAAACCGTGGCGCGCAAGGGTGTGCGCTTCGTCGGCACGGTGCAGACGGATGCCGGCGACGATCCCTGGACGCTCGACCGTGCAGCCGATCTTGATCAGCAGATCAGCTTCTGTCGCACGTCCGATGGCGTCAGTCTTGCGGTGTCGGCGGTCGGCAATGGGCCGCCGCTGGTCAAGGCCGCCAACTGGCTCAATCATCTGGAATATGACTGGCAGAGTCCGATCTGGTCACCGATGTTGCGGCGGCTCGCGGCCCGCTTTCGTCTGATCCGTTACGACGGCCGCGGCAACGGGCTCGCGGACTGGGAGGCCGCCGACGTCTCGTTCGCGGCGTTTTGCCGCGACCTTGAGACAGTGGTCGCGACGCTCGATCTGCCGCGTTTCGTGTTGCTCGGCTTGTCGCAAGGCGCGGCCACCGCGGTTGCCTTTGCCGTGGCACATCCGGACAGGGTGTCGCGTCTGATCCTGTATGGCGGCTATCCGCAGGGCCGCAACCGGCGCGGCTCCGCCGACGATGCGGCAACGGCCCAGACGGTGCTCGGGATGATGCGGCAAGGATGGGGACGTGCCGATTCCGCCTTCATGCGGGCTTTTGCATCCTTGTATCTGCCGAACGGCTCCCCGGAGCAGATCCGCTGGTTTGCCGAGATGCAGAAGCTGACCACTTCGGGCGACATGGCGGCACGGCTGCGCGTGGCTTGCGACGATATCGATATCGTCGAACTGCTGCCGCGCCTGCGCGTCCCGACGCTGGTCTTGCACGCACGCGACGACCATGTCGTGCCGGTCGCGCAGAGCCGGATGATGGCGGCGATGATTCCCGGCGCGCGCTTTGCGACGCTGCCGTCCGAAAACCATGTACCGCTGCCCGATGAGCCAGCCTGGGAGCTGTTGCTGAAGGAAATCGAATGCTTTGTGGCGGCGCCGTCCTGACGGGCCTTTGCGACCGCTGCCTGCAGGCCGAAGCCCGATTGCAGCCTGCGGACGAGTCCGCAGGGGGATTCCTCATGCCGGAACAATATCTGTGCCCTTGACCGGCCCCTTCTTTCCCTGAGACGATGACCCTGCCGGGCCGGCGACGGTCCATGCGCCGCCCGCAGCAGGGAGGCGCGCATGTCTCAGACGACCCTGTCTCAGCAGGATGCTGCCCAAGGCAGTCCACAAGGCAACCCACCGGGCAACCCACCGGGCAACTCACAAGGTAACCCACCCGGCGAAGCGGCCGCGGAGGGATCCGCCGCCGGCGCGGGATCCGGCTCGCGCGGCCCCCGCTGTATCGCGCTGGTCGGGCCGTTCCAGAGCGGCAAGACCACGCTGCTCGAAGCAATCCTCGCCCGTACCGGCGCGATCTCGCGCCAGGGTACGGTGGAGGCTGGCACCACGGTCGGCGATGCCAGCAAGGAGGCCCGTTACCAGAAGATGAGCGTCGAACTGTCGGTGGCGACGACGACGTTCATGGGCGACAGCTACACCTTCATCGACTGTCCCGGCTCGATCGAGTTCATGCACGACATGCGCGCCGCGCTGCCGGTCGTCGATGCGGCGGTGGTGGTCTGCGAGCTCGACGAGAAGAAGCTGTCGCAACTTCAGCTCATCCTGCGCGAGCTCGAAGAGCAGAAAATCCCGCGCCTGCTATTCCTCAACAAGATCGACAAGGCCGATGCCGGCGTCCACGACGCCTTGCTCGCTTTGCAGCCTGCCTCGCGTGTCAAATTGCTGATGCGGCAGGTTCCGACATTCTCGCACGACATCATCACCGGCTTCGTCGATCTCGCGCTAGAGCGCGCCTTTGTCTACAAGGAAGCGGCGCCATCCGAAGTGGTGCCGCTCGAAGGCACGACGCTCGACCAAGGCAAGTCGGCGCGCTTCTCCATGCTGGAAACGCTCGCCGATCACGACGACGCGCTGCTTGAACAATTGCTGGAGGATATCCAGCCGCCGCGCGATGTCGTGTTCGACGATCTGTCAAAGGACTTGCGCGACGGGCAGGTCTGCCCCGTGCTGCTCGGTTGCGCGACGCGCACCAATGGCGTGCTGCGGCTGTTGAAGGCGTTGCGTCACGAAGTGGCCGGCGTCGCGCAGACGGCGCAGCGTCTCGGCGTCGGCAGCAGCCGCGATCCGCTCGCGCTGGTGTTCAAAACTTTGCACACGCAACACGGTGGCAAGCTATCGCTGGCGCGGGTGCTGGCCGGCGAAGTCAGCGACGGCACCGTATTCTCGACGCCGGAGCGTGAGGCCGGGCGGGTGTCCGGTGTCTTCAAGGCGATGGGCCAGCAGTTCGATAAATGCACGGCGGCGGCGAGCGGCGACACCGTCGCCTTCGGCAAGCTCGATCACGCCGCAACCGACGACACGCTGTCGGCTGGCAAAGAAGCGTTGCCGCCACTCGTTGCGATCAGGCCGGACCCGCCGGTGCTGGCGGTGGCCGTGTCGGCCAAGGAGCGCAAGGACGACGTCAAGCTCGGCTTGGCGCTCGCCAAACTGACGGAAGAAGATCCCTCGCTGATCATCGTGCAAAATCCGGAAATGCATGAAGTGGTGTTGTGGGGGCAGGGCGAGATGCATCTGCGCGTTGCCACGACACGGCTGATGCAGCGTTTCGGCATCGCCATCGAGACGCACAAGCCGGCGGTCGGCTACCGCGAGACGATCCGCAAACCGATCCAGGTCCGCGGGCGGCACCGCAAGCAGTCAGGTGGCCACGGGCAATACGGCGACGTGGTGCTGGACATCCGGCCGCTGCCGCGCAGCGGCGGTTTCGTGTTCGAGGACAAGATCACCGGCGGCGTGGTGCCACGCAATTTCATCCCCTCGGTCGAGGGCGGCATCAAGGAGGGTCTCAAGCACGGGCCGCTCGGCTTTCCCGTCGTCGATATCGCTGTGGCGCTTGTCGATGGCTCGTATCACACGGTCGATTCATCCGACCAGGCATTCCGCATGGCCGGGCGCCTGGCAATCGCGGAAGCCTTGCCGCAGTGCCAGCCGGTGCTGCTGGAGCCGATCCATCTGGTCGAGATCGTCACGCCGAGCGAGGCGTCGGCGCGGATGAACGCCATCCTGTCGGCGCGCCGCGCGCAGATCCTCGGCTTCAATACGCGTGAGGGCTGGGAAGGCTGGGACGTGGTGAGGGCGATGATGCCGGAGGCGGAGATCGGCGATCTGATCGTCGAGGTACGCTCCGCCAGTGCCGGCGTCGGCAGCTTCACCAGTCAGTTCGATCATATGGCGGAACTGACCGGCCGTCCGGCCGAGCAGGTGGTGAGCGCGCGCAAGAATGCGGCGTAGCAGGCACAAAGCCTGCTGCGAAAGAGGCGTCCCCTTGCGGTCGTAGTTTCTGCGGGGGCGCATTGTTCGTCGAGGGCCGCTTCGCGCTGGCTTGGGATGACGCGGAGCGGCTGGCTTTCAAGAAGAGGCGGAACGAGAGCTTGCACCTCATCCCGAGGAACGCCCGCGGACGTGCCTCGAAGGATGAGGGAAGGAAACAATTGGTCTGCATCTGGACCCGAGACATGTGCTCAGGCACGGGCTGGCTTTTCTGAGGGAGACCAAGAGCGCGCCCTTTCATTCCCGGCGAGCGTTCCTATTTTCAGTCTCCGCTTTCGACGGTTCTCCGGGAGGCCCTGCCGTGCGCCGATCTGTTCTGCTGTTTGCGTTGGCCGCTCTCGCCATCAATCTGGTTCCGGCGCATGCCGCCGACGAACCGGATCTGATTTTCAAGAAGTCAACGGTGTTCAAATGGCTGTCGCCGAACGACAAGCTTGCGACCTACGGGCTCGACGATCCGGAGGTTGAAGGCGTCGCCTGCCATTTCACCGTGCCGGAGAAGGGCGGCTTCAAGGGCTGGATCGGTGTCGCCGAGGAAGTCTCGGATATTTCGCTGTCGTGCCGGCAGATCGGCCCGATCCGCATCAAGGCGAAGTTCTCGCAGGGCGAGGACGTGTTCCGCCAGCGTCGTTCGTTATTCTTCAAGAAGATGCAGATCGTGCGCGGCTGCGACGTCAAGCGTAACGTGCTTGTCTATATGGTCTACTCCGACCGCATCATCGAGGGCTCGCCGAAGAACTCGACCTCGAGCGTGCCGATCGCGCCGTGGGGTGGCGAAGCAGCGGTGCAGAAATGCGCCGATTTCGTCGAGCGGTGATCCTGCCGCTATCGCCGTGGAACCATTAAGAGCGTTTCGAGCGAAGCGGACTTTCGTTCGCGTGAAGAAAACGCATTAGATCAAAAATCTGGAGCCCATCGTTTCGAACGTTTTCCGTCTCGTGGGCGAGAGTCCGCCCTCGGGTCGGGCCGGAGGGCATGCATCGCCGAACACATTCTAGTCGATGATCGCCACCGCCCGCGTCCATCCGGCCGAACCGCCGCGTACCTTGACCGGGAAGCAGCTCACCTGAAAGCCGCGGCTCGGCAGTGCTTCGAGATTGTGAAGCTTCTCGATATGGCAGTAGCCGATCTCGAGCCCGGCGCGGTGGCCCTCCCAGATCAGGCTTGCGTCCCTGGTTTCGGCGTAGCGCGCCTTCGTGTGCACGAAGGGCGCATCCCAGCTCCAGCCGTCGGTGCCGGTGACGCGCACGCCGCGCTCCAGCAGGTAGAGCGTCGCCTCGCGTCCCATGCCGCAGCCGCTGGCGACGTAATTCGGTTCGCCATAGACAGCGCCGGCGCGGGTGTTCACCAGCACGATTTCAAATGGCGAAAGTGAATGCCCGATGCGCGCCAGTTCGTCTTCGACATCGCGCGCTGTTGCCACATAGCCGTCGGGAAACCGGCGGAAATCGAGCTTCACGCCGGGCTGAAAGCACCATTCGAGCGGCACCTCGTCGATGGTGATGGCGCGCTTTCCGCCGTCCATGGTCGAGGCAAAATGATACGGCGCATCGAGATGCGTTGTGCAATGCGTCGACAGGCGCACCCATTCCATCGCCCAACCTTCGCGGTTGGGCAGTTCGTCTTCCGTCAATCCGGGAAAGAATTGCAGGATCTCGCCGGCGGTCTGCCGGTGATCGCGGTACTCGATTTCCGGGCCGTAGCCAGGCGGATCCGCAAAAACGGTGTTTTCAAGCGGCACGGAAATGTCGATGATCTTGCGGGGCATGCGAGTCTCCCTCGGTCACGGCGCGGGAGCTACGGTGTCACCGCTCGGCAAAGGAAACAACATGCCAGCCTATTGGATAGCCCGTTCACGCATTTCCGATCCGGTGGCGTACAAGCGCTACACCGATCAGGTCCCCGGCATCCTCGCCAGATATGGCGGTAAGGTCTTGGCACGCGGCGGCCGCTACGAGATCATGGAGGGGCCGGCGACATTCCACCGCTTCGTGGTGATTGAATTCCCGACCTTCGAGCAGGGTGTCGCTTGCTTTCGTTCGCCGGAATACGATGCGGCGGCGGCGCATCGCCGGGGTGGTGCCGGAGAAGTGGAAACGGTGATGCTGGAGGCCGGCGAATTCACCAAATAATCGCACGCCGTTTGCTACGGCGCGCGCCGAGATCATTATCGGCAGCAGAGGAGAGACGCATATCGGCATGAAGACCTGATGACATCATCGGCTCCGATGACGCGACAGGATACGAGCGATCCGCTTGAGACGACCGACCATAAAACAATCAACGGGAGGACGACGAATGGTGACGCATATCAAATCCCTGTTTCTGTCCGGTGCAGTGGGCGCAGGCTGTGCGCTGGCGGCGCTGGCCTTTTCCACCGGCACGGCAGCAGCGCAGAGCAAGGAGCCGATCAAGATCGGCTACAGCATGGCGATGACCGGTGGTCTTGGCCCGAACGGCAAATCGGCGCTGCTCGCCCAGAAGATCTGGGAGGAGGATATCAACGCCAAGGGTGGCTTGCTCGGCCGTCCGGTGAAACTGATCTACTATGACGACCAGAGCAATCCGTCGACGGTGCCGGGCATCTACACCAAGCTGCTCGACATCGACAAGGTCGATCTGGTGATCGGCGGCTATGCGACAGCAATGCTGGCGCCGGCGATGCCGGTGGTGATGCAGCGCCAGAAGATGTTCATCGGGTTGCTCGGGCTCGGCGTCAATACCGAGTTCAAGTACGACAAGTATTTCGTGATGATCCCGTCGGGACCGGATCCGAAGCCGTCCTTCACCAAGGGTTTCATCGATCTGGCGATGAAGCAGGATCCGAAGCCGAAGACGGTGGCGATTGTCGCCGCCGACCAGGAATTCTCCCGCAATGCCTCCGACGGCGCGCGCGAGAATGCCAAGAAGGCGGGCCTGAAGATCGTCTACGACAAGACCTATCCGCCGGCGACTACCGACTTTACGCCGATCGTGCGCGCGATCGCCGCGACCGAACCGGACGTCGTGGTGGTGTGTTCCTATCCGCCGGATTCTGTCGGCATGGTGCGCGCCGTCGCCGAGATCGGCTTCACGCCGAAACTGATCGGCGGTGCCATGGTCGGCCCGCAGAACACCGCGATGAAAGCGCAACTCGGTCCGTTGCTCAACGGCTGGGTCAATTACGACTTCTGGCTGCCGGTCGAGAAGATGCAGTTCCCCGGTGTCGCCGAGATGATGAAGAAATATCAGTCGCGCGCCGCGGCGGAGGGCGTCGATCCGCTCGGTTATTACATGGCGACGGAAGCCTATGCGCAGATGCAGGTGCTGGAGCAGGCGGTAACGGCGACCAAGAGTCTCGACGACAAGAAGCTCGCCGAATACATCCACGCCAATACGTTCAAGACGGTGCTTGGCGACGTCAAGTTCGACAAGTCGGGCGAATGGGCGCAGTCGCGCGTGCTGCAGGTGCAGTTCCGCAACGTCAAGGGCAATGGTGTCGATCAATTCCGCGACATGCATACGCAGGTGGTGGTCGATCCGCCGGCCTACGCTTCCGGCAAGCTGATCTATCCCTACGCAAAAGCCAAATAGCGGCGGGGAATGAAGGCCGAAGCGGGTCGCGGCGCGGATCGGTTCCACGTTGTGGCCTGCGACCGGGTGCTGCAGAGCGAGACTCAAGGCGCAGTGAAGTGCCGCACAGAAGCGCCACTCAAACGACGCGGAGGCAGATCATGCAGACGATCGGATTGTTTCATCTGGCGATCAAGACCGTCGATCTCGATGCGACGGTGAAATTCTATTCCGAGGTGCTCGGCCTGACGCTGGCGCCGCGGCCGGATTTCGGATTTCCCGGCGCGTGGCTCGCGCTCGGGGACGGCACAGCGATCATCCACGTCTATGCCGGCAGTCCGGCGCTGGTCGACGGCAAGGCGCCTGATGGCACCGGTGCCGTCGATCATCTCAGTCTGATGGTGCGAGGCTGGGACGAGTGCCTCGCGCGCGTACAGGCAACGGGCAGGGAATGGCGTGCGCAGATCGTGCCCGGCACCAATCTCTGGCAGTTGTTCGTGCACGATCCGAGCGGCCTGCTGCTCGAACTGACCTTCGACGGCGACAAGGAAGGCCGCCCGCGTCCGGAGATTGCGAATGAACGGCGTTATATGTCGGGCAAGCAGTTCGTCAGCGTGACGCGGATGAAAGAGCCGACATAAGGCGGGCGATGATCGCCCGTCGTATCGTCGTTCGTCTCTCCGCGGAAACCGGGAGCAGGTCGTTCCGGTTTCCGGTCTTTCCGTCGCCAGTGAGTCAATCAGGCCCCAATGCCGGTCGTTGACTGCTCGTGCGGGATTGGCGGCCGTGAAGGCGGCGGCGTCGCGCCTGCTTCCTCTCATGGTGGGGAGCAACGCATAAGCAATGCATCCCGAATCATGAGCATCGCACCAGCGATGCTCTTCGAATCATAAAGCGGGATGCGGGCCCTTCGAAGGCTTGCTGTACCCTCATCTCGGGAAGAAGCGGAGCCTGATATCGTGTTGCCGCTCAGAGTCCCAGGTAGAATTTTTTGATGAGGTCGTTGTTGTTGAGGTCGTGAGCGCTTTTGCCTTCGAACTCGATTTTTCCGTGGACGATGACATAGCCGCGGTCGGCGATGCGGATGGCCTGGTTGAAGTTCTGCTCGGCCATCAG
>NZ_DATMRV010000012.1:0-19310 GCF_035565795.1 Pseudorhodoplanes sp.
CGACGTCTCCCGGGCGGATCATTTTCAACAATGCGTATGTTTGCATGTGTTCGGCCAAAATTTTTTACACGCCTGTCACGCGAACGTTCGTCAGCTCCTTCGGAGCGACCACCTTCTTCTTCGCGAGATGATTGATCACCAGGTCCCAGATCGGCGGACCTTCCGTGCCTTCATTGACACTGGCCCATCCGGCGACGGTGTAATCGCGCTGCGCTTCGAGCGGCTTTCCGGTACGAAGCAGCGTCATCTCGGAGATACGGTGCCCGCCAGGCTTGCTGACGTCGATGGTGTAGGAGAGGCCGCCGACCCGCACCATGTCGCCGCCCTGCTGATAATACGGGTCGGGATAGAACAGATTGTCGGCGACATCCTCCATGATCTCCTTCAGCCGCGCGCCGCTCATCGTCATGCGGTAGGCATTGGGATAGGTGATCGCGGTCGCGTTGTAGACATCCTCCCGCGTGATGTCCTGTCCGGGCAACAGCGAGGCGCCCCAGCGGAAGCCGGGCGACAACGCAATCTCGGCGTCGCGTTCCGACAGGAGCGCGTCGCAGATCACGTCGTCGAGCGTGCCGTTGAAGTTGCCGCGTCGGTAAAGAAGCGTGTCGGTGCGCGCGACGGTTTCACCCAGCATCTTCTCGTGCGGTTTGCGGATCGCGTCGATTTTCGCGGCCATTTCGGCGTCGGATGCAATGATATCGGAAAACACCGGGATCAGGCGGAAGCGATAGCCCTTCACCTCGCCGCCCTGCACATCGAGATCGAGGCGCGACACGAACTTTCCGTGACTACCGGACGCGACCAGCAGCGTCTTGCCGACCTTCACTACGTCGGGGAGGGCGTCATGGGTATGCCCGGTCAGTATCACGTCGATGCCGGGCACGCGCGACGCCAGCTTGCGGTCGACATCGAAGCCGTTATGCGAGAGCAGCACAACGAGCTGTGCGCCATCCTTGCGCACCTTCTCGACGTTTGCGCGCAGGTCGTCTTCACGAATGCCGAACGACCAGTTCGGGATCATCCAGCGCGGATTGGCGATCGGCGTGTAAGGGAAGGCCTGGCCGATCACGGCGATCCTGACGCCGCCGCGCTCGAACATCGCTGACGGCTTGAACGCAGGCTCGTCCCATTCCGTGTCGCGCATGTTCTGTGCGAGAAACGGGAAGCCGAGACCATCGACGAGTTCCTTGACGCGATCGGTACCGAGCGTGAACTCCCAATGTCCGGTCATGGCGTCGGGCTTCAGCAGCGCCATGCAGTCGACCATGTCCTGGCCCTTGGATTGCAACGCTGTGTAGCTGTTCTGCCAGGTGTCGCCGCCGTCGAGGAACATCACGCGGTCGCCGCGTTCGGCGCGGATGGCTTTCAGGATCGTGGCGATCCGGTCGAGGCCGCCTAGGCGACCATAGCTCCTGGCCAGCGCCGAGAAGTCCGGATAGGCGAGGGCGTAAGCCTCGGGCGTGCCGGCGGAGATCCTGTAATAGTCGAGCAGTGCCTTGCCAGTGATGTGCGGCACGAGGCCTTTCGCGTCACCGGTGCCGAGATTGATCGATGGTTCGCGAAAATAGACCGGCCTGAGCTGAGCATGGATGTCGGCGACGTGGACCAGAGTGACGTTGCCCAGCGGCTCAAAGCGCAGAAGGTCGGCCTGTTTGAGCCGCTGTTGCGCGAAGGCCGAACTCCAGCCACCCGGAACGATGGCCGCCGTTGCGGCAGCCAGCTGGATGAAATCGCGCCTCGAAATCATGCATGCCTCTTCGTTCCCGGTTGTCACCGGGGGAACAGGACCGGGCGTTTCGAGCCGGGCCGGCTCGAAACGGATCGCGCCAGATGGCTCAGAGAACCTTGATGCTATCTTCGCCGACGATCTTGGTGCCGTCGTCGTCGATCCAGGTCAGCACCACAGGACCCGATTCCGTGGCCTTGAACTTGAACTGGATATACGGGTTGGCGGACACGGCCGGTTCGAAATCCGCCGAGAACACCTCCTTGCCGTTCACCGTGCAGGTGAACTTGTTGAGGATCTTGCGCGGGATCACCTTGCCGTCTGCGCTCTTGCGCTGACCGGTTTCCATGACGTGCGAGACGAGCGCCTTGACCTCAACGATATCGCCTTTCTTGGCTTCCTTCTTGTCGAGCTTGATGCGCGGCTTTGGCGTGGACATTACAGTCTCCTGAACCTTGGTGCGGGGCTATCGGGTGGCGCTATCAGCCGCCGCAGCCGCCGATCGTGACCTTCACCTGCTTCTTGGCGGTGTAGAATTTACCGTCATTGGTCTTGGCGATCGCGACGATGTTCTGCGTGTTCGCGAGACGAATCCGGGTGTTGGCTTCGGCAACGCCACTCGCCGGATTGAAATGGAAGGTCGCAACGCCGGCATTCGGATTGCCGTCGGCGAGCACGATCACTTCCTTCACGTAGTCTGCGTCCGTCATCGGGCTGTCGACCGTAACGGTGATCGGCACGGTATTTCCGTTCTCGGCGATTTCCGGCAGGTCGAGTTTGACCTTGCCTTCGACCGGTGCGGCGCCGCCCGTGAACGCCTTGGACAGCTCGTCGAGATTGTTGGCGGCGTAGGCCGGCACGATTGATTGTCCCAGGGCGGTCGCTGCGATCGCCGCGGCGCCCACAAACAGCGTCTGCCGGCGAGTGATCGATATCGTCATCTCATTCCTCTCCTGAACGCGTCGCCGTGATCTGGGCGATGCGAGCGCGCAATTCAATCGTGGCGTGGGATTCGCATGACAGGAGCCGGGCAGCAAGTGCGCCGTTCGCCTCACGTTTCCTCGCCGTCGCCGGCTTATAGCACGGGACATATTCATTGAGTTGAAAGTGTTTATCGAATTCGCCGATTACTCGCAACGTTTATTCTCCATTGCATCGCACAAAGAGCAAAAGCTTCTCATGCGGGGAAATGCATGTATTCTGCTTTTTAAACGCGGCTTGATCTTCAAGGCCGTTGCTTCGTACAGGCATGTCGAGGCGCAGAACAATGCGGGAGAAACGCGCGTGAGATTTAGCAGAGCTTTGGCAGCTGCCGTTTGCATCGGCGCTTTATCGGTCGTCGGTATTGCGATCGCGCAGGATGCCGACACCGAAAAGGCGATCGAGCGTTATCGCCAGATGCTGAAGGAGGATCCGTGGAGCAATCCGGGTCTACTGGATGTCGACAGGGGTGAGGCGCTCTGGAAGACGGCGCGTGGTCCGAAGAACGTCACGCTCGAGCAATGCGATCTCGGCAAGGGGCCGGGAAAGGTCGAAGGCGCATTCGCTGAGCTGCCGCGCTACTTCAAGGACGCGGACCGCGTGATGGATGTGGAGACGCGGCTGCTGTGGTGCATGGAGAAACTGCAGGGCTTCAATCCGGCCGATCTCGTCAAGCGCCCGCATCCGGGTGGCGGCCAGCCGGTGAAGGAACTCGGCGCGATTGCGACCTGGATTGCGAACCAGTCGTCCGGCCAGAAGTTCGCCGCGAAGCTCGACCAGCCGAAGGAAAAGGAGGTGGTTGCGCTCGGTGAGGAACTGTTCTTCCGCCGCTCCGGTCCGTTCGATTTTTCCTGTGCAACATGTCATTCCGCAGAGGGCCTGCGCATTCGTCTTCAGGGATTGCCGTACCTTGCCGACCCCAAGGAAGCCCGCAAGGTCGTGGGTGAATGGCCGGCCTATCGCGTATCGACCACGCAAGTCATGACCATGCAGCACCGTCTGGTTGACTGCTACTGGCAGATGCGGTTGCCCGAACTGCAGCTTGGCTCGGATGTCAGCATCGCGTTGATCGCCTATCTCACCAAGCAGGCGACGGGCGGCGAAATCACCGCGCCCGGTCTGAAGCGCTGATCGAACGGAAGGACAGACATCATGAAGAAGCTTCCTTTCGTTCTCCTTGCTGCCGCCGTGTTCGCGGGCTCCGCCGCGATTGCGCAGCAAAAATCCACGGTCCCGGCCGGCGCGGCCGACGCGGCCATCAAGGCGGCGTTTCCCGGTGCACCGGAGCAATTCATCCCGCGACTGTCGCAGGATGAGACCATGAAGCAATGCTCGGCTGCGCATAACAACCCGTCGAAGGAGGTTGCCGACGCCATCCAGAAGCGCGAGAGGGCGACGATCGAGTATCCCGCCGACGGCAAGTTCATCGGTGACTGGAAGAAGGGCGAGGCCCTCGCACAGAGCGGCTACGGCCTGCGTTTTACCGACTATCCGGCAACGCGCGCCAATGGCGGCAATTGCTATGCCTGTCATCAGATCTCGAAACAGGAAGTCAGCTACGGCACGCTCGGTCCGAGCCTGTTCCAGTACGGCAAGCTGAGGGATTTCAAGGAAGCCGATGTGAAGGCGACCTACGAGAAAATATATAACTCCCACGCCGCGCTTCCGTGCTCGAATATGCCACGGTTCGGCGCGAATAAAGTATTGACCATCGAGCAGATCAAGGATGCTGTGGCGCTTCTGATGAGCCCGGACAGTCCGGTCAATAAGGACTGACGCTCACGCGAATTTCACGGGCCGGCGCGATCATCGTGCCGGCCGAATTCCATGGAGAGAACCATGACCTCGTCGAAGACAAGCCGGCGCGGTTTCATCGGCGCACTTGCACTGTCCGGCGCAGCGATCGGTGCGTCGCGGGTCGCCGCGGCTCCCGCGAAGCTGAGCATGAGCGACATCAAGAAGGATACCGATGTTGCCTGCCTCTATCACTGCGATTTCGGCGACGTGCAGCGCTTTTCCCAGATGCTGACCAACATCAACAATCATCTGTCGGTCTACGAGTTCGACCCCATGCGGGTGAAGCTTGTCATTGTTGCGCATGGCGCCGGCATCAAATTCTTCCTCGCCGATCGCTCCGGAACGCCGTGGGAGAAGGACCAGATCGACGAAGACATCTACAAGCGCTTCGTCGGGCTGACCAAGTTCGGCGTCGAAGCCTATCTGTGCGAGATCACCTACAAGCGCCAGAAGATCGACATGGCGAAGACCCGCGATGGCGCGTTCCTGAAGTTCGTGCCGTCGGGAGTCGCGACTGTCGCGGAGTTGCAGGGCAAGGGCTTCGCGTATCTGAAGGTCGGGTAGGCCCGCGTCAGCTGTTCGACTTCAGATAATCCATCAGGCTCGTGCTGTCGTAGGCCTTGTCGGCCACGAACCGGAACATCGCCGTGAACGGCTTGGGCTCCATATAGCCCTGCCAGCGTGCCACTTCGCGTTCGGCCGGCGACTTCTTTGCGAGGCCGTCGGCGCGTTCCGGAAAGAACTGGAAAGTCGGCGTGGCGCGGACGCCATATTTGCGCGCGAATGCCTTCTCGGTAAGCCGCTCGCCGTCGAAGTCCGTCACCTCGCGCGCGCCGACGATGTTGAGCTGCAGGAGCTCGAACTTGTCCTTGATGAAGGTCTCGATCGCGGGATCGGCAAGATTGATTTCGTGGATCTTCTTGCAATAGGGACAGCCCTTCAGCTCCCACATGATGACGAGGCGCTTGCCCTTGTCGGTTGCGTCTTTCAGGTCGTCGTTGAGATCCAGCAGGCTCTCCAGGAACCACGGCTTCGTATAGAGCCCGTCGTCGTTCAGCTTCAGCTCTGAAGCCAATGCCTGCAGTGGCGACAGCAATGCTGCGGCGCCAGCCAGGAGGCTGCGGCGCGTGAGGAAGCCGGAAGAGTCTTTTGTATTCATGATCTTGCAATTATATGACAGAATCGCTCGCTGCAAAGGTGCTGCCCGTGCGGATGTTGAAGGCCTTCCTTGTCCTCCTTGCATTGCTCGGCACCGTGCCGCCGGCGCTTGGCGCCGAACTTGTGATGTACCGCCGCGCCGGCTGTCCCTATTGCCAGGCTTGGGATCGCGAGATCGGTCCGGTCTATCCCAAGACCGACATTGGAAAGTCGCTACCGCTGCGCCAGGTCCATCTCGATCGCGGCAAGGACAATTCTGTCGAACTGAAATCTCCGGTCCGTTACACGCCGACCTTTGTGCTCGTCGAAAACGGAAAGGAGAAGGCGCGGATCGAGGGATATCCAGGAGAATTCTTTTTTTGGGGCGTTCTGGAAAAGCTTTTGCTCTAGCCACCTCCCAAATTGAAAGTTCCATCCCTTTCCAATACTTGCAGATTAGCGCATGTATCGTCGTATCCGTGACGGAGCGACGACATGGTGACCGCGCTAGCCCGCAAACCCAGAAAGCCCGACCTCGACATCGAGGATATGCTGAAAAACGCGCAGGCGGCGAGTGAATTCCTCAAGGCGCTGTCGCATGAGGCAAGGCTCGTGATCCTTTGCCTTCTGATCGAGGGTGAGAAATCGGTCACCGAGATCGAGCAAATTCTCAATCTCCGGCAGCCGGCGGTGTCGCAACAGCTGGCGCGACTGCGTGCCGATGACCTTGTCGAGACGCGCCGCGACGGCAAGAACATTTATTACTCGCTCGCACGTCCCGAAGTCCGTCAGGTGATCGAGGCTTTGCACGCTGCGTTCTGCTCCCCGAAGGAGTGACGATGTTCGACGATCTTTCGCTCAATCTCGTCCGGTTCCTGCTTGGATTGGGACTGGGCGCCGCCTTCGGCTTTGTCGCGCGCCGTGGACGCTTCTGCACGCTCGGGGCGATCGAGGATTCGGTCTATTCCAATGATACTCGCCGCCTGCGTACTTGGCTGCTCGCAATTGGCGTTGCGATCGTTGGTGTCCATCTTCTTGAAGCCTATGGCGAGCTTGATCTCACCAAGTCGATCTACACCGGATCGCGTCTCGAACTCGGCGCGCTGATCCTTGGTGGCCTGATCTTCGGCTTCGGCATGGCGCTGAACGGGACCTGCGGCATGGGCACGCTGCGCCAGATTGGTGGCGGGGATCTGCGTGCCGTCATCACATTTCTTGTGATGGGGGTGACGGCGATGATGACCATGCGCGGCCTGACTGGCCTCGCGCGCGTTGCCGTCACCGATCCGCTGGCGGTCAATCTCGGTGCATCCGCGACGCAACGGCTGCCATTGCTTGCGGGGTTGAGCGGGCAGGCCGCCACCGTCGCTGCAATTGTTGTCGGTCTCGCGATCGCGGCCTTCGCCTTCGCGCATCGCGGCTTCCGTGCCGCGCCGCGCTTCGCGGTGACCGGACTGCTGATTGGTGCGATTGTCGTCGCAGGCTGGTGGGCAACCGGCATCGCTGGTTACGATTCGTTCGACTCGCGCCGGATTGAATCGTTCACCTTCGTTGGACCGCTCGGCGAGACGCTTCTTTACGGCATGCTGTCGACGGCGCTGTCGGTCGATTTTCCGGTCGGCGCGGTGATCGGATTCGTGATCGGGGCTTATGTCGCTGCCATCAGCGATGGCAGCTTCCGCTGGCAGATTCCGGCAAGCGCGGCAGAGTTCAGGCGCCGTCTGATTGGCGCATTCATGATGGGCTTTGGCGGTATCACGGCGCTCGGCTGCACGATCGGACAGGGCGTGACCGGTGTGTCGACACTCTCGGTCGGGTCGGTGATCGCAATCGTGTCGATCGTGGCTGGCGGACGGCTTGGACTGTGGTGGGTCGTTGAGCGCGGACAGCGTGTGGCGAAGCCCTTGGTCGGCGCAGCCATTCCCGCACCGGCCGGTAACGTCCGCTTCAATCGCGTCAGCTGTACCGAACCGTGATACAGGCGGCGTCCTCGCCCGCGATTTATCCGGTAACAGCGAAAAATGCCACGCCGCGCGGCCCCGCGCGGCGTTGACACGTTGCGGTCGCTAACGAACAATATCGCATAACAGGAGCGCGTGCCCGCATGGCGGGACATGACGTTCCGGCTGCGCGTCGACGCGCAGACACAAAATTCATCGGGAGGATCAGCGATGACTGATAACACCACGCGCCGTGGCATCGATCGGCGCACCCTGCTGAAATACTCCGCGGCCGGAAGCGCAGCTGTCGCGTCGAGCGGCGTCTACATGCCCGCTATCGCTCAGCAAAAGCCGATCAAGATCGGATTCGTCTCGCCGCAGACCGGAGCGCTCGCGGCGTTCGCGGAAGCGGATAATTTCGTGCTCGGCCAGGTGCGCGAGGCGACCAAGGGCGGGATCAAGGCCGGCAAGACCACGCGTCCGATCGAAGTGATCGTGCGCGACAGCCAGTCCAATCCAAATCGCGCGGCCGAGGTCGCGAAGGAACTGATCGTTCGCGACAAGATCGACCTCATGCTGGTCGCCAACACGCCCGAGACGACAAACCCGGTCTCGACCCAGTGCGAGATCGAGGAGGTGCCCTGCGTCTCCACCAACTGTCCCTGGCAGCCTTACTTCATCGGACGGCAGGCCAATCCAGGCGATCCGAAATCTTGGAAGCCGTTTAATTATACCTACCATTATTTCTGGGGGCTCGAGGACGTCATCGCCGTTTTCACCAACATGTGGAGCCAGCTCGACACCAACAAGATTGTCGGCGGGCTTTTCCCGAACGATGCTGACGGCAACGCCTGGGGCGACAAGGTGGTCGGTCTGCCGCCGGCACTCGACAAGGCCGGCTTCAAGCTGTTCGATCCGGGGCGCTACCAGAACCTGACGGACAACTTCTCGGCGCAGATCGCGGCCTTCAAAGGGGCCAATGCGCAGATCCTGACCGGCGTGGTGCTGCCTCCCGATTTCACGACATTCTGGAAGCAGTCGCTGCAGCAGGGCTTCAGGCCGAAAGCTGCATCGGTCGGCAAGGCGATCCTTTTCCCCGTCGCGGTCGAGGCGCTCGGCAAGGATGGGCAGAACCTGTCATCGGAAGTCTGGTGGACGCCGAGCCATCCGTTCAAATCCTCGATGAACGGCATGACCGCGAAGCAACTTGGCGACGCCTACGAACAATCGTCGAAGAAGCAATGGACCCAGCCGATCGGCTTCGTGCATTCGCTGTTCGAGGTCGGGCTCGACGTCCTGAAGCGCACTGCCGATATCGGCGACGCAAAATCGACGGTCGACGCCATCCAGAAGACCAATATCGAGACTGTTGCCGGTCCTGTCCGCTGGGACGGCAAGGGCGTGCCGCCTTTTGCCGCCAAGAACGTAACGAAGACTCCGCTGGTCGGTGGCCAGTGGCGCATCAAGGACGGCAACAAGTTCGAGATCGTCGTGACCGACAACCGCACCGCGCCGAACATTCCGCTCGGCGGCAAGATGGAGCCGATTGCCTAGTGCACGGCTTCCCTGGTCGTCCCGCGAGAGCGTCTGCCTCGATTTGTACTCTCGCGGGTCTCCTGAAGAGCGGAAGGGGCCGGAAAATTCCGGCCCTTTTCTTGTTGAACTGAGAATTGAGTGCGCGCCTTATGCTTCTTCAGCTTCAGAGCATCTCCAAGTCGTTTGGGTCGGTCGTGGTCGCCGACAAGATCGACTTGTCAGTCGAGGCGGGGGAGGCGCTCGGGATCATCGGACCGAACGGGGCGGGGAAGACCTCGCTATTCAACCTGATTGCGGGAGGTATTTCGCCAGCCGCCGGTGCGATCCTGCTCGACGGCAAGGACATCACCCGAGCGCGACCGCATGAGCGCTGCATAGCAGGCGTCGGTCGTTCGTACCAGATCCCGCAGCCGTTCGAAAACCTGACTGTATTCGAGAATCTTTTGGTCGGCGCCGTCTATGGACGCGGCAAGAAAGAGCGTGACGTGATCGATGCTTGCGGGCGGATCCTCGATCTGACGCATCTGCTGCCGCGCGCCAATGTGCCTGCCGGGTCCCTTACTCTGCTCGAACGCAAGCGGCTCGAAATGGCGCGCGCACTCGCAACCGGTCCGCGCCTCCTTCTGCTCGACGAAATTGCCGGCGGCCTTACGGAAGGCGAGTGCCAGGAACTCGTGCACACGATCAAGACGATCCATGCCGAAGGCACGACGATCGTATGGATCGAGCACGTGGTGCATGCCTTGCTCGCTGTCGTCGACAGATTGGTGGTGCTCAACTTCGGACGGAAGATCGCGGAGGGCCATCCACGAACCGTGATGAATTCTCCCGAGGTACGGCAGATCTATATGGGCATCGACGCGTAATGGCCCTGCTCGAAACCCGCGCACTCAAATCCTTCTACGGCGACTTCCAGGCGCTGTACGGCATCGACACGTTTCTCGATCAGAGCGAAACCGTCGCGATCATCGGGGCGAACGGTGCCGGAAAGTCGACCTTTCTCAAGTCGCTTGCGGGTTTGATCCGCAATGCTCCGGACAGCGTGATGTTCGACGGGCAGGCGATCGGTGCGATGCCCGCGGCTGCGGTGATGAAACTCGGCATCTCGCTCGTGCCGGAGGGCCGCCGACTTTTTCCCTCGCTGTCCGTGGAGGAGAACCTTCTGATTGGTCGTTACGGGCGGCAGGCGCCCGGCCCCTGGTCGCTCGATGAGATTTACCGGCTCTTCCCGATCCTGCGCGAGCGGCGCAACGCGCCGAGCACGACGCTGTCGGGCGGACAGCAGCAGATGGCCGCTATCGGCCGCGGGCTGATTTCCAACCCGCGTGTCCTCCTGTGCGACGAGATCAGCCTTGGACTTGCGCCAATCGTCATCCGCGACATTTACGCGGCGCTGCCACGGATCAAGGAAAGCGGAACCAGCGTGATCATCGTCGAACAGGACATTGTGCAGGCGCTGCAGGTGGCCGATCGCGTCTATTGCTTTCAGGAGGGACGTCTGTCGCTCACAGGCCGGCCGCGCGAGCTCTCGCGCGATCAGATCCATAACGCCTATTTCGGATCGTAGCGATGGCGGAGTGGATCAACACCATCATTCAGGGCGTGCTGCTCGGTGGGCTCTATGCGCTGTTCGCGGCCGGGCTTTCGCTGATCTTCGGCATCATGCGACTGGTCAATCTCGCGCATGGCGATCTGATCGTGCTGGCGGCCTTCGCAATTCTGGCGATCAGCGCATGGCTCGGGCTCGATCCGTTTCTGGCGACCCTGCTGGCGCTTCCCATCATGTTCGCGGTCGGCTTTGCGCTTCAGCATGTGCTGCTGAACCGTACGCTTGGTCGCGATCTGCTTCCGCCGCTGCTCGTGACCTTCGGTCTGTCGATCATCATTCAGAACGGACTCATGGAAGGGTTTTCAGCGGACAGTCAGTTGCTGCGGTCCGGCGAAATCGGAACGGCGTCGATCTCGCTCGGCGGAGGCATCGCATTTGGTGTGCTGCCGCTGATCACCTTCATGTCCGCCATTGTTGTGATCATGGCGCTCAACCTCCTGTTCTACCGGACCGAGCTTGGCCGTGCGTTCCGCGCCACGTCCGACGATCTCGAGGTCGCGCAGGTTATGGGGATTGATCACCGCCGCATTTTCGCGGTGGCGATGGGGGTTGCGATGATCGTGGTGACAATCGCCGCGCTCTATCTCGGCATGCGCGCCAATTTCGATCCGACCATCGGCCCCGCCCGCCTGATCTATGCGTTCGAGGCGGTCATCATCGGTGGGCTCGGGAGCCTGTGGGGCACGCTGATCGGCGGAATGATCATCGGGCTCGCGCAGACGATCGGAGCCGCCATCAACCCGGAATGGCAGATCCTGGCTGGTCATATTGCGTTTCTCATTGTCCTCGTCGTCAAGCCGCGCGGATTGTTTCCGCGTGCGTTCGATTGAGGTCTCCAGATGGATCTGTTTTGGAAGGTTTCCGGCTTGCAGCAGAACAGGAATGGCAAGGCGCCGGTGGGTGGCAGCGAGGATCCTGTCGTCACGCGTGGTTACACAAGCCAGATCGGCGGTGGCCATGGCCGGCTTCTTGCGGTCCTCGCCATTGCGCTTGTCGGCCTCCTGATCCTGTTGCCGACATTTGCGACCCGCAATGCGGTCCAGGATCTGATCTTCATCTTCTACATGCTGGCGCTTGCGCAATACTGGAATTTGCTGGCGGGCTATGCGGGGCTGGTTTCCGTCGGCCAGCAGGCGTTCGTTGGCCTCGGCGCATATCTGCTGTTCGCGCTTACGATCTTCGGCGATGTCGATCCGATCCTGGCGATCATTCTGGCCGGCGCCTTCGCGGGACTGTGCGCGGTGCCGACGGCCTTCGTCGTATTCCGGCTGCGCGGTGCTTACTTCGCTATCGGCACCTGGGTGATGGCCGAGGTCTACCGTCTCGTTCTCGCGCAATTCAAATCGCTCGGCGGCGGCACCGGAACGTCGCTGCCGCCATCCGTCACCAATGGCGTGTTCGGCATTGAATGGGTCAGGACCGCATTCAATGTTCGCACGCCGGCGGCGCGGGACATCGTCACCTACTGGATTGCGCTTGCGCTGGTCGTCGGCACCGTTTTTGCTGTCTACTGGATCCTGCGGTCGCGGCGCGGGCTCGCGCTCGCCGCCATCCGCGATTCCGAGGTCGCATCCGAGAGCGTCGGGATCGACAATTTCCGGACGAAGTTCTGGGTCTTCGTATTCGCCGCGATCGGCACCGGGATGGTCGGCGCGCTGATCTATCTGCAGAAGGCGCGCATCTCCCCGGACGCCGCGTTCTCGGTCCTCGACTGGACGGCCTACGTGATCTTCATCGTGGTGATCGGCGGCATCGGAACCATCGAAGGGCCGATCGTCGGCGTCATCATCTTTTATCTGATGCAGACCTACCTCTCGAGCTACGGCACCTGGTATCTGATCCTTCTCGGCGCGCTTGCGATCGTCGTCATGCTGTTCGCGCCGAAGGGGATCTGGGGCTATGTTTCGGATCGCTGGGGCCTTGTGCTGTTTCCTGTGCGGCGCAAACTGAAGGTCACCACACCGGGATAGGGTCGTAATACCGGTGTATGGGTGCCGGGTTCAATCGACGACTCCGGCAGTGGGGTCTAGACTTCATCCCGTTCAACAACGGGCAGGAGGCTCCTCATGGAACAGCTTCTGATCAACCTCATCGCAGGTGCAGTTGGCGGTGCAGGCGCGGGTAAAGCGTCTCCGCAATTCGATCTCGGCATGATCGGCAATCTCATTGCGGGCGCTGTCGGTGGCGGTGTGCTGGGGCAGGTCCTGACGTTACTGATGCCGTCGGTGCTTGCCGCAGCGCAAGCCGGCAATCTTACCGTTGGTGGAATTGTCTCGCATGTGATCGCGGGCGGAGCGGGCGGTGCAATCCTCACCGCCATCGTCGGCGCGATCAAGAACAAGGCCGCAGCCTGACGCTGCGAAAGCCCGCACTCTTCGTCGGGGGGAGAGTGCGGGTTCCGATATGCGAACCGATTACGGTTCAGCGGAGGTATGGCAAGACGCGGGGTAGCAGATAGATTGCGCCGAGCGTCATCAGAACGCCGACCACGCCGATTGCGAAGCAGCCGAAGAGAACGTAACGGCGCCAGCCTTCCGGGATTGGCGTCAGCGCGGCGCGTTTGGGTCGGACACGCTTGTTCAAATCCGACCGCATCAGCGGGACATTCCCATCGAGGTTATGCAGGACGTTTCGGGCGCGCAGCGCGAGCGTGCTGGCGCGACCCGTGTCTTGCCGGCGCCTTCGGGTCGTTTCGTTAATGGCCTGACTTTTCATGCGTGGCAACGCCGGCGGTTGATCCGATCGGATCTGTCTTTCAGCCAGTCGCGGCGCCTGTGCTGATTGAATGAAAAAGCCCGGCGCGCAGGGGTCTGCGGCCGGGCCAGTCGAGTGAGCCGGGGGTCAATTCCGACTCATGCGTAACTCAGAAGCGATAGTTCACGCCGAACTTGATTGTGCTGATATGCGAGTCGATGTCGGCGTTAACGGGAAGAGCAAACCCGGGGACGATCGGAACCGGCGTGAATGCACGGTTCTTCTGCCCGAAGTCCATGTAGGTGCCTTCGATCTTCATGGTCCAGTTTCCGGCGAAGGCCCATTCCACGCCGCCGCCAACAATCCAACCGGTCTCGGTTTCCGAGATCGTCGAGGCGTAAGCAAAGGGGGCTGCGGGAATGCTTGCGGTCACGCTGTAGTCATTGTTGGCCCACGCGACACCAGCCTTGCCGTAGACGAGGACGGTGTTGAAGGCGACGCCTATGCGGGTTGAGACATTCGCGTTCCATTTATTCTGGTACGTGCCGGTGAGGGTCGAGCCACCGAGACCGAAGAGGAGATTCCCGCCTCCCGAGCCGTCGATATCCGACCAAGCGATTTCACCCTCGGTGCCGATGACGATATTGCCGTACTGATAATTATAACCGACCGTCGCGCCGCCCATGAAGCCGTTGGTATTGAACCGGAACGGGTCGGCAATCAGACCGACGATTCCGGTCGGTGTCGCTGCCGCTTCACCCCATCCGTAGCCGACGTGACCACCGATATAGAAGCCGGTCCAGGAATAGGCCGGTGCAGCAACGGGTGCCTTGTAAACCGGACTGGCGATGTCTGCCGCTGATGCAGTGCCGGTCATCGCGAACGCAGCAACCGCCACTGAGAGAAACTTCTTCATCTCATTCCCCCTGACTGAGTCATCATGTCGCACTTAATTCGTCCTTAAGTTAGTTGACATGGTTTCGACAAAGAGTCGAGCAGCCACAGCCATAATGTCCGGGATGTGTCCTTACGGACACATTTTAAGGATTGTGACGAGTGTCATATCAAATTTTAACCATAGCCATCACTATAAGCAGATGGCGCGCTTTAAATGCGTAAATTTTGGTTCCAGAATGACTGATTTTGTAAAATTAACATTGTTTATGGCGTGGTTTTTCATCTCCCTAGGTTTGCAATCGTGGGTTGCATTAGGTGGGGCGAGGCGGAAGCCACGTTGCTTAGACCTCGATTGGTCGCGCTCAAAAGGTGAGGGGCGGGCTCGGGCTCGGATTTCTTCGTCGAAGTTGTCACTTGCGAAAGCCAGATCGGCTCCCCGCATTGCCTCTTGAGGCAATCCCACCTTTGGCCTGCCGCCAAGGCCGGTCGCCTATTATGGGGTTGGGCGCGCCGTCAGCGCTGGCAGCTTGCCGATGTCCCCGCGGTTGGTATCGCTGAGACCGTCGCCAGAAAATCGGCAGCTCGCAAATTGGCGTCCTTGAAATCCTTCCCGCCATCTGCGTCTTGCTGAATGAGGCCAGCCGCAAGTTGGCAGTTTGCGTGCTTGAACGCACCATTGAGAAGGGTGGTTCAGTCAAATCAACTCTTGGCGGAAGGGGTGGGATTCGAACCCACGGTGAGCTTGCACCCACGGCGGTTTTCAAGACCGCTGCCTTAAACCACTCGGCCACCCTTCCGTCGCAGCGCATTGAATGAGGGAAGGACGGCGGTATTGCAAGCGCAAGCCTTCAAGTTTGCTGTCATAAGATACCGCACGCATATCCGGCGTTAACCAACAGAATGTTCTGACCATTTGCGTGGCGGGCGGGTCACGCTATGGTGAATCGGGGTCGGGCCTTCGTGCCCTGACAGGTTCATCGGGGATGGAATGCCGTCGTTTCGGGGGAAACGTTGGATACGGATGGCGGCTGTAACGGCTGCCGCGCTAACTCTTGCCAGCTGCGCCTCGTCCGACAAGTTCGCGCGCAAGGTCGATCCGAAATACGGCGTGGCATCGAGCCCGCGTGTCGTGGAGCTGGGTGAGCGCGCCCCCAAGGGCGGCGGCGTCTATCGGGTCGGCAAGCCGTATGTCGTGGCCGGCCGCACCTATATCCCCGAGGAAAATACCAGCTTCCGTACGGAGGGGCTCGCCTCCTGGTACGGGCGTGATTTCCACGGCCGCCTGACCGCGAATGGCGAAGTGTTCGACATGGAATCGATCACCGCCGCGCATCCGACGCTGCCGATGCCGTCCTATGTGCGTGTAACCAATCTTGGCAACAAGCGCTCGCTGATCGTGCGCGTGAACGATCGCGGGCCATTCCATGGCAACCGCGTCATCGACCTGTCGCACAAGACTGCGGAACTCCTCGGCTTCAAGGACAACGGCGTCGCGCGTGTCCGCGTCGAATATATCGGTCGCGCGGCTCTGGAAGGCTCGGACGACAAGCGGCTGGCCGCCACGTTGCGCCATGGCGAGCCGGCGCCTGCGCCGGTCGTGGTCGCGTCTGCCGGCAATGCGCCGATCGCGCTGCCTCAATCGCCGCGCGGCATTGCCGTCGGCGGTCCCGTGCCGATACCGGCTGGGCGGCCTTACAATCTGGGCGAGCCGTCCTCGCCGCGTCTGACCGACGTCACGGCATCCGGGCGGTACCGGGCGACGACCGACCCGGTTTCCGCCGGGGGTGCCATGCGCTATGATGCGCGCGCCGGATTCATGAGCGGACGCGGCCTTTACTAGCGCGTTGCCAGTTCGGCTTCATTTGGTTCAGTGGGGCGTGATTCTGGGCGTCGCTCGCGCGTTTTCGCGCATAATGTGGTTTTGTCCGCCGTGATGACTCAATTGACCCCGCGCGCCCTCGGCGCTCTGGCCGCCTTATCCATCCTCGCCGCCAGCCTCGGCGCAGCGTTTTCGGCGCCGGCCACCATTGCGGGCGGCAAGGCCAAGGAAGACGGCTTTCAGACGGCCGCGCCTAACGCGATTCTGATCGAAGCGGAGTCCGGCACGGTTCTGTTCGAGAAGAACGCGGATGCTCTGGTCGCGCCGGCAAGTCTCGCCAAGCTGATGACAGCCGAGACGGTGTTCAACGAAATCAAGGAAGGCAACGTCAAACTCGACGAGGAATTCGTCGTCAGCGAGCGGGCTTGGCGCAAGGGCGGGGCGCCGTCCGGCGGCTCGACCATGTTCGCGCCGATCCACAGCCGCGTGAAGGTGTCGGACCTTCTGCAGGGGGCGATCATACAATCGGGCAACGACGCCTGTATCACGCTCGCGGAGGGAATTGCCGGCAACGAGGAGGCGTTTGTGCGCCTGATGAATGGACGCGCGCGCGAACTCGGATTGACGCAGTCCAACTTCACGAATTCCACCGGACTGCCCGATCCCGAACAGCGGGTGACGACGCGCGAACTCGCAAAGCTCGCGCGCCACATTATCCATACCTATCCGGACTTTTATAAGTGGTACGGCGAGAAGGAATTCACCTTCAACAAGATCCGTCAGCTAAACCGCAATCCGCTTCTGGCGATGAATATCGGGGCGGACGGACTGAAGACCGGCTTCACCAACGAATCCGGTTATGGCTTGGTCGGCTCCGCCGTTCAGAACAACATGCGGCTGATCGTTGTGGTGAACGGGCTCAAGACGGCAACCGAACGCGCCGACGAAGCACGAAAAATTCTGAATTTCGGGTTCAATGGCTTCGAGTCGCGTGTGCTGTTCGCGGAAGGCCAGCGCATCGGCGAGGCACGCGCCTATGGCGGCGAGCAGCGCTACGTGCCGCTTGAAGCCCTTGGCAGAAAGCCGATCCGGCTGATGGTTCCGAAGAACGGCACCGAGCGCATCATTGCGCGCATCGTTTACCAGGGGCCTTTGGACGTACCTGTCAAAGAGGGGCAGGAGGTCGGCGTTTTGAAGGTCTGGCGTGGCGACAATGTCGCGCTGGAAGTACCGCTGCAAGCTGCCGAATCCGTCCCGGCCGGACCATTGCACCGGCGCGCCATGGATGGACTGGCGGAATTGTTCGGCGGATGGTTCCGTGCCGGGTTGCAGAAGCTATAAGGTTCGTTCGGCCGGGACCTGAGGCATGCGCGGAAAGTTCATCACATTCGAGGGCGGCGAGGGGACGGGCAAGTCAACCCAGGCCCGGACGCTTGCCGAGCGCCTGAAAACGCTCGGTCTTTCGGTGACGCTGACGCGCGAACCCGGCGGCTCGCCGGGCGCCGAAGTGATCCGGCATGTCATCCTGTCGGGTGCCGCGAAGCCCCTCGGCGCGGATGCGGAGGCGATGCTGTTTGCCGCCGCGCGCGAGGATCACATCGCGCATACCATCAGGCCTGCTCTCGATCGCGGCTCCTGGGTGATCTGCGACCGCTTTTCGGATTCCACCCGCATTTATCAGGGCGTCCTTGGACACGTGGATCCGCGCCTGATCAAGCGACTCGAGAAGATCACGGTGGGCGACAACAAGCCCGACCTCACGATCGTTCTGGACACACCGGCCGAGATCGGACTTGCGCGTGCCGACGCGCGGCGTGGCGACGCGGAAATCGATCGCTTCGAGAGCGAAGACATCGCGTTTCACGAAAGGCTGCGGGACGCCTATCGGCAATTGGCGATAGGCGAGCCGGAGCGCTGCGTCCTGATCGATGCAAGCGATGAGCCCGAACGCGTCGCCGAACGCGTGTGGGCGACGGTAAGCCGGCGGCTTGACCCGGCGACCGCGCCGCTCGCGATCGAGGAAACCGGGACGTGAGCCGCACGTCCGCCGAAGCAAGTGACGGTGGCATAACGCAGCCCCGGCAGACGATGGCGCTGTTCGGGCACGCTGCGGCCGAGCGCACGCTGCTGGATGCCTATCGCTCCGGGCGCATTCCCCATGCCTGGCTGATCGGCGGCAGCCCCGGCATCGGCAAGGCGACGCTGGCCTTCCGGATGGCGCGTTTCGTCCTGGCGTATCCCGATCCGTCGTCAGCAGCCGTGCAGGCGGCGACGACACTGGCCGTTTCGGCCGATAACGCAGCGGCCGGACTGATCGCGGCGCAATCGCATCCCGATCTGTTAGTGCTCGAGCGGACATTGTCCGATACCGGCAAGCTGCGCACCGTGATCCGCGTGAACGATGCCCGCAAGGTCGCGACATTTCTCGCTTCGACCGCAGGATTGGGCGGCTGGCGCGTCGTCATCGTCGACGCCGTCGACGATCTCAACGCGGAGAGCGCCAACGCCCTCCTGAAGGGCCTGGAAGAGCCGCCAGCCCGCACGCTGTTCCTGCTTGTGAGCCACGCGCCCGGCTCGGTGCTGCCGACCATACGTTCGCGCTGTCATCGTCTGCTGTTGCGTGCCCTTGCCCCGGACGAGCTGGCGCGGGCACTGACCGCGGCAACAGGGGAGGAGCCCGACCCCTCAATTGTCGCGGCGTCCGAGGGAAGCGTGAGCCGGGCCCTGTCGCTCTCCGACGGTCCGGCCTTCAAATTGCGGAAGCAGACCGCGGCCCTGCTGGCACGGCTGCCGGCCATCGACATGCGCGAACTCCACGCTCTGGCTGACAGCCTTGCGATGGCAGATGGTGCAGTCTTCGAGATCGTCATGGATACTGTCAATGACTGGCTCTCGGCCCGTCTGTCGGACAGCCTGCCGGACAAGGCGCGCGCTGCCCGCGTCGCCGATATCTGGGGCGAACTCAATGCGGTGGCGCGCGACACCGATATCTACAATCTTGACCGCAAGCCTCTGATCTTCAGGACGTTTGGCCGCCTTGCCGATGCCGCACGCGGCTGATAGCTCTCACGTCGAAAATCCGCCGGGCCGCGTGTGACGCGGCCATTATTGTCTGAAACTGCACCTGCTCACGGCCGAGTGACCCATGGCGAAAAAGTCGAAATCGAAGCGAGC
>NZ_DATMRV010000013.1:0-3800 GCF_035565795.1 Pseudorhodoplanes sp.
CGAGAAGAAGCTGTATCCGAACATCGACTTCTATTCAGGCATCACCCTGAAGGCGATGGGCTTCCCGACCTCGATGTTCACCGTGCTGTTCGCCGTCGCCCGTACCGTCGGCTGGATCGCGCAGTGGAAGGAAATGATCGAAGATCCGCAGCAAAAGATCGGGCGTCCGCGCCAGCTCTATACCGGTCCGACCCGGCGCGACTACGTTCCGATCTCGACCCGGAAGGCATAACGCCTTCGCCGACAGTGCGATTGTGCAAAAAGCCGGCTGAGAAGCCGGCTTTTTTCATGCTGGAACTCCGGACATGGTAGCATCGCAGGAAGACTCGGAGCTTCCTGCAACCCGTCGCACCGCTGGAAACGTACCATGCCGACAGTCTCGCAATTCATCGTCTGGATCGTCGTTGGCCTGCTTGGCGGCACGCTCGCCGGTTACGCCATCACCTGGCACAAGGCCGGTTTCGGCGTCTGGCGCAATGCCGCGCTCGGCCTTGTCGGCGCACTGGTCGGCGGCTTTCTGTTCCGGATGTTCGGGCTGTTTCCGAATCTCGACCGGATTTCGATCTCGCTGCGCGATGTCGTGGCCGCGTTCGTCGGCTCACTGATCATCCTGCTGGCGCTTTGGCTTTGGGACAAATACGGCAAGCCGGCCTGACGAGCGCGCCGTTATCCAAGGCAGTAAGGCAGCGGCTTCGACTTAATCGCCCTGCTGAGCGCTCGTCAGATCAGGACGCGCCGTTGCCGTTGATCCGCCCCACGCGCTCGGCGCCGTCGTAGGCCCAGGTCACGTAAGCCGCGCCCCAGGTAAAGCCGCCGCCGAAGGCAGCGAGCACCAGCCGGTCACCGACCTTGAGCTGGTCTTCGTAGTCCCACAGGCACAGCGGGATCGTTGCAGCAGTGGTGTTGCCGTATTTCTGGATCGTCATCATGACGCGCTCCATCGGCATGCCCATGCGCTCGGCGGTGGACTCGATGATGCGGCGGTTGGCCTGATGCGGCACCAGCCACTTGATCATGTCGCCGCGCAGGTTGTTGCGCGTCATGATCTCACCGGCGACTTCCGCCATCTTGGCGATCGCGAACTTGTAGACCGCCGCCCCCTCCTGATGGACGTAGTGCAGGCGCTTCGCGACGGTCTCCGCGGACGGCGGCATCCGGCTGCCCCCGGCCTTCTGATGCAGATGGATCATTCCAGAGCCGTCCGAGCGGATCAGCGTGTCGAGGATGCCCTCCCCGTTCGGACTGGGTTCGATCAGCACGGCGCCGGCGCCGTCGCCGAACAGCACGCAGGTCGCGCGATCGGTATAGTCGATGATCGCCGACATCTTGTCGGCGCCGACCACCACGACCTTCTTGTACTGGCCGTTGGCCACGAATTGCGAGGCGATCGTGATGGCGTAGATGAAGCCGGAACAGGCGGCCTGAACGTCGAACGATCCGATCGGCGCGAGGCCGACCATTTCGCTGATCAGGTTCGCGGTCGAGGGAAAGACGAAGTCGGGCGTCGTGGTCGCGCAGATCAGGAGGTCGATGTCGGACGGCTTGTTGCCGGTCCGCTCGAGCAGGCCTTTCACTGCCTGCGCGCCCATATGAGACGTGCCAAGCCCCTCGCCCTTGAGGATACGGCGCTCCCGGATGCCTGTACGCTCGGTGATCCAGGCATCGGAGGTATCGACCATCCGCGCCAGTTCCGCATTGCTCAGCACGTAATCCGGAAGATACCCGCAAACGCCTGTAATTGCTGGTGTTTTTAAATGATGGCCATTTCGCATGAGGGCTCGCCGGTCAATGGCGACGTGAGAAGAGAGCGCAAATTAGGCGGTTACGGGGCCAGATGCTAGCCCGGCGTTTGCATTGCGGTATCACGCTTGAACCCGGGATTTCTGCGCGACCTGCTCGACGATATCTGCGGCGAGGCGCGCCGGCTGCGCCTGGCCGATCTGCATGATCTCGTCGAGGCGGGCGAACGCTTCAACCTGCCGCCTGCGCTCCGGAGTATCGGACAGGAGCGGCGTGAGCGCCGCGGACAGACTTTCGGGCGTACAGTCGGTCTGGATGAATTCCGGCACGACATTCTCGCCGAGGACCAGATTGGTCAGGATCACTGACGGTACCCGGATCAGGCGGCGCGCGATCGCGGCTTCCCATTTCGCCACCTTGTAGGCGGTGATCATCGGAACGCCGGAGACCCCCAGCTCAAGGGTGACGGTGCCGGATTTGGCAAGGGCTGCGCGCGCCGCACGGAACGCCGCACGGCGATCCTCCCGCTTCACAACGATCTTCGGCCGCAGCGGCCAGCGCGCGGTTTCGCGCAAGACAAGGTCCTGGAGATGAGGCGTCGTCGGGATCACGATATCGATCGGCCAGACTGTCTTTGCGATGCGCTCGATCGTGCGTCCGAACGGCTCGATCAAGCGCCGCACCTCGTTCTTGCGGCTTCCGGGCAAAACGAGGAGCAGCGGCGTGCCGCTTGTGCGCTTGACCGCCTCCTCGGCGTTTGGCCGCAACTCGTCGACCTGCTCCACCAGCGGATGGCCGACATAGGTGCAGGGCGGCCCGCCAAGCTCCTTGTGCACGCCGGGTTCGAACGGCAGGAGCGCCAGCACGTGGTCGATGTAGCGGCTCATCGCCTTTGCGCGGCCCGGCCGCCACGCCCAGACCGACGGCGAAACATAGTTCACGATCGGAATGGAGCGGTTCTTCTTCCGGACCCTGCGCGCGACCCGATGCGTGAAGTCCGGCGAGTCGATGATCACCATGACGTCCGGCCGCTCATCGAGCGCGGCGCGGGCCGTCTGCAGGATGCGGGAGACGATTTTCGGCAACGCCTGAGTGATCCCGGCCAGCCCGACGATTGCGAGATCGTCGATCCGGAACAGTGAAGGCAACCCCTGTGCGGCCATCTCGTAGCCGCCGACCCCGCGGAACTCGACCTTGTCGCCGAGTTTCGCCTTGAGGGCTTGCATCAACGCGGCGCCAAGGCGATCACCGGATTCTTCGGTCGCAACCAGAAAGACTTTCATGAGGTCCCGCCACCGAACTCCGGAAGACCGACCACGAATAGTTTGGCATGGTCCGCCTTCTCAACCACAATTTGTGGTTCGGCGACAATGGCGCCTCCGGCAACGACGGCGAGTCCGGCAAGCCCCGCCTGCTCCACCCCCTCGACCGTCCGCGGGCCGATGGATGGAAGATCAAAACGCCGGTCCTGACCGGCCTTGGGAGCCTTGACCAGAACGCCGGTGCCCAGCGGCGCGCGAAAGCGCTTGGTGCGGCGCAAGTCGGCCACGCGCGCGAGCATCTGATCCGTGCCCTCCGCAGCTTCGACGGCGATGACATGCCGGTTCGCGACCACCACGCCCTGCCCGATATCGAGCGGCCCGAGGGTATGGAGCACTTCAAGGCCATGCGCGATATCGTCGATGTCGCGGGCCGAGGGCGACATCTGTCCGAGCGAGCCTTCCTGAACGAGGATTTCGGGCGCAACCTCATGCGCGCCGAGCAGCCGGAACCCGTGGTCTTCAAGCATGCGCGCCATGCCCGTGAGCAGATGGTTGTCACCCCCGTAGAAATGACGGATCGCCGAGGGCAACACGCGTAGTGTCGCTAGATCGAAATTGATCAACTGACGGAAGCTCGGCCGCAACAGCGTTCCGATAAAGATCACATCGCGGCAGCCTTCACGCCTCGCGAGCCGCAGAAAGCGCCCGAGCTGCGCCACGTGCGCCCAATGGTGCGGATAAGACTTGACGCGTTCCGGATCGGCCCAGCCACGCAACGCGAAAAGAACAGCGCCCCGA
>NZ_DATMRV010000014.1:0-11502 GCF_035565795.1 Pseudorhodoplanes sp.
TTGGCTAAGTAAGCGCCCGTCCGAGGGCGGTTCGCCCTGTTCGGCCCCCGCGGAGAGGTGGCTGAGTGGTTGAAAGCACCGCACTCGAAATGCGGCATACTCGCAAGGGTATCGGGGGTTCGAATCCCTCCCTCTCCGCCAATTACCGCCTCCTGCACGCGCCGGAATCTCGTGTCTGACAAAGACATGAGACATCTCTGCTCACCCATCGCTCCTAATCCGGATCGTCGCCATGTCCATCCAGGGTGACCCGGCAGGTCCGCAGGTTGCCCTGCGGCGTTCGCTGACGCTCGGACCGCTCCTTTTCTATGGCCTTGCGGTCATCGTCGGCGCTGGAATTTACGTTGCTGTCGCATCCGTCATTGGACGCGCCGGCACCGCAGCACCGCTGTCGTTCCTGCTCGCGGGCCTCGCCGCCGCGCTGACCGGGTTGTGTTACGCGGAACTTGCGAGCCGGTTTCCGGAAGCCTCTGGCGCCGCGGCCTACGTGCGGGAGGGATTCGGTTCCGATCGCGCCGCGCAGGCGACCGGCGTTGCCTTGACGCTTGCGGTCGCAATCGCCGCGGCCTCGATCGCAAGCGGCGCCGTCCATTATCTCTCGCTGCTGATCGGCCTGCCGCCCGCCGCCTTGATCGCGCTCATGGTCGTCACCTTCACGCTGCTGGCGATGGCAGGCGTACGGGAGAGTATCGGTTTTGCCGCCATCGTCGGTGCAATCGAAATCCTCGGCCTTGTCGTTGCCGCCGGTGCGGGCTTTCTCGCCGCGCCCGCCATTGACCTCACCGCCATGTTTCCGGTTGGCATCACCGGATGGCAGAACACCATCGCTGGTGCGTTCATTGCTTTCTTCGCGTTCATTGGCTTCGAGAGCCTGGTCAACATGGCTGAAGAAGCGAAGGAACCGCGACGAACGATTCCCTACAGCATCGTCGGCGCCGTGCTGATCAGCACGCTGCTCTATGTGGCGGTGGCGGCCGCGCTCGTATCAGCCGGCCGCGAAGGCCAGAGCTCGCTGCTCGATCTGTTCCAGGGCTCGCATGCGAAGTTGTTCGCTGCCGTTGGTGCGCTCGCCATCGCTAACGGCGTCCTGGTCGAGATCGTCATGCTGTCGCGACTGTTCTACGGCATGGCGCGCCGCAGGCAGCTTCCCGCCTGGCTGGGGCGCGTTCACCGGGTGACACGTACGCCGATTGCGGCGACCGCGCTCGCCGGCTTTATCGTGCTGGCGGCTGCCCTGCTGATCCCGTTCGAACGATTGCTTTCACTGGCCAACATGCTGACGCTGGGCATCTTCGCCGTGGTGGATATCGCGCTGTGGCGCATTCAGCGCCGGCAGCCGGCTGGTGATGGCATGTTCACGGTTCCGCGCTGGGTGCCGCTGGCCGCCGCCGCCTGCGCGGTCGCGTTGATGTTTGCGGAGATCGTGCCGTGAGCGGCGAGGGTGAAGCCGACACGGGCGACGCTAATAAGCTTTATCGCCAATTGCTACGGCATGCGTGGGCCGAACAAATCAACCGCATTCAAGACAGTGTCTCTCACCAAGTCGCTTTGAAGTGACGATTCATATGGGACAGCGGGCACAATGATTCGGTCTTCAGACCCCAGCGCAAGCGATCCAACTTGTTTGGCTCCTGTCTCGTTTCGATTTATCGCTACGTGTGCCATTAGGCCTTCGAAATAAAACCTAAAGATCCCACTTCCTGAATGCCGGTGTTCGCCAGTCAACTTAATAGGTGAGTAGTTATGCGTGGGGCCCACGGTGGAAAGCTGCAAAATTCGCACCGGATAAAAAGAGATCGGCTCGGGATCACTCGTGAGCACCTTTATTCGTAAAGTCTCCAAATCTTCTTGCGGCAAAGAGACTTGCGACATTTCCCAACGATCGCTGGCCGCAGCTCGCCACAACAGGCTCAGAAAAAATAAGCGAAGCCGACGAGCATCCAATCCGTGAATAAAGCGAATTCCCCATTTCGTATCGGGAATCTTCTCCGCAACTAAGTTGGAAATCGATTGAATTGGCCCCCATCCGCTCCAGACCAATTTGTGTTCTCGAAGTGCGCTTATTGCCCAATCGTCAATTTTGGAAAGTATCGCCTCGCCTTCGGCGGTAACTAACCGATTGTCATACCAGCTGCTGAAGCGGCGTTCGGGCCGTGTTCCGGCGCCTGCTTGAATAAAGCCTTCGCCCTTCTGAGCGTGGCGCGTCAGCGCCTTAGGCAGAATGTGCGAATCTACGAACTTGCCGCTGTGGCCGGTTAGCTTGCAGACACCCTTAGCCATGATGGATTCAAACTATAGGTTTGCAGTGCTTGTGTTGCTGATCTTAATGCGACGACGGACAAACGAGGAAGCGCACAGAACCGGTAGTGGAAATTACCTTAGATGGTTCTGGCGTTGGAATGCACTGAAACACGCTGCCTATTCGGCGGACGCGGGATTCGGTCCGCCTCTTGGCCAAGCGCTCCGCTCCGTCCGACGCTGAAGGCCTTCGTTTCGAAGCGCGACGTCGAGATCGTAAGTTGCTGCCGACGTGAGCCGGCTCACATTCGCGCAGCAGCAAGACCGTTAGGTCATCTGCATGGTCCCCACTGCAAGGAGGCGCAGATGACACGTCATCCCCCGATATTCCGTTCCGCTGCATTGTCCTCGATCGTGACGGCAGCGGCGTTGATTGCGCTGACGCCGAACGGCTCCCGTGCTCAGGGGCCGGCAGCGTCGCCGTTCGACACGCTCTCGATCGAAGAGCATGAAAACGTCAGCCGCAAGGAACTGTCGGCAACGACCGGCTCCGGTCAAACGGCGCGGATCGATGAGCCTGACACCGGAGAAACCACGCTTGTCGAAAATGCGTGGGACTTCACCAATCCGGCTACTATCCCGGGCTTTGCTTCGACTCCGTATCCGGTTCTGTCGAATTCGCAGAAGGCGGATTGAGCACGCGACCCGGTTTTGCCGCGCGCGCGCGGGACCGGGTGCTCTTACAGTTTCTTTCCGGCGTCTTCCCAGCGCTTGCTCGCCTTGGCATTGGCGACAATGTCGTCCACGCCCGCGAGCTTGACCCGGTCGCGGACCAGTCCCTTGTAGAACTCGCCTTTCGACACGGGTGCGACATCCGCGATGATGGTCCAGGTCTCGCCGGTATCGAGGCTCTCGAACACCTGCCCGTCGGTGTCCGCGGCGTAGAGCGCATAGCCGCCGCTCCACGCCTCGATGGTGAGCGCGCTGAACAATGCGCGCTGGCCGTTCGGTAGTCCGCCGAGCAGGCGCTCCCAGGTCTTGCCGGCATCCGCGCTGCGGAAGATCTTGCCGCGCGCGCGACCGCGTTCGTACCAGTGCAACGGCCAGCCGACGCCGACCGACATGAAAAGGAGATCAGGGTGATCCGGGTGAATGACGATGGCGTCCGGATAATCGGCCTGCGGCGGCATCGCGATCCTGTGCCAGGTCTTTCCGCCGTCCTCGCTCGCCATCATGCCGACGATGCCGTTGGCGATGATGTAACGGTCCGGGCGCGCGGGATGAACGAGGATGCGATGGATGTCGCATTCCTGCGGATCCGGATCGACCGGAAGTTCAGTAAAGCTCTTGCCGAAATCGGTCGAGACCAGAAGCGCCCCGATCTCGATGCCGACCAGAAGGCGATCGCCGTCGAGCACAATGTCCTTGATGTGTCCGACGCGCGGGGGAGGCGGAAAGGTCCAGCGCGCGACGCTGTCGGCATGGCGCAGCGCCGGCAGTTCCTGCCAGCTCTCGCCCTTGTTCTCGCTCACATAGAGATGAGCCGGCAGCGAACCGGCGAACACCACGTCGCGTCCCTGCAGCTTGCCGGCGCGCGCCGACCAGAATTCGTAATGCGAAAGGCCGTTATTGACCCATTTCCAGGTCATGCCGCCATCGTCGCTGCGCGCGATGCCGACCCCGCGCGTGGCTGCGAACAATGTGCCGTCGTCGAGTGCGGTGACTGCGCTGACGAACACGCCCTGCAGGGCGCGATGCTTCACGGCCCATAGCTTGTCGGTGCGCGCGAGAACCGCGATGCCGTCGACCGTGCCGATGATCATGGTGTCCGACGGACCTGAGGCGCGCTGGATATTGGTGCCGCCATTCGACAGAAGGATCATGAGCGCGTACCCGTCAGGTGTGTGCGGCGCGATAGATAGCCGAGCGGCCGAGGCGCGGAAAGCCTCGCCCGGCCATGCGATGCGCGGCAAGTTATCCCAGTTCGAACGTGGTGACGCCGAACATGCGCTCCAGCCGGAGCGGCGGAATCGGAGCCGTATACATGCGTGCGGTCTCGAAGACCGGAGCAAGGCCAGCGGCCTTCGCCAATGCCACCGCCTGCGTGTTGATGCCGGGAACGTCGAGAAACACTTCACCACCGCCTGTGGCGCGGAGCAACGCCGACAACACGGCCTGCGCCGTGTCGCGATCGTCCGCGACCAGTGGACCGATCTTGTGACCGGTGCGGCAAGGGCGGATCACACCCCATCCGGCCAGCGCGCCATTGCGGATGAGCGCACGCCCGATATGGCCCGGCGTACCGACCCAGCTGCGCAGGAAGGCAGGTCGCGGCGCCGGAAAGACCATGGAGTCGCTTGCCTCAATATCCGCGATCGGGAGGCCGGCCAGATCGACGATGCGGTCTGGCGCTTCGTCCGTCACCGTGGCTGTGCCGCCATAGCGGACATTCGCATAGGCAATGGTGAAGCCGGATTTCCGGTAATTGTCCTGCTGCGCAACGACGCCATCGAGTCCGATCACGCGGTTGCCGGCATGCGCGATCGCGGCGTTCCATATCTGCAGTCCGTAGCCGCGGCCGCGCAGATCCTTGCGCACGATGTAGAAACCGAGAAAGGAAAAGCGCGCATCGTAATTCACGCACGAGATGGTTGCGACGGGCTCGCCGCCGATCTCTCCAATCAGAAAGCCTTCCGGGTCGACCGTCGCAAAGCAGGCGGCATCGTTCAGTCCGGGATTCCAGCCTTCGGCAGCGGCCCAGTCGACGGCGACGGAGACTTCATCCGGCCGCATCGGCCGGATGCGGAGCGTTTCCATGAGGGTCCTTCGAATTCAAGCGAGGCCGCAGCCAAGGCTGTATCGGAATTGTCTAGCACGCAGCACGTGTATACGGCGCTGGTTGCCGCGCGCGCTCGCAGGATTTTGTGTGGACGGTTCAACCATTTACGGGTTGCGGAGGTTGAACGATACCGGGCTTTGGGACAAGCGTCCTGTGTCTCGCAAGTGGTGTAGCGCGGGCGCCCCTGTTGGCTCTGTGAGTTCGTTGCGGCCATGAAGTATCGAAGCATTGATCACCGGCCTGGCGTGTCGCTGGCAGCCGTCGCCATCCTGATCGTTATCTCTGCGGCGGCGCTGAAGTATCTCGGCAGCTAGTCCGCAAAATAAACCGGAGCGCCGCCGTCACCGCACCAGCTGGTCGCGGTAGTGCCGGTTCAGGGTCAGCCCGTGCCCTGGCGCGGGTGACGCCGTCATCGTCCCGTTCGCCGCAACGGCGGGCCAGCCCTCGAACACCGGCTCCAGCAGCGGAAATTCCTCAAGCCAGCGCAGCGCCGGTGCCGCCGCCGCCACATGCGCAAACAGCCCTGGCAGGAAATGCGGTGATACGATCGCGTCGAACGCCTCGGCGAGCGTCGCGATTTCGAGTGTCGGGGTGAGCCCGCCGACCATCGCAAGGTCCGGCTGGATCACGCTCGCGATGCGCTCGGAAACAAACGGCAGGAAGTCTGCGCGTGTCTGCAGGTGCTCGCCGGTGGCGATGGTCGCGCCGGCGGAAGTCGCGAGGCGCCGATAACCCTCCAGCGCGCGTGCGGGCAGTGGTTCCTCGACGAAGAGGAGGCCGTGTTCGCGCGCCAGCGCCATCAGCCAGAGCGCCTGCGTCAGATCGCACTTCTCGTTCGCGTCGGCCATGATCTGCACATGCGCGGGGATCGCCTTGCGCACGGCGGCAAGCACCGCTGCGTCGGAGGGCGTGCCTTTCACGCGCGGCTTCACCGCGGTCAACCCGCGCGCGGCCTGCTCTGCGGCGGCAGCCGCCGCAGCTTCCGGAGGCTGCACGGTGTTGAAACCGCCGCTGCCATAGACAGGAACGGCGCGCAGTTCGCCGCCCATCGCAACGCCGAGCGGCACGCCAAGCTTGCGCGCATGCAGATCCCAGGCCGCCACATCGATCGCCCCGAGCGCGATCAGGTTCGGACCCGCACCGGTGCGGTTGAAGCTCGCATTGATCTTGCGCCAGAGCGCGGCAGGCGGCGGCAATGTCTGCCCATCGACGAACCGCGCGACCTGCTCCTGCGCCGCCTTGAACGCGACGCCACCATTGCCGCCGATCACATAGGAGAAGCCGAGGCCCTGCGCGCCGTCGGAATCGGTGATCTCCACCACGATGACATCGACGGCGGAAACGCCCGAGCCGCCGACCGCCTGCGTCAGCCTGTAAGGGATGAGGCCAGCAGTGGCACGGACGGTCATGTGAGCTCGACGGTCAGCGGGTTGTACGAATAGAGCCAGCTGTTGCGGCTCTCGCCTTCATTGCGCTTGGAGAATTCCGCCCGGATCGCCTCCTGCGACGGCAGATGGAACAGCCGGCGGTTCTGGGTCGAGATATCGACGATGCGCGAAGTGCGATCGACCCGATTGCGCTGATAGAGATCGAGCGCCGCGGCGATGTTGCTCTCCTGCTGCAAGGCGCGGGCGAGCACGGCGCCGTCCTCGATCGCCATCGCGGCGCCCTGCGCGAGATAGGGCAGGGTCGCGTGCGCCGCATCGCCCAGGATGGTGGCGCGCTTCGTGCTCCAGTTGCGCACCGGCGGACGGTTGTGCAGCGACCAGCGGAAGCATTGGTCGCGGTCGGCGGCGTCGATGATGGTCTGGATCGCAGGATGCCAGCCGACATAGTCGGCCTTCAGGTTCTCCCAGGGGAATTTCACAGTCCAGGATTCCTCGGCAATCTCGTCGGTTTCGATGATGCCGACGAAATTCAGGAGTGCGCCGCCACGCAGGTAATAGCAGACGGCGTGTCCGCCCGGTCCCATGAACACCGACATCACCTGCGGCAGGAACGGCTTCGGCAGCCGCTCGATCGGCACGATGATGCGCCAGGCCGCGTCGCCGGTATAGGTCGCGGGAATTTCACCAACGATCTGGCGGGCGATGGTGGACTTCAGGCCGTCCGCGCCGACCAGGATATCGCCCTCGACATTGGTGCCGTCCGAAAGATGCAGCGTCACGCCGCGATCGGTTTCGGTGAAACCGGTTGCCTTGCTGTTCAGGCGGATCAGGTCGGGCTTCCGCGCGGTGGCTGCCTTGGCCAGGAGGTCGTGCAGATCGGCGCGATGAAGCTGCACATAGGGCGCGCCGTGCTGGCGGCGGTGCTCCTCGGCCAGCGAGAATTCCTGGATCACCTCACCCGTATCGTGCAGGCGGAACACATAGGCGCCGGGCTGGACGCCAAGGCGCAGCACGTCCTCCTCGAGGCCAAGATGCCGCAACACATGCATCGGGTTGGCGCTCATCTGGATGCCCGCACCGACTTCGCCGAGCGCAGGGGCCTGCTCGTACACCTCGACGTCGTAACCCGCCATCATCAGACAGGATGCCGCGGCCAGCCCGCCAAGCCCCGCGCCAACAATCAGAATCTTCTCGCCCGCCATTGCCTCGTTTCGCCCCAATTTTTGGTCGGGCGGAAATTGGCATTTCAAGGCAACGGCATGCAACCGCGCAGCGCGCATGGCGAAGCCATGGCGTCTGCGCGGAGCGGGTAACGTGGGGCCGTCGGGTTACCCCATGTAACTCATCGCGACCGGCAGGACCTCGTAGAAGCCGCGATAGATCATATCGAGCGCCACATAGAGGATGACGGCGAGGCCGACATAGGCAATCCAGCGGTGCTTCTGCAGCAGGTTCGCGATGAAGCTCGCGGCGATGCCCATGAGCGCGATCGACAGCACGAGACCGAAGATCAGCACGTAGGGATGGTCACGGGCCGCGCCCGCAACCGCCAGCACATTGTCCAGCGACATCGACACGTCGGCGATGACGATCTGCCAGGCGGCTTGCGCGAATGTCTTGCGCGGCGCCTTGCCGGGGACGGTTCCGTCCTTGTCGATATCGGAGCCGGACATGACCTCCGCGGCTTCCACCTCGTGCTCGTGCGGAGTGCGCAGTTCGCGCCACATCTTCCAGCACACCCAGAGCAGCAGCAGGCCGCCGGCGAGCAGCAGGCCGACAATCTGCAGGAGTTGCGTCGTCAGCAACGCGAACACGATGCGAAGCACGGTCGCCGCGGCGATACCGATCAGGATGACTTTGGCGCGTTGATTGGCGGGAAGACCCGCCGCGGCAAGACCGATGACGATGGCGTTGTCACCGGCCAGCACCAGGTCAATCATGATGACCTGGAAGAAGGCACTCAGAACCGAAGGCGTAATGAGGTCGAACACGACCGGACTCCTCTCTTGTTAAAAGGAACGGATCCGGTCGGCGAATGAGGGATTCGCATCCCAAACCTGGCGGGGCCATTCCTTGCGGAATTCCAGTCCGACATCGCGACCTGCTTGCAGGTCGCCAGAGGGGCCCGGCCTGGATAAAGTGCTCGTTACGTCACGGGGCGGTGGTTGCGACCCCGAGCAGTTGCGAAACCTGAACGGACTCGCTGAGGGTGCCGGCGGCGACGCCGACCAGCACGCACGCGCCGGCAAAGTCCCAGATCGTGACCGTGGCGGCATTGCGCGTCGTGCGGGTCATCCAGCCGAGCCCGGCCGATATGGCGGCCGTCGCAAAAGCGAAGACTGCGATCGCCGGCAGCAGCAGGTGGGACGGAAGATGCGCGGCCAGCGCGACCGCCGGCATCGCTGCAATCGCAGCGACAAGCGGCACGTCTATCGAAGACAGCCAATCCGATGTGCCCTGCGCAAAATCGCGCTTCATGTCCCGCTCCGCGAGGACGCGCAGCGAGTGACGCATCCTCACGACCACGCTAGGCGGAGTGATGCGGGTCGTGCAGCCGCAACGCTTGGGGCGTAGAAATACGGTAGTGCGAGGGGGGAGGGGTGTGGCTAGGGCTCGATCCGCCCGAGCCGGATGGCCTGGCGAACCAGCACCGCGACGCTCTCCGCCTGCATTTTTTCCATGATCTGCGCCCGATAGCTCTCGACCGTGCGGGTCGAGAGATCGAGCTTCGCGGCAATCGCCTGACTGGTGAATCCGCCGGCAACGAGATCGAAGATTTCAGCCTGGCGCGGTGTCAGTCTGTCGAAGCGCTCGCTCAGATCCTCGTTTTGCCTGGCCGTATCCTGCGCGGCGAACACGCGCGCGAGCGCACGATTGATCGCAGCAACGAGCATCGCGTCGTCTACGGGCTTCTCGATGAAGTCTTCGGCGCCGGCCTTGATGCCGGCAACGGCCATGGGCACGTCGGCATGTCCGGAAATCAGGATGATCGGCGTGGCGATGCCGCGCCTGTTCATCTCGCCGACGAGCGTGATGCCGTCCATGCCCGGCATTCTCACATCGGCGACCACGCAGCCCAGCCGCGTGGTCTGGACCTTGTTCAGGAAAGCCGCGGCGGAGTCGAACAGCTCGACGGAAAAGCCGAACACGCTCAGCATCTCGCCGATTGCGTCGCGAACCGATCGCTGGTCGTCGATGATGTATATGGTGGGGGAGGTCATGTCGGGCGGACCTGGGGTGCAATCCTGTTATTCAAGGTCTCGCGGCTGTTCAAGCGGGAGCGTGAAGCGGAACTCGGTTCCGCCCGGCGCGCTCGCATGCAGCCAGATCTGCCCACCATGGGATTCCACGATGCCCTGACTGATGGACAGACCAAGACCAAGCCCTTCGGTCTTGGAAGTCGTCAGCGGCTCGAACATGCGCTCGGCGAGATGCACGGGAATGCCGGGCCCATTATCTCTCACCGAAACCTCGATCCGCGCAGGGTCCGACAGCCTCCGGCCGGAAATCCGGACGGTGCCGTTCTTCTGCCCGGCATGCGAAATCGCCTCGGTGGCGTTGCGGATGAGGTTCAGCACCACCTGTTCGATCTGGATCCGGTCGCCGTGAGCCATCGGCAGGTCGTCCGGGATGGCGGGAATGATCTCGACGCCGCGCGCGGTTGCATCCGGACGTGCGAGGATCAGCGTATCGTCGAGCATGTCGGCGAGATCGAAGCTGGATACATGAGGGCGGCCGCGCCGCATGAATTCGCGCATCCGCCGCATCACGCCGCTGGCGTGATCGATCTGAGCGATGGCGTTGGCGATGTTTATTCCGGCGCGCGGCAGATCGGGTGAGGGATTCTCGATGATGTGCTGCGCCGAGCGCGCCAGGGCGCGCGCCGCGGTCATGGGCTGATTGATCTCGTGCGCGAGCGCCGATGCCATGCCGCTTACAAGGCTGAAGCGTGCCGCACGGCCGGATTCGGCTTCCTTCTCGCGCAACCGTTCTTCGGCGAGGCGTCGCAATGCGTCCGCGCTCTGCCGTTCGCTCACGACCGCGCCGACGATCAGCCCGGTGCCGGTCAGCACCAGCATCAGCGTCTGCATGTCGGTGAAGGAGCGCGCGTCATAGCCGAAATAATGCATCAGCCCGACCAGTGCGAATTGCGTGACGGCCAGCGCCGCGCACGCGCCGTCGAAGCCGTGCCGCACCGCGGCCAGCACGACCGGCACGAACAGCAGATAGAAATAGCGCAGTCCGCTGCCGCTCTGTCCGCCGATGATGATGTAGAGAGCGGCGCAGCTCAGTGCGGCATAGAACGCAACTTCGAATGCGATCGGGCGCGAATATCCGGAGAGCGAGCCGCGGCCTTGCGCAAGCATGACGAGCCGCAAGGTCAGCGGGGTCATCACCGCAATTCCGATGATGTCGCCGAGCAGAAGCGGCGTCGCCGCCGTGAGCACATTGCCGAGTTCGATGCGATGGTCGAGCAGGAGCAGGAGCGCAACGAGCGCTGACGTAACGAGAGCGGCCGCGATGCCGCTTGCCAGCAGCATGATCAGGTCACGCAGGTGATACAGGCCCGCATCGAGGTGCAGCACGCGGCGCGTCACGGTTGCGGCCGTGCCGTAAACCAGAGAGATAATGCCCGCGATCGCAACGATGACCGGCCATAGCAACTCGGTGCGCACCACGACCAATTCCGCAACGATCATGCCCGCGAACAGCACGAGCCCGTAGAGCGGGCCGCGCAGCAGCATGAAGGCGAACACGACGCCGAGGCCCGGATTCCACGGCGTGATCGGGACGCTCATGAATTCGTGGATGGAACTCAGCCATTCCATCACCACGAAGACCAGCACCAGCGTGGCGCCAAGGGCGACACGTGTGACCCAAAACGGGGATTGGGTGATCGAGTTCAAGCCGCCCGTCAGGGATCGAACGGTGGTCATCATCAGGCCGGCGTCCTTGCCCACATTCGTGGCGTGTCAGTCATTTTACAGGGCGGTGCGGCTCTCTTGCCATCGGAAAACCGCTTCCATATCGTACGCG
>NZ_DATMRV010000015.1:0-39375 GCF_035565795.1 Pseudorhodoplanes sp.
CGGCGGGACGAGCTGCGCGCGTGCGCTGCGCAAGATCGATCCGAAGATTGCCGTCACATTGGTCGTATCCAATCCAGTTTATACGGCGCCGCCGCACAGCAATGCGATTCTCGGCGGACTGACAGACCTGAAGTCCCAGCAATTTGGCTACGATCATATCAAGGCGCTGGGCGTCGAGGTGGCTTTGTCACCCATGGTCGGGATTGATCGGGGGAAGCGCCGTCTTCTGCTCGGCAACAACCAGAATCTCACGTTCGATCGCCTCGTGGTGTCGCCAGGCATCGCGTTTCTGCCGAACGCGCTCGAGGGTTACGACCAGACTGCAATGACTGCGATGCCGCCCGCCTTCACCAGCAACGGTGAAATCGACGTGCTGCGTCGTCAGCTCGAGGACATGAACGATGGCGAGGCTGTCATCATCACTGTGCCAGTCAATCCGGCACGTTGCCCGCCAGCGCCCTACGAACGTGCCAGCCTCATCGCGCACTATCTCAAGGGAAAGAAGCCGCGGTCCAAGGTCATCATTCTGGACGCGAAGGAAAGCTTCACGATGCAGAAGCTGTTCCAGGCGGCGTGGAAGGAGCTTTATCCCGGCCTGATCGAATGGGTCGGCCTGTCTGATGGCGGCGCGCCCAGGTCGGTCAATGTCGCGACGAAAATCGTCGCGACGGATTTCGACAAATACAAGGGCGGTGTCGTCAACGTCATTCCGCCGCAGAGGGCAGGGAAGGCCGCGGACATTGCCGGCGTCGCCGACCGCACCGGCTGGTGTCCGGTCGATCCGCTGACTTTCGAATCGAAGCTGCACAAAGGCATCCACGTCATTGGCGATGCGGCAATCGCAGGCGCGATGCCGCGCTCGGCATCCGCCGCGCAATCGCAGGGTACGATCTGTGCTGCCGCGATTGCCGTGTTGCTTGCGGGGCGCGCGCCTGCGACGCCGACCCTGAAGAGTTCATGCTTCAGCCTGATCGCACCGGATTACGCGATTTCCCAGCGCGGAACTTACCGCCCATCCGAGGGGCAATATGTCGAGGCCGAGCCGGTGGTCATCAGCGATGCCAGCGAGCCGCGCTCCGTGCGCGCGAGGGAAGCGCGTGAAGCTGTGGACTGGTTCCATCGGATTACGCGGGAGTCGTTCGGGTGATCCGTCGCGGCCTTCTCACTGCGGGTGTCGTGGCGGCCGGCTGCGCGGCCGCGAACGCGCAGGAACAGCTCGTGCCGTACGAGGTTGTCGACCATGCGATCCCTAAATCACTCACGGGCAAGCCGGGGGATCCCGTGAACGGGCGTGCGCTGGTGGTGAAGCGCGACAATACGTGCCTGCTATGCCACTCGGGTCCGTTTCCCGAGCAGCGCTTCCAGGGCAACCTGTCGCCCGACTTGAGAGGCACTGGAACACGCTGGACGGAAGGAGAGTTGCGGCTTCGCATGGTCGATGCCACGCGCCTCAATGCAGCTACGATCATGCCGCCGTTCTATCGCACCGAGGGGCTAACCCGCGTCGCCCGCAACCTGCGTGGCAAGCCCATCCTCAGTGCGTCGGAGATCGAAGACGTGGTGGCGTATCTTATGACACTCAAGGAATAGCCGATGGAGCGAACACCGCTATCGCTTGCAACGACACGGCGACTCTTTCTCGCGGGGGCCGGCGCGCTGCTGGTCGTCCGCCCCGCCGGTGCAACGCCGGAAACCATGGCCGCTGCCATCCGCCAGGTCACCGGCGGAAAGCCGGTCACGCCGGGCAAGGTCAAGCTCACCATCCCGCCGCTCGTGGAAAACGGTAACGCCGTTGCGGTGACGATTTCGGCCGACAGTCCGATGACGGAGAAGGATCACGTCACCGCAATCCACCTGTTCACCCAGAAGAACCCGTTGCCGAACGTGATCGGCATCCGGCTCGGCGCCCGCGCGGGCAAGGCGGAAGTGTCAACCCGCATCCGGCTCGCCGATACGCAGCAACTCACGGCACTTTGCGAGATGTCCGACGGGACCTTCTGGTCCGATACTGCCGATGTCATCCTCACGCTCAGCGCCTGTCTGGAGGATCCGGTCTGATGGCTGTCCCCGCACGCACTCTCATCAATGTGCCGCCCAAAGCTAAGCGCGGCGACGTCATTCTCATCCGGACACTGATCTCGCACGTGATGGAGAACGGCTTTCGCGTCGACAATATGGGCAAGCCGATTCCGCGCAACATCATCACGTCGATGGTGTGCACCTATAACGGCGAAGAGATTTTCAACGCCACGCTGCATCCGGCGATATCGGCCAATCCCTTCATCACGTTCCACACTGTCGCGACCGAGAGCGGAACGATCGCGTTCAAATGGACTGGTGATAACGGCTTCGAAGCGGAAGCGTCCGCAAGCATATCGGTCGAATGAACCTGCCGGGTGTTCTGTATGTCTTGATGCTCGGCGCTGCGACACTTGCCGTGAGCGCTCTTGTCGGCGCGCGCGCCGAGATCCCGCTCGATCAGCGGCGCTCCAGCTATGAAGACATGAGCCGCGACACCAGGGCGATGCAGGACGACGATATGTCCAATCCCGCGATGCTGGCGGTGCTCGACGGCGAAGCGCTGTGGAACGCGAAGGGCGGCGCTTCGGGCAAGTCCTGCGCCGATTGCCACGGTGACGCGCGCAGCAGCATGAAAGGTGTCGCCGCACGCTATCCGGCGTTTGACGAGCCGACTGGCGTTCCTGTCGATCTCGAACAGCGCATCAATCTGTCGCGCGAGCGCGACCAGAAGGCCGCGCCGTTCCGCTATGAGAGCGCGGAGTTGCTCGCGCTCACTGCCTACATCGCGCTGCAGTCGAGGGGGCAGCCGATCGATCCGCCAAAGGACGCACGGCTTGAACCATTTCGCGAACGGGGACGCGCTTCGTTCAATCAGCGGATCGGCCAGCTGAATCTGTCCTGTGCGCAATGTCACGACGACAATTGGGGCAAGAGTCTCGCCGGCAACATCATTCCGCAGGCGCATCCAACCGGCTACCCGATCTACAGACTGGAATGGCAAAGCCTCGGCTCGCTGCAGAGGCGGCTGCGCAACTGCATGACCGGCGTGCGGGCGGAGCCGTATGCCCTCGGCGCGCTCGAGTATGTCGAACTCGAATTGTTCCTGATGTGGCGTGCGCGCGGAATGGCGCTGGAGAGCCCCGGCGTCCGGCCGTGAGCTTGCGACGTCCATTCGCGCGACATTGACCCCGGTCTCGTCAGTGCGGTTCACAAGAAGGCGCAATTGCACTACAACGGTTCCGACGAGAGCAGACGGGACGGTGCAATGAATCGGTCGTTCGCAGCAGCGCGCGGCGTTATCGTTTTCCTCGCATTCTTGGTGCTGGGTCTGGCCGCGCTGATGTGGTGGCTGTTTGACTCCGGGCGCCTTCAGGACATCGTCGCCCGGCTCTCGAATAAGCCGCCGGTGGAACAGGCGCGGCCGGCGGCACCGGCGCCAAGCCCAGCTCCTGAAAAGTCGGCGTCCAGGGCGATCACCGAGGCCAATCAGGCTCTGAAGGATCTGGGCGACCGGCTTGCTCCGTCGGCGCCCGCGACTACGGATGCCGGGCCATCTTTCGATGTCGCGCGGGTGGAACAGGACGGCGAGGCGGTGATCGCGGGACGGGCCGCGCCCGGGTCCTCGGTCGAATTGCTGGTCAGCGGACAGGTCCACGATCGAACGACGGCGGATGCATCAGGCGCTTTCGTTTTCGTTCCGAAGCCGCTGCCGCCCGGGAGCTATGACATCACGCTACGCGCGACCCGACCGGACGGAACCGTGATGGTGTCCAAGAGCGCAGTGGCCGTGACATTGCGCGCGAAGGACGCGCCGGCCGTCGCGACCCTGAGTACTCCGAAAGCACCGGTTGCTACGCCACAGGTGGCTTCGCCGGCCACGCCTCAATCGAAACCTCGGGACGACGTTGCGACGAAACCGGCATCGAAGGATGGCGAGATTCGCATTGAGACGATTCGCCCGGAAGACAATGGTGGGCTGTTCGTATCCGGTCGCGCTGCGCCGGGTGCTCAGGTGCGGCTTTACATGAATGACGGCTATATCGCGACCGGTACGGTCTCGCCGGAAGGACGCGTGTCGTTTTCGATCCGCAGCGGTGTCCGAGCGGGCGACTATCGCATCCGGCTGGAGCAGATGAACGCTGCCGAGACGGTCGTGTCGCACGTGGAAACGCCGTTCCGTGTGACCGCGTCGATGGCTGCTGTGACTCCCTCCGCGCCACAAGCGCCACAAGCGCCGCAGGCGCCCGCTGCGTCTGAATCGACTGCGACGCCAAAACAGGCGGAGTTGGGGCCGGCCACGAAAGCGGCGGTCGCTTCACCGGCGCAATCGCCCAGCGCGACGAATGACAAGACCGCGCTTGTGGCATCGGGACCGTCACAAGTATTGTCGCCGTCGCGGTCGGCCGCGACCGAACCTGCGCCGAAGGCTGTAAGCGAGCCCGCGAAGGCACCGGTTGGGGAGAGTGCGAAGCCGGTTCAGGCCGCGTCTCCCGCCGTACCTGCCGGTGGTCCGGTCGTCCAGCGCGACAAGAGCGATGCATCGGTGAGCCAGCCAAGCGCGCAGAAGCCGGTGACGGCCACTTCGCCCGTCGTTCCGAGCACGACGCGCGACCGGCGCGACACGGTTGTCGTTCCCAGCATCGAGACGAAGCTGATCGTTCGTGGCGACAATCTGTGGCGCATCAGTCATGCCACCTACGGTTTGGGCCAGCGCTACACGCTGATTTTCGGAGCCAACCGGGACAAGATCCGCAATCCCCACCTGATCTATCCCGGTCAGATCTTCGTGTTGCCGAACGCTTCTCCGAAGCAATAGGGCGTCTCTGAACCTGTTGGAGGCCTCCCAACCATCGCGCCTGCCGAGCCCAATGGTGGAGCGCGGGGGAAACAACTCGAACGTACAGGCCTCGGTGGCGTGATCGGGCGCGTCAAGGCCGCCTTCGACGGGAGCTGGTTCAGTGAGCAACCGTCACCGGGTCATTTTCGGTGTGACGTGTCGCGGTCTTATGCTACATCGCGCGTCGTGCGGTCCCGTAGCTCAGCCGGATAGAGCAGCGGTTTCCTAAACCGAAGGTCGGAAGTTCGAGTCTTCCCGGGACCGCCATTGAGTCCGGGCTGCGCTCCTGTCGTGCGCTTGATCCGGCAGGGGCCGCCACCGGCCGGTTCACCCGGGGAGCATTCCGGTCAGCCACGGTATTGTCAGCTTTGCGGCCTCAATCGCTGACGCTTCATCCGCAAAAGTCTGCGCCGCGTAGCCGCCTGTTGTGAACCATCCGGCGTTGTCCTCGACGTCACGACGGTATTCCTCGAAGCCGAATGTACCTTCCGCGCGCACGAATATGTCGACGCAATGCGAGGCATCCTCGTTGTTGACTGAGAGGAGTACGCGTTTGTCTCGTTGCATTCACGGACCGACGTGATGTGACGTCCTTCAATGCGATACGATAATCAGGAGGGGGAGCCAACGCACCTCACGCACCGACCCGGCGGCTGCGAAGGTTGCCGCGACCGGGTGGATGTGTCTCGTCCGAGCCGGCCGCCATACCGTCAGAACGGCACCACCAGCCCGTCCATCGGGGCGTCGCAATTGACGAGGTCGATCCGCTTGAACGCGATGCGGATGTCGCCGCCGGTGGTCACCAGATCGTGCCAATAGGTGCCGGCGAAAAGCCGCTGCTCCTCGCGCCTGTATTCGACCAGAACGAATTTCGAGCGCACCTTGGTGGTGGCCCCGTCCACGCCTTCGACGGTCACATTGGTCACCATCCGGCTGGTGCGCGAGCGTGGCTCCTGCGAATAGATGCGCGGGCTTGCGAGTCGGCGCACGCGCGTCTCCAGCAGACGGCGGTCGTCATACATCAGCGAGACGGTATCGAGCGGGCTCTCCTGATTGGCGACACTCGGCACCCAGTAATGCGCCTTGTCCGTGAACAGGCCGAGCCATTCGTCGAACCGCGCGTCATCCAGCAGGCGGGCTTCGTGAATGAGGAAGTCTTCGCACTGACTGCGAGAAAGGCCGGTGGCAAGTTTCGATGCTGTGGCGGTCATGCGCTGGCCTTGATCGCTTGAGCGGAGGCATCATCGCCGAGCATGTAGCTGCGCCAGGCGTCGAACATGTTGCGGATATAGACTTCGCTTGTTGAATTCTTGCCTTTCAGGCCGCCGAACTCATCGCGGACGTCAGAGTGATAGCCGCGGCCGATCTCGATCCATTCGGCGCCTTCGCTGTGCAGGCCGATCCCCACGCGATTGTAGATTTCCAGATCGTCGGTTAGCACCAGCGAGCCGGTGCCGTTCACGATATTGGCGAAGCTGATGGTGTTGCGGAACATCTGCTCCGGCGCACCTTTAAGGCGGAAATTGTAGGTGCAGACCACGGTGCGGTTCACCGAAATGGGATGCACCACGCGAAGCTGCTGAAACGAGCTCATGAAGGAGAGGTTTGGATAGAGGTTCGAATTCCAGCGGCGGACTTCGAGGATGCGTTTGACCTCGTCCTTGCCTTTCTTCGCCTCCAGTACCGCGATGTATTCGCGGAACAGCGGGTCTTCCATCGAGGCAATCAGCTTCTTGTCGTCGTGATAATCGCCGAGATAGGAGTGGCCGTTGGGATAGGTCCAGATCCCGACCTGATTTTCCCAGAACGAGTAGGGCGCGCCGTTCTGGCGCATCTGGCGGATCGCGATCTCGCCGGTGCCGTCGGAATAGACGTCGTCGCTCTGTTGCTGCGCCGCGTCGATCGACGAGCGGTGCGTGAACCACGGGTGCGCGGCGTCGCAGAGATTCTCGAGATACAGCTTCCAGTTCGCATTATAGGCGTGGCGGAACACGCCGCCCGCCACTTCGATCTCGCCGTCCGGCGCGCGATCGACCATGTCGTCTATCGATGTCGCCATATGGCCGAGATAATCCTTCAGGCTCTGGCCGGTTTTAGCCTGGCTCATGAAGATGAAGCCGCGATAGCTTTCGACCCGGGGTACCTGCGTCATTGCGGTCCGCGGACTCTTGGTATCGAAATCCTGCGGATAGCCATGATTGAGCGGCACCGCCTTCAGTCGTCCGTCGAGGTGATAGGTCCAGCCGTGATAGACGCACTGGAATTCCTTCGCATGCCCGCAATCGGATGCGACCACCATCGCGCCGCGATGGGCGCACTGGTTGTGCAGCACGCGCAACTTGCCGCTCTCGTCGCGCGTAACGACCATCGCCTTGCGGCCGACCTGCGTCAGGAAGTAATCGCCGGGATTGCGCACCTGGCTCTCGTGGCCGACGTAGATCCAGGCGACGCCGAAGATGCGCTCCATCTCCAGTTCGAAGATCGCAGGGTCTGTGTAGAGCTTGCGGTGGACGCGCGCCGGTTGAACCGCGCTTCTGAGTTCGTCAATGGAGGGCGTCTGCATCGAAACTCCTCGCCGCTGGTCTCGGATACGTCGAATGGCGCCCGACAAATAGAACGATACTAAAGAGTATCGTTTGGTTCAAGGGCTCGTCTGGTGAGCTATTGCGCCCGCTTATTCCGGCTCCCGGATCGCGTCGCGGTCCCGTCGCGGGGATTGCCCATAGCGTGCGCGATAGGCGCGCGAGAAGTGACTGCCGTTGGCGAAGCCGCAGGCGATGGCGATTTCGAGCAGCGGCAAGGCGGTCTCGTGAACCAGCGTGCGTGCGCGATCGAGCCTGATCTTGAGATACAGGTCTCCAATGGTGGTGCCGAGGTGGTTCGCGAACAGCCGTTCGAGCTGACGCACCGATAGTGCGGTCGCTGCAGCCAGTTCGTTTCGCGACAACGGCTTCTGAGTCCGGTCTTCCATCGCCTTCAACGCCTCCAGCAGCTTCGGATGCGCGACGCCATAACGCTCGCGCAATGTGAGCCGCTGCGGTCCGCTGCCGGATCGCAGTTGCGTCTGCAGAAACCATTCGCTGACGGCGGCCGCGAGTGCGGAGCCGTGCTCGGCGGCAATGATCGCGCGCATCATGTCGAAGCCGGCAATGCCGCCGGCGCAGGTCAGGCGATGGCGGTCGATCTCGTACAGTGTGCGCCGCGTATCGAGCTGCGGGAATTCCTCGCGGAAGCCGGCCATGTGCTCCCAGTGGATCGTGCAGCGATATCCATCCAGCAGTCCGGCGCGCGCGAGAATATAGGGACCGCCCGAGACGCCGCCGATACGGACGCCGCGCCGCGCCAGCTTCCGCAGCCACGACAATGTCCGCGCATTGCGGTGAAGCGCCGGATTGCCTCCGGCGCAGACCAGCAGCATGTCGAGGTCGACATCGTCACCGATCGCGTGATCTGCCGCGATCGCAAGTCCGCTGGACGCCTCGATCGGCCGGCCCTGACCCGAGACATGCCGCCATGTGTAAAGCGATCGCCCGGACACGCGATTGGCTGCGCGCAGCGGCTCGACCGCCGACGCATAGGACAGAAGCGAGAAGCTCGGGATCAGGAGAAAGCCGACCTTTCGCGGCGCGTCGGTTTTCATCGGTGCTGGGGCCTGAAAATCCGGCTGGGTGACGCGTTCAGGCAAGAATGCGTCGTTTCTGGACAATAGTCTCGATCGCGTCCGGTGATCAATATCCGCCATGCGGCGCGGGCCGCGAAGCGGCGGCGGACATCCTTGCGCTATTCGGCACTCAGCATTCTCACACAGGCCTTTCGCGGCAATCGCGGCTGGCGGCCGGTCTGGCGCGAGCCCGAGCCGAAGCCCTCCTATGACGTGATCGTTGTCGGCGGCGGCGGTCATAGTCTCGCGACCGCCTATTATCTCGCCAAGAACCACGGCATCACCAATGTCGCCGTGATCGAGAAGGGCTATCTCGGCTCCGGCAATGTCGGGCGAAACACCACCATCATCCGCTCGAACTATCTCTTGCCCGGCAACATCCCGTTCTACGAACATTCGATGAAGCTGTGGGAGGGCCTCGAGCAGGACCTCAACTACAACGCCATGGTCAGCCAGCGCGGCGTGCTGAACCTCTATCACTCCGATGCGCAGCGCGATGCCTATGCGCGCAGAGGCAATGCGATGCGGATGCACGGGGTCGATGCCGAGTTACTCGACCGCGATGGCGTGAAGGCGCTGGTGCCATTCCTCGATTTCGACAATGCGCGGTTTCCGATCCAGGGCGGGTTGATCCAGCGGCGCGGCGGCACCGCGCGGCATGATGCGGTGGCGTGGGGTTACGCGCGCGGCGCGGACCAGCGGGGCGTCGATCTTATCCAGAATTGCGAAGTCACCGGCATCCGTATCGAAGGCGGCCGCGTCACCGGCGTCGATACTACGCGCGGCTTCATCGGCGCGCGCAAGGTGGGCCTCGCGGTGGCGGGCAATTCATCGCGGCTTGCGGCGATGGCGGGGCTTCGGTTGCCGATCGACAGTCACGTACTGCAGGCCTTCGTGTCGGAGGGGCTGAAGCCGCTGATCGACATCGTGATGACCTTCGGCGCCGGACATTTCTATGTGAGCCAGTCGGACAAGGGCGGCCTCGTCTTCGGCGGCGATATCGACGGCTACACGTCCTATGCGCAGCGCGGAAACCTGCCGGTCATCGAGGACGTGATGGAAGGCGCGATGGCGGTCTGGCCGGGTGTCGGGCGCATTCGCGTGCTGCGGCACTGGGGCGGCATCATGGATATGTCGATGGACGGCTCACCGATCATCGACCGCACTCCGGTGGACGGCCTCTATCTCAATGCCGGCTGGTGCTATGGCGGCTTCAAGGCGACGCCGGCATCCGGCTTCTGCTTCGCGCATCTGATCGCGCGCGATGAAATGCACCCCGTCGCGACGGCCTATCGTCTCGATCGCTTCGCGACCGGCGCGGTGATCGACGAAAAGGGCGCCGGCGCCCAGGCCAATCTGCACTAGGGCATCCGATGCGAATTCCCTGTCCTTATTGCGGCGAACGCGACCGGCGCGAATTCACGGTGCTCGGCGATGCCGATCCGGTGCGGCCGAACGGAATGGACGCCGATGCCGGTGCGATGTTCGAGTACGTTTATCCGCGCACCAACGCGGCCGGCCCTGCTCGCGAGTTCTGGTATCACGGCTCAGGCTGTCACGCTTGGCTGGTGGTGGAGCGCGACACGCGCACACACGCAATCAATAAGGTCATAAGCGCCAGACAAGCCGCGCTGTCGCGCGAACAGGGAGGCGCCTGATGTCGTATCGCCTCCCGTCCGGCGGTCGCATTGACCGCTCGCGGTCGCTGCAATTCAAGTTTGATGGCCGAAGCTATCGCGGTTTCCAGGGCGACACGTTGGCCTCGGCTCTGCTGGCGAACGGCGTGCAACTGGTCGGCCGCTCGTTCAAGTATCATCGGCCGCGCGGCATTCTCTCCGCGGGCAGCGAAGAGCCGAACGCGCTTGTCGAGTTGCGGAGCGGTGCGCGACGCGAGCCGAACACGCGTGCAACGACCGTCGAACTCTACGATGGTCTCGAAGCCGCCTCCCAGAATCGATGGCCGTCGCTGCGTTTCGACCTGTTGTCGCTGACAGCTCCGCTCTCACCCTTCATGGGCGCGGGCTTCTACTACAAGACTTTCATGTGGCCGGCGGCGTTCTGGGAAAAGCTGTACGAACCGCTGATCCGCCGCGCTGCGGGACTCGGGTGCGCCGCCGGACTGCCGGATCCTGATCGTTACGAGAAGGCGTTCCTGTATTGCGACGTGCTGGTGATCGGCGCGGGTCCGGCGGGACTTGCCGCTGCGCTCGCCGCTGGCCGTTCCGGTGCACGCGTCGTGCTGTGCGACGAGAGTTTCGAATTCGGCGGACGTCTCCTGTCCGAGCGGCGTGAGATCGACGGCGCGCCAGCCGATGCGTGGCTCGCCGCGGTGAAGGCTGAACTGGCCTCGATGCCCGAAGTTCGGCTGATGCCGCGCACCACGGTGTTTGGCGTATATGACGGCGGCACCTATGGCGCACTCGAACGCGTCGCCGATCATCTCCCCGAGCCGCCGCCGCATCAACCGCGCCAGCGCTACTGGCAGATCATCGCCAAGCGCGCTGTGCTGGCGTCCGGCGCGATCGAGCGTCCGATCGTGTTTGGCGGCAACGACCGTCCCGGCGTGATGCTGGCGGGCGCGGTGCGTACCTATATCAACCGTTTCGGTGTTGTGCCCGGCCGGCAATGCGTCGTTGTCACGACCGGCGATGACGGCTGGCGCACGGCTTATGATCTGCAGAGCGCTGGCGCGAACGTTGCGATCGTCGACGCGCGAAAGAGCGTTGGTCCGGCTTTGCTGGCCAAGGCTGACAAGGCCGGCATCCGGGTTCTGCTCGGTGCGCAGGCCAAGGCCGTACACGGCCGTATGCTGGTCGCCGGGCTCGACGTGGTCCTTGAGAGCGGCGCGACCGAATATCTGCCGTGCGATCTCGTTGCGATGTCCAATGGATGGAATCCCGCCATCCATCTGACGACGCATCTTGGCGGCAAGCCCGCATGGGACGCGGCGCGATTCGCATTTCTTCCGCCGCAGGCTCTGCCGCCCGGGCTGTCCGTCGTCGGCGCCGCCAGTGGCGAGTATGGGCTTGCGCGCGGGCTGGAGCAGGGCGGAGCGGCAGGCGCATCCGCGGCGCAGGACTGCGGATTCGATGCTGTGCCGTTGCCGCAAATGCGGGCTGAGGACGATGGCCGTGATGCCTCCCCGGTCTGGATGCCGGTGACGAGCAAGAAGGCTTTCGTCGATTTCCAGAACGACGTGACTGCGTCCGACGTACAGCTCGCACACCGCGAAGGCTTCTGCGCGGTCGAGCATCTGAAGCGCTACACGACACTCGGCATGGCGACGGATCAAGGCAAGACCTCTAATGTCGCCGGCCATGCAATGATGGCTGCCCTGTGTGGCGTCGACATCGCACGTGCAGGCACGACGGTATTCCGGCCGCCCTACACGCCGGTCGCGATCGGCGCGCTTGCGGGTCATCATCGCGGCAAGGATTTCCGCCCGTATCGCCTGACGCCGTCGCATGATTTTGCGCGTGAGCAGGGCGCCGTCTTTGTCGAAACCGGCCTTTGGCTGCGTGCGCAATATTTCCCGCAAGCTGGCGATCGCGACTGGCTCGATGCCGTGGTTCGCGAAGTGAACGCGGTGCGCAGCAGCGTTGGCGTCTGCGACGTCTCGACGCTCGGCAAGATCGATATCCAGGGCGCGGATGCGGCGGAGTTCCTGAACCGCGTCTATATCAACGGATGGACCAATCTTGCCGTCGGCAAGGCGCGCTACGGCCTTATGCTGCGCGAGGACGGCTTCGTCATGGACGACGGCACGACCGCGCGGCTCGGCGAAACGCATTTCGTGATGACCACCACGACCGCGAACGCGGTGCGTGTGATGCAGCATCTCGAATTCTGTCATCAGGTGCTGTGGCCGTCGCTCGACGTCCGGATGGTCTCGGTCACCGAGCAATGGGCGCAATACTCGATTGCCGGGCCGCGTGCGCGCGACGTGCTGCGCGGTGTTGTCGATCCGCAATACGATCTGTCGAACGAGGCGTTCCCCTATCTCGCTTCCGGCGCTGTGACGGTGGGCGGCGGCATCGCAGCGCGCCTGTTCAGGATTTCGTTCTCCGGCGAGCTTGCCTACGAGCTTGCGGTTCCGGCCTCATACGGCAATGCGGCGATCCGTGCGATCATGGAGGCAGGCAAGCCCTACGGCATTCGTCCGTATGGAACCGAAGCGCTCGGTGTGATGCGGATCGAGAAGGGTCATGTTGCCGGCAACGAGCTGAATGGCCAGACGACCGCGCGCGACCTCGGCCTTGGAAAGATGATGTCGGGCAAGAAGGACTATATCGGCCGCGTCATGGCGGCGCGGCCGGCGCTGCTGGATACCTCGCGACCGCGCTTTGTCGGCTTCCGTCCGGTGAACACGGCAGACCGGTTGCGCGCTGGCTCGCACTTCGTTTCGGCCGGCAAGCCTGCAACGGCGGAGAATGACGAAGGGTTTATGACCTCGGTCGCCTATTCGCCGACACTTCAGCACTGGGTTGGACTCGGTCTCCTGCGCAACGGTCCGGAGCGGGTCGGCGAGGTTATTCGATGCGTTGATCCGCTGCGCGGTGAAGCGATGGACGTCGAGGTCTGTTCTCCCGTCTTCGTGGATCCGAAAGAGGAGCGGTTGCGTGTCTGAGCGGCGTACCCCATGGCAGCGGAAAGGCGCCTGGGAGGGCATTGCCACTCCCGGGCGCTCGGGCGCCGGAAGCGGAGATCCGGGTGTGATCGTTACGCCGCGGCATGATCTCTCGCTTGCTTTCGTGATCGGCGCCGAAGGCGACCGGACGCTCGCGGATCAGGTCGTGTCGCGGTTCGGGATCGAATTGCCGCAGACACCGCGTGCGGCAGCAGAAGATTTGGTCGATTTCATCTGGGCCGGTCCGTCACAATGGCTTGGAGTATCGATCCGGCCCGATATGCCGGCCGAGCTTGCGGAGCAGCTCAAGGGCATGGCTGCCGTGACGGACCAGACGGATGCGCGCGCCGTCCTGCGGCTGCATGGTGCGCGGGTTCGCGACGCACTCGCCAAGGGGTGCCCGGTCGATCTGCATCCGCGCGCGTTTCGGCGCGGCGATACCATCATCACCGCGATCGGCGGAATCGGTGTGCAGCTGTGGTGGGCGGATGTCGACGACGCGGTGCATCTCGCCGTGTCGCGCAGCATGGCCGGAAGCTTCTGGTCGTGGCTGCTGCCGTCGGCGCTGGAATTCGGCGTCGAGGTTCTTCCCCCGAAATAGGCTGGCTCATCCGCTCTTGTGTTTGCCGCCAGCCGCGACGCGCGACGCAATTTCGCGTGTAGAAGGGATGCGCCGCTGCGGATCGACGGATGCTGCATCGTCGCGCGCAAGATTTTCGATGATCGACAGAAGCGTCTGGCGCGTGGTCGCGATGTGCTCGGCCGGCACGCCGTTGACCGCGATCCGGTTGACCTCTTCCGCCAGGGGCACCAGATTGTCCTTCAACTGACGGCCTTTCGGTGTCAGGAACACGTAGACCTTCTTGCGATTGTCCGGCATCTGCCGCCGCGTGATGTAGCCAAGCTTCTCCATGGCGTTGAGCGCGGAGAATGTCGTTGGTTCCATCACACCCGCTTCTTCGCTGAGTTCGCGCTGCGTGAGCCCGTCCTTTTCCCAAAGGATGCGCAGGAAGGTCCAGTGCCCGAGTGATACGTCATGGGAGGTGAGCCGCATCTGCAGCGCACGGAGAAGGGAGCGGGTCGCATCCTTCACGAGATGCGCGAGGCGATCGTTCGGCACGGCTTCGCGCCAATGTTTCAGGATCGCATCGGTGTCGGGTTGCTTCCGGCGACTCATCGCACGGCTCCGCGCAATCCGACCTGATGACGCAGCGTGATCTCGGACCGCGCCTGTGACGATTCGAGGATCGCGAGGCAGACCTCGAGCGTCGCGCGCGACCATTCGCCATCGTGCAGCGGTGGCTTGTCATTGGCCACGGCCGCGTAGAATTCGTCGATCACTTCGGCGCGCGGGATGGCGGGCACGGGGACCGGATCGAGGCGAACCGCCTCGTCGTCGTAAATCATCACGCCATCCGGCATTGGCCGCAGATCGCCGCGCTCGCACGACACGATGATCGAACCGAAATGTTGGTGACGCCGGTTGGCGGGTGTGGCGGACGGCGGCGCATAGGCGCTGCCGCCATAATTGCGCGCGGCCTTGAGCGCCGCCTCTTCGTCGGCGTTGCCCGCCGCCTGCAGCGCCCTGCGCATCGTGCCATAGCGGGCGGGATCTTTCGGAAGCCCCATCTCCCCGATGAAACCCATGAACTCGTCGGAGTCGAAATGCGCATAACCGCTATAGGTGCAGGAGGCGAACACGCCGTCTTCGAATGTGAGCAGGGCGGAATAGGCGCCCTCTGTGGGACGCGACTGTTCCCAATTGCCGGTCTGCGCGCGCACGCTGCGGACAAGGCCGCCGCCGAGCAGGCGCACAATATCGATCTGATGCGCGCCCTGACTGAAGATCACGCCGCCGCCTTGCGTCGTATCCATCTCCTCCGGGCGCCGCGGCCGGACCATGTAATCCGTATAGTTGAGTGCGTGAATCATGCGGACCGCGCCATAGGCGCCGCTGTCGATCAGCCTGCGCGCATGCAGGACAGGCGCATTGAAGCTGTGGCTGTGCCCAATGACGAGCTGGACGCCGGCGCGTCGCACCGCGTCGATCATGGCGTCGCATTCCTCGATACGGATCGCGATCGGCTTTTCGACCAGCACATGCTTGCCGCGCGCGGCAGCGGCGATCACGTGAGCCGCGTGCATCTGATGAGGCGTTGCGACATACACCGCATCGATCGATGGATCATCGCACAACGCCTCGACGGTATCGTAGGTCGGCGCACTGTAATCCGCCTCGAACCGCTTGCGCGCTTCCGGACGAAGATCCGTCGCAGCGGCAAGCGTCATCCGCGGGTCCGCCGCGAATGTCGGCAGCATCAGCGTGAAGGCGCGGCCAAGCCCGGCAATTCCGAGACGGATGGGCTGGCCAGTCATCTGCGCTACCGGTCGATCACGAGTTCCGGCGTCTTCGCGCGGGATACGCAGATCATGATCTGGCTGCCGCGTTCGGCTTCGGTCAGCACCAGATCGCGGTGGTCGGCTTCGCCTTCGAGCAGCTTGGTGCGGCAAGTGCCGCATGTGCCGCTCTCGCAGGAGCTGGGCACGTCGTAACCGGCGGCACGCATCGCCTCCAGGATCGTGGTCCCGGCCGGGACCTCGATGACCGCGCCGCTCCTCGCAAGTTTTACCTTGAACGGCGTATCGTCCGGCCGGCGCGCATCGGCCTCGCTGAACGCCTCAAAGTGGACTGCGGTCGGCGACCAATGGCCGGTGGCGTCGCGCACCGCCTCCATCAGCCCGCGCGGTCCACAGCAATAAAGGTGCTCGCGGTTCTTGCGCTCCTCCACGATTGGCCAGAGGTCGAGCGCTTTCGCCGGATCGCCGCCGTCATAGTGAATGACGACCTTGCCACTGTATTCCGGCGCGCTCAGTTCCTCGCGGAACGCCGTCATCTCCGGGGTGCGCGAGCAGTAATACAGCTTGAACTTCTTGGCCGGATCGGCCTTCAGCGCATGGATCATGGCGATGAACGGTGTGATGCCGATGCCGCCCGCGATGAAGATGAAATTGTCGCCGCGCTGGGGCAGCGCGAAGGCATTGTCGGGCCTTGAGATCGTCCACTCGTCGCCGACCTTGGTGTTGTCGGTGAGATAAATCGAGCCGCCGCGACCGTTATCCTCGCGCTTGATCGCAACGCGGTAGAAGCTCCGTTCGGCCGGGTCGCTGCACAGCGAATATTTGCGCGTCAGGCCGTTCGGCACGCGCAGATTGATATGCGAGCCGGCGGTGAAGGCCGGTAGCTCGCCACCGTCCCGGTGCCGTATCTCGTAAAGGTGGATGCCGTCCGCGATGTTCTCGGCACGGGTGACAAGGACGGGGATATCGGTTTGCGGGATCGAACTCATGGCCGGGTGACGTGTTGCAGACGTAGCCTTTTCGGATGGGTCTAGGTCGCAAATTCCGGTGCGTTGCACAATCGCGGCGTCGCGCCGCCTCGACATCAGGCTGGAAGCATTATAGGATAAAAACTTAGAGGGCTAACATTTTATCCGGGATCCAACCCGGGCTGTTCTGGGAGGCAAAGCGATGATGACCGCCGAGGAAAACGACCTCCTGTGCCGCGTCGAAGGCGATGCGCCGATGGGTCAGATCATGCGGCGTCACTGGATGCCGGCCTGCCTGATTGAGGAGGTCGAGGAACCGGACGGCAAGCCGCTCAAGATCCGTCTGCTTGGCGAGGACCTCGTCGTGTTCCGCGACAGCGACGGGCGGCTTGGGATCCTCGACGAATATTGCCCGCACCGCCGTGCCTCGCTCGCCTTCGGCCGCAACGAGGAATGCGGGCTCCGTTGCCTCTATCACGGCTGGAAGATGGACGTGGAGGGCAACGTCGTGGAGATGGCCTCCGAACCGCCCGAGAGCGGCTTCGTCGAGAAGGTAAAGGTCAAGGCTTATCCCGCCCGCGAATGGGGCGGTTTTGTATGGACCTATATGGGACCGGCCGAGACCATGCCGGAGTTCGAGCCGCCGGCCTTCGCACCGACGCAGAACGCGCAAGTCTCGATCGTCAAGATTCACGTCGGCTGTAACTGGGCGCAGATTCTCGAAGGCCAGATCGATTCCGCGCATTCGTCGAGCCTGCATTCCTCGGACATGAAGCCGGCCAAGGTGGATGCCGCGAAAGCCGTTGACACGCATTGGCTGCGTCCGTCGACCGACAAGGCGCCCCGCCTGCAGGTCGAGCGCACGAGTTTCGGATTCCACTACGCGGCCATCCGCCGCCCGATCGCCAATGCCAACGTGAACGATTATGTGCGCGTGACGGTTTATGTTGCCCCGTTCACCGCGCTGATCCCGCCGAACAACGAATACAATGTCGCGACCCTGCTGGCGCCGGTCGATGACCACAATACGGTGTTCCACTTCATCGCCTGGAGCGACAAGGATACGCCGTGGGCGGACAAGGCGGGGATCGACCAGGAGGTGTGGCGCAAGTTCAACGTCGCGCAGCCCGGCATCGATCTCGATCGTGGCTTCAACAATCTGCGCACCCGCGACAATGATTATCAGCAGGACCGCAACGCGATGCGGCTCGGCAATTTCACGGGAATCAAGGGCATCCCCAATCAGGACATCGCGATGTGGGAGACCATGGGGCCGATCGCCGACCGCACCAAGGAGCGCCTTGGCGCGAGCGATCTCGCGGTGGTCGAGTTTCGCAAGCTGATGGTCGATGCCGCCCGGACAATGCGCGATTCAGGCGTGGCGATTGGGCGCACGACGCCGCACGTCGCGCATGGGAAGATCCGGTCGTTCGAGGGTATCGTGCCGAAATCGACGAACTGGCGCAGCTTTACGGTGGCGTCGGATCAGGAACAGGGTCAGGAGAAGGTCGCCTAGCGCCCCCATCAAGGCTAACATCTCGATCAAGATCGTCTCGATCAACGAAGACGACGACACTACGCAGAGGGAGGACATCAATGAATCGACGGACTTTCGGTCCGCTGCTTGGGCTGGTCGCAGCCGGCTATCTGTTCGGGCTGCAGCCTGCGCTGGCGCAGGACAAGCTGAAGCTTGCGGTCGGCCAGCGTGGCAACTGGGACACCTCGGTCTCCGAGGTCGGCCAGCGCGCCGGCATTTTCAAGAAGCACGGTCTTGAGCTGGAGATCGTCTACACCCAGGGTGCGGGCGAAACGCAGCAGGCTGCGATTTCCGGCAGTGTCGATATCGGCGTCGCCGCCGGCGTCATGGGCGTTCTCAGCGCATATTCCAAAGGCGCGCCGGTGCGGATCCTCGGCGCCGAGACTACGGGTGCCGCCGACCTTTACTGGTACGTGAAGTCGGATTCGCCCATCAAGAATCTGAAGGACACCGCCGGCAAGACGCTTGCCTATTCGACCAACGGCTCCTCGACCCACGGCATCGTCACTGCCTTCATGCGGGAATACGGGCTTACGGCGAAGCCGACGGCGACTGGGGGCCCTCCCGGAACGTTGACGCAGGTGATGTCGGGACAGATCGACATTGGCTGGGCGGCGCCGCCCTTTGGACTGGACCAGCTTGACCAGAAGCAGATCCGCATCCTGGCCAGTGGCAACGACGCGTCGGCATTCAAGGGCCAGACGGTGCGGCTGCTGATGACGACCGCGCCCGTGCTGCAGAGCAAGAAGGACGCCATCAACCGTTACATGAAGGCGTATCGGGAGACGATCGACTTCATGTACACGGATGCCGGCCTCAAGGTTTATGCGGACTGGCTGAATATCCCGGAAGCCAAGGCGCGCCGCACACGCGACGACTTCTTCCCGAAAGACTCGGTCAACCCCGATCGGATCACCGGGCTTGATACGGTCGTGAAAGATGCCGTTACGCTCAAATTTACGGCAACCGAACTGACCAAGGATCAACTGGCCGAACTGATCCAGATCCCGCCGCGTTGACGCGGTGCGCGCCGATCGTGACCGATTGCGGGCCGTCAAGACCCGCAATCGCGGTTTCTGGTCGCTTTTGCTTGCGGGCCCTGACTTCTGCTAGTACCTCGCCGCGGCCTGGCATAACGGCCGGGTTCGGCGGGGTTCTGCATGCTTGAAATGCTTCGCTCGGTGGCGCGCTTCATCAGCGAGAAGATCGGGTGGCATCGTATAGGCTTTGCCCTCAGTGTCATCATCATCGTGGTGGCCGCGGTCGTTCTGTACCGCATGCTGCGCGGCATCGATCTGAACGAAGTTTACCAAGCGCTTCGCGCCACCGATGCGCGGGATTTCTGGCTTGCCGCGTTGTTCGTCGCCTTCGGCTATTTCACCCTGACCTTCTACGATCTGTTTGCCCTGCGGACGATCGGACGCAAGGACGTGTCCTATCCCACGGCCGCTCTTGCGGGCTTCACGAGTTATTCGGTCGGGCACAATGTCGGCGCCAGCGCCTTTACTGGCGGCGCGGTCCGCTATCGCATCTATTCCGCGCACGGGGTGAGCGCGATCGAGGTCGCGAAGATCTGCTTCGTCGCCGGTCTCACATTCTGGCTCGGCAACGCCACGGTGCTTGGACTTGGCATTTTCTATGCGCCGGAAGCTGCCACCGCGATCAACCACTTGCCCGAATGGTTCAACCGGACACTTGCCGCACTCACGATTGCTGCCCTGGTGGTCTATGTGGTCTGGGTCTGGGTCCGTCCGCGTGCGATCGGACGTGACGGGTGGCAGGTGACCTTGCCAGGCGGTCCGCTGACATTCCTTCAGATCATGATCGGGATCGTCGATCTCGGATGTTGCGCGGCCGCGATGTATCTCCTGCTCCCCGACCAGCCACACATCAACTTTGTCATGCTGGCGGTGATTTTCGTCTCCGCGACGCTGCTTGGTTTCGCGAGCCATTCACCGGGCGGGCTCGGGGTGTTCGATGCGGCCATGCTGGTGGCGCTCTGGAATTTCGACAAGGAGGAGTTGCTGGCGAGCTTGCTGCTATTCAGGCTCCTGTACTACGTCATTCCGTTCGCGTTCGCGCTCGCGATCCTGGGTGCGAGGGAAATCATCAAGGGCATGTTCTCCAACAGCGTCCCGCAGCTTGGCAATATCGCCGGCGACGTCATCGCGCAGCACGCGAAAGAAGCCTCTGACCAGAAGCCGTCCAATGTCGATGGATCAAGGCAATGACAGGGAATTACCTGCGGACGCGCCAGAGGCGCATGCCCGACGTTATGATCTATGGTTGATCGCCGGGATCGCGGTCGTCGCGATTGCCCTGGTCAGTGCGCGCGGTGACCTCAGCGCCGTTATCGCAATCCCCGCTGCAATCGCTGTCGTAGCTGCCGCCTGGTATCTCGGCCGCCGCGCGCATGTGGAGGAGGCCGAGCAGGTGGCCTCGTCGCCCGCGATCGATAACGACAGCCTGTTTGCCGATGTTGTCACGGCCCTGCCGGATCCGACCGTTCTCCTGGATGCGGAGGGCCGGGTCGCCGCCATGAATGTGTCCGCGAGCACGATTGCACCGGCCTTGCGGATTGGGGAGCCGGCGGCCCTTGCGCTCCGGATACCGGAAGTGATCGACGCGATACGGCGTGCATCGCTCGGCCGCAAGACCGAACGCGCCGAATTTGCAGAGCGGGTGCCGTCCGGGCGCTGGTTCGAGGTTTTCGTGACTCCGCTCAGAGCGCACGACGACAGTGGGGCTGGCGCGCGCCTGTTGCTGACATTTCGCGATCTCACTCCGATTCGCAGGGTCGAGGAGATGCGGGTCGATTTCGTCGCGAATGCAAGCCACGAATTGAGGACGCCGCTCGCGGCTTTGTCGGGCTTCATCGAAACGCTGAAGGGACCGGCCCGCAACGACACGGCGGCGCGCGAGCGCTTTCTCGACATCATGGAAGGGCAGGCCAAGCGCATGGCGCGTCTGATCGACGATCTCCTGTCGCTTTCGCGTATCGAACTGGCCGCGCATGTCCGGCCCGAGACGCCAGTCGATCTGTCGCCGATCGTGCGGCAGGTGATCGATGCGTTGCAGGTGCTGGCGCGTGATCGCGGCGTAACGGTCTCGATTGATGCGCCGAAAGAGCCGCTGATCGTTTCGGGCAACCGCGATGAACTGACGCGTGTGTTCGAAAACCTGATCGAAAATGCGTTGAAGTATGGCGCATCGGGGAAACGCGTGGAGGTCACGCTGTCCCGCGCCTTGACCGTCGGCGGTGGCGAAGAGGCCGTTGTGGCGGTGCGCGACTACGGCCCCGGTATCGCGGCGGAGCATCTGCCGCGACTCACGGAGCGGTTCTACCGGGTCGACGTGACCGAAAGCCGGGAGCAGGGTGGTACCGGGCTCGGGCTGGCGCTCGTTAAGCACATCATGAATCGCCACCATGGACGGCTCACGATCGAAAGCCGCTCCGGCGAGGGGGCGACGTTCATAGTGCGGCTGCCGATATCAACAGGGACAGCCGGATCAGGTCAAAAAACGGCGTCAATTCAATAGTTTGCGCTGTCATCCAGGCGTCATCCCCGCGTCATAGAAGCTTCTGCATGTCGCCTCTAGTGACCGGGGCGATCGGACGCGCTTCCCCAAGGCTCTGACGCCACGCATGTCCGGCACATAACGAAGGAGAGAGACCTTGAAACACCAGACCCTCGCCAGCGCCTTCGCGCTCGTGGCGGCCGGCGTGATGTTTGCTGGCGCCGCCGAGGCGCGCGACCAGATCCGTATTGTGGGATCCTCAACCGTTTATCCGTTCACGACCGCCGTGGCCGAGCAGCTCGGCAAGACCGGCGGCATCAAGACGCCGGTGGTGGAATCGACCGGCACGGGCGGCGGCATGAAGCTGTTCTGCGCTGGCGTCGGCGTCGAGCATCCTGACGCGACCAATGCATCGCGCCGCATGAAGAAGAGCGAGCTCGAGCAGTGCCAGAAGAACGGCGTCAACGACGTCGTCGAGCTGATTGTTGGCTATGACGGAATCAGCCTTGCCCAGTCCAAGGAAGGGACGGCGATGAAGCTGACCCTGCCGCAGCTGTTCCTGGCGATCGCCAAGGAGGTGCCGGGTGCTGACGGCAAATTGGTCGCTAATCCGAACAGGAACTGGTCGGACATCGACAAGTCGCTGCCGAACGTGAAGATCGAAGTCCTCGGCCCGCCCCCGACCTCCGGCACCCGCGACGCACTGCATGAACTGCTGCTCGAAAAGGGCGCCGAAGGCGTACCGGCCCTCGCTGCGCTGAAGAAGTCGGACCCGAAGGCGTTCGAGCGCGCCTGGAAGTCGATCCGCGAGGACGGCGCCTATGTCGAAGCCGGCGAGAACGACAACCTGATCGTTCAGAAGCTCGTTGCCAACAAGAATGCCTTCGGCATCTTCGGCTATTCCTTCCTCGAGGAAAACACCTCGAAGCTGCGAGGCGTGCCGCTGAACGGCGTCGAGCCGACCTACGACAATATCGCCGCCGACAAGTATCCCGGCTCGCGCCTGCTTTACGTCTACGTGAAGAAGCAACATGTCGGCGTCGTCCCGGGTATCGACAAGTTCGTCGCCGAGTTCGTGTCCGCCAAGGCGATCGGCGAGGACGGCTATCTGTCGCGGAAGGGTCTCGTGACCCTGCCGAAGGCGGAAGCCGACAAGGTCCGGAAGGCGGTCACCGACATGAAGCCGCTGGCGCTCGATAACCTCGGTTCGTAATGGGCAAGTTGAAAGCCCGGGCAGTCGCACATGCGGCTGCCCGATCCTCGGGCGGCCGGTGAAGCTGCACAAGATGAAGCCGCGGGTTTGAAGGGTTGAGGCGATGACATCGTTGTATTTCCTAGGCCTCGCCGCGCTTGTGTTCGTTGGATATCTGCTGGGGCGCTCGCGCGCGGTGGCTGCGGGGCGGACGGGCGCATTGCACTCGCGCCCGAGCTATCACGGCTCTTTCGTCGTGATCAGCATCCTCATTCCGATGCTATTGATCTTCGTGGTCGCAGTGCCGCTCTCCGAACGGATCGTCAACGCCCAGGCGATCAATGCGCTCGATCCCGCGCTGCTCGATGACAACCTCAAACGCGGTGCTGCGCTGCGCGACATCGTCGCCGTCGCGTCCGGCCGCTATGTCGGCGAGCCGAGCGTCGCGCTCAAGAATGCGGCGGATCTATATTCCTCGCTGCGGTCCTGGACCGACACGGTCATTCTCGGTGCTGGCTGGATCTTCGGCCTGATTGGTATCGCTTACGGGTTGCGCTCGCTGTCGGTCAGTTTCCGCGCACGCAACCACGTCGAGAATGTCGTTAAATACGTGCTGCTGGCGGCCGCCTGCGTCGCCGTTCTCACCACCATCGGCATCATCTTTTCGGTCCTGTTCGAAACGGTCCGCTTTTTCCAGAAAGTTTCGCCCATCGACTTCCTGACCGGTCTGCAGTGGAGCCCGCAGACCGCCATTCGCGCCGATCAGGTCGGCTCGTCCGGCGCTTTCGGTATCGTTCCGCTGGTCGTCGGCACATTGCTGATCACCACAATCGCCATGCTGATCGCCGGGCCGATCGGGCTGTTCGCGGCAATCTACATGGCGGAATATGCGACGCCGCGCTTCCGGGCCTTGGCGAAGCCAGTCCTTGAGATCCTGGCCGGCATTCCGACCGTAGTGCTGGGGTTCTTCGCCGCCCTCAGTCTCGCGCCATGGGTGCGCGGCTCGGGCGAAGCCCTGGGCCTGAGCGTCGCCTCCGAAAGCGCGCTGGCCGCCGGCATCGTGATGGGAATGATGATCATCCCGTTCGTGTCGTCGCTCTCGGACGACGTCATCAACGCGGTGCCGCAATCGTTGCGCGATGGCTCCTACGCCATGGGCGCAACGCAATCAGAAACCGTCAAGAAGGTGGTGCTGCCTGCCGCTTTGCCGGGCATCGTATCGGCTTTCATGCTCGCTATCAGCCGCGCCGTCGGCGAAACCATGATCGTGGTGATGGCTGCGGGCCTTGCCGCCAACCTTACGTTCAATCCGCTCGACGCGGTGACGACCTTCACGGTGCAGATCAAGACGATTCTGGTCGGCGACCAGGAATTCGACAGCGCCAAGACCCTGTCCGCCTTCGCCCTCGGCTTCGTCCTGTTCTTCTTCACGCTGATGCTCAACATCATCGCGATGCAGATCGTGAAACGCTATCGGGAACAATATGACTGACACCACCCTTCCTGGCGTTCGCTCGATCGATCTTGGAACCGACGCTGCGCGCGCGCGCGTCAAGGCGCGCTATCGCGCGGAAACCCGTTTCCGCTTCTATGGCCTTGCCGCGATCGCGATCACCACGATCTTTCTGGTCGTCGTCCTGTCCGACATTATCGTCAAGGGCCTGCCGGCCTTCACGCAGCATGTGCTGGTGATGAAGATCACCGTGGATGCGGCCGAGATCGATGCCAATGGCATACGAAATCCTGGCGACATCCGCGCTGCAGATTTCCAGGCGCTGGTGCGCAATGCGCTGCGTGCCGAATTTCCGGACGCCAGAGACCGGACCCAGCGTCGTCAGCTCGATTCCATCCTGTCGACAGGCGCGTCCGATGCGTTGCGCGATCGCGTCGTCGCCGATCCTTCGCTGATCGGGCAGACCATAGATGTGCCGGTGTTGCTCTCTTCGGATGCCGATCTCTACTTCAAGGGCGCCGGAACGCCGATCGTCCGGACCGCCGGTCTCGGAACGGCTACGCCGAGCGGCACATCGGGCGAGATCGAGATCACGTCCACGTCCCGCGACTTTGCGAACACTCTGTCCCTAGTGAAGCAGGCGCTGACGACCCGGGCCCGTGCAGAACGAACCGAGGCAGACAGGCTGCAGGCGCTGTCCGGCCGCGCCGCGACGCGCAAGATAGAGCTGGAGGCCGCGCTTTCGTCGGCGAGGACCGCGAACGATCCTGACCGCATCGCGCTGCTCGAGCGCCAGATCGCGGCCGAGGGCGAGGAGGCGACATCGCTCGGCGCCCGCGCCAGGGAATTGTTCGACAGCGTCGCCGAACTCGAAGCGCGGTACAAGAATACGTCCGCGCCGGAAGCGCTGAACGACCGCGCCGCGAGCCTTCTGATCGCCATCAACAGGGGTGTGATGAAAGTCACGGAAGTCAGCGCCAACAGCGTGAAGGGCGAGGTTTTTCTTCCGCTCGCTTCGGCAGCGCCGGCCGGTCCGAATAGCTGGCAGGTCGTCAGCTATGTCACCCCGGAAGGAAGCCGGCGTCTCAACGATCGTATCGTGACGTGGCTGGAGGCCCTCAAGGCGAATGGTGAAGTCCGGCGGCGGTTCAACTGGCGCTTCTTCACCTCCGGCGACAGCCGCGAGCCTGAGCTCGCCGGCATCCGCGGCGCGCTGGTCGGCTCTGCCCTGACCCTGTTCGTCACGCTCGCATTGTGCGTGCCGCTCGGCGTTGCCGGCGCCATCTATCTCGAGGAATTCGCGCCGAAGAACCGCTTCACCGAGATCATCGAGGTCAACATCAACAATCTCGCGGCCGTGCCGTCGATCGTCTTTGGCCTGCTCGGTCTTGCAGTGTTCCTCAATTTCTTCGGCTTGCCTCGCTCCGCGCCGGCGGTCGGCGGCCTCGTGCTGGCGCTGCTCGTGCTGCCGACCATCATCATCGCCTCGCGCGCCGCGCTCCGGGCAGTGCCGCCCTCGATCAAGGAGGCCGCGCTCGGAGTCGGCGCCTCGCACCAGCAGGCGGTGTTCCATCATGTGCTGCCGCTGGCGATGCCCGGCATCATGACCGGCACCATCATCGGCATGGCGCATGCGCTCGGCGAAACCGCGCCGCTCCTGATGATCGGCATGGTCGCCTTCATCGTTGAGACGCCGTCGAGCATCACCGACGCTGCGACAGTGCTGCCGGTCCAGATCTACCTGTGGTCCGACCTGCCGGAGGCCGGATTCCAGGCGAAGACCGCGGGCGCGATCATGGTGCTGCTGGTCTTCCTGTTCGTCATGAACGGTGCTGCCATCATCCTGCGCAGGCAATTCGAACGGCGCTGGTAATAGACACGGAGTAAGAAATGCCGGCCATGAACGCCCTGGTTCAACCCGCCACCGCCGCTGCGACGACGCTTGCGCCATCCGCCCCCGCGCGGGCGAAGGTGGTCGCCGAGAATGTCAACGTCCATTACGGCGAAAAGCACGCGCTGAAGAACGTGAGCGTCAACATCCCCGAGCGGAGCGTAATGGCCTTCATCGGGCCGTCCGGCTGCGGCAAGTCTACGTTCCTTCGCTGCATCAACCGGATGAACGACACCATCCCGTCGGCGCGGGTCACCGGCCGGATCGAGATCGACGATCTCGACATCTACGACAAGTCGCTCGACGTTGTGCAGCTGCGCGCCCGCGTCGGCATGGTCTTCCAGAAGCCCAATCCGTTCCCTAAATCCGTCTATGAGAACGTGGCCTATGGTCCCCGCATTCACGGCATGGCGCGCTCGAAGACCGATCTCGACGACATCGTGATCTCGAGCCTGAAGCGCGCCAGCCTTTGGGAGGAAGTGAAGGATCGCCTGTCCGATCCCGGCACCAGGCTGTCCGGCGGCCAGCAGCAGCGCCTGTGCATCGCGCGCGCCATCGCGGTCGGCCCCGAGGTCATCCTGATGGACGAGCCCTGCTCGGCGCTCGACCCGAACGCCGCCGCCCGCATCGAGGAACTGATCGACGAACTGCGGCAGAATTTCACCATCATCATCGTCACCCATTCGATAAAGCAGGCGGCGCGCGTGTCGCAGCGGACCGCGTTCTTCCATCTGGGCAGTCTTGTCGAGGAGGGGCCGACCGAAATGATCTTCACCACGCCGCAGGACCGCCGCACGCAGGATTACATCACCGGGCGCTTCGGCTGACCGGCCGCGAAAGGACAAGGATCACAACGATGTCCAACCACATCACCAAGGCCTTCGATGCCGACCTGCGCGAACTCAACCGCATGGTCGCTGAAATGGGCGGGCTGGCCGAAAAGCAGATCGCCGATGCGGTCCATGCGCTGACGCGGCGCGACACCGATCTTGCGCGCAGGATGATCGCTGCCGACGCGCAGGTGGATGCGCTCCAGCGCGAACTGGAGGATCGAGCGATCCTCACCATCGCGCGCCGGCAGCCGGTGGCGATCGACCTGCGCGAGGTGGTCAGCGCGCTGCGAGTCGCGAACGAGATCGAACGCATCGGCGATCTTGCCAAGAATATCGGCAAGCGCGTGCTCGACCTGAACGGAGAATATCCGTCCCTCAAGCTGATCCGCGGCGTCGATCACATGGGCGGTCTCGTGCTCGATCAGCTGAAACGCGTGCTCGATGCCTACGCAGCCCGCGACGTCGACGAAGCCATGGACGTCTGGAAGCGCGACGAGGAAATCGACGCCATGTGCGTGTCGCTGTTCCGTGAACTCCTGACCTACATGATGGAAGATCCGCGCAACATCACCTTCTGCATCCACCTCCTGTTTTCGGCGAAGAACATCGAGCGCATGGGCGACCACGCCACTAACATCTCCGAGACGGTTCATTACGTGATCAAGGGCGAGCCGATCACCCTGGAGCGGCCGAAAGCCGACACCACCAGCTTTACGCCTTTGGCTGCGCAAGGATGACGGAAGCGTGGACATGAACGGCCCGAACGCGCGGATCCTGATTGTCGAGGACGAGGAGCCGTTGTCGCTCCTCCTGCGATACAATCTCGAAGCCGAAGGATATGAGGTCGAAACCGTCGCGCGTGGCGACGACGCCGATACGAGATTGCGTGAGAGCACGCCCGATCTCGTGGTGCTCGACTGGATGCTCCCCGGCTTGTCCGGCATCGAGCTTTGCCGCAGGCTGCGGGCCCGGCCGGAAACCAAATCACTGCCGATCATCATGCTCACAGCGCGCGGCGAAGAGAGTGAGCGTGTCCGCGGGCTGTCGACCGGGGCCGACGATTACATCGTCAAGCCGTTTTCCGTTCCGGAGCTCGTCGCGCGCATCCGTGCGTTGCTGCGCCGGTCCCGTCCGGAGCGTGTCGCCGATGTGCTGACGCTCGGCGAGATCGAACTCGATCGCGTCAGGAAGCGGGTGTCGCGCGCGGGCCGCGATGTCGATCTCGGACCGACCGAGTTTCGGCTGCTCGAATTCCTGATGGAGCGTCCCGGCCGCGTCTTCACGCGCGAGCAGTTGCTCGATGGCGTCTGGGGCAGCGAGGTCTATATCGACGAGCGGACGGTCGATGTGCATGTCGGCCGTCTGCGCAAGGCCCTCAATCGCGGCCGTGACGGCGATCCGATCCGGACCGTGCGCGGATCGGGCTATTCAATCGATGATCGCTTCGGCAAAGCCAGCTGATCAAATCCGCATCTGAAAGAGAAACGCCCCGGTTCGATCCGGGGCGCTTTTCTTTGGTCGCAAGGCTTTCGCCAAACTCAGCGGACCGGGCGCTTGTCGCGGCGCGCGGCCGGCGGCTGGTACGCGATGCGCGAGTGATAGGCGCAATAGGGCAGGCTCGCTACGGAGTTTCCGCCGCAGAAATAGAATTCTGCGGTTGCCGGGTCGCCGATCGGCCATTTGCAGGTCCGCTCGTTCAGTTCCAGCAATGTGCGGCGCTGTCCGATCGGAACCACATTCTCGACCATGGCCGGCTCAGCCTCGACTTCGTATTCGAAGGCAAAGGCCTGTGCGAGGGCGGTGTTGCCGCGAATGGCGGGACGGGACACCCGCAACATATGGGATGCCCTGGGCTTGCGCTGGCGTGGCGCGCTCGAGGAGGGGGCTTTGGTGCGGCCGGACAGACCAAGACGATGCACCTTGCCGATCACGGCGTTACGGGTGATGCCGCCGAGTTCCGCCGCGATCTGGGAGGCCGAAAGGCCGTCGGACCAGAGTTTTTTCAACTGTTCGACCCGTTCGTCGGTCCACGTCATGGGTTTCTCCTTTTTGCCCGCGGACGGGCCTCCGTCCGCAGAATCCGATCCCGTCGCGGACAGCCGGAAGCTGCCAACGTGACGCAACACACGCAGATGTACTGACTTAGTCTGCCCGCCGCACGAGATGTCGTGTCTGACTGAGGCGACACTACACAATCGCTGGACTCGGCCGCAAGAGTCCGGGGCCAAAGCGTCCCCACCCTCATTGCCTCACCAGCGACGTTTTCCACGCCTTATTGCCGCGGTTGCGGCATGGTCTTACCGCTTCGCTCGGTTGACACCCATCCGACCGCACCTACAATGGAAATCGACGTGCCGCCCGCGGGGGCGGCACATTTCGTTTAAGCTCTGACATCGTCTGTCTTTGCTCTGCCGGATGTTCTGTCGTGGTCTCGCATCTTCTTCCGACTTATTCGCGTGCCGACCTTGCTTTCGAGCGTGGCGAAGGTCCTTGGCTGATCGCGAACAATGGCGAGCGCTACCTCGACTTCGGCTCGGGCGTTGCGGTGAACGTGCTGGGTCACGCGCATCCCGCTCTTGTCGAGGCGCTGACCGATCAGGCGCAGAAGGTCTGGCATGTCTCCAATCTGTTCCGGATTCCGGAGGCGGAGCGGCTGGCGGAGCGGCTCTGCGCGGCGAGCTTCGCGGACCTCGTCTTCTTCTGTAATTCCGGCGCCGAGGCGATGGAGTGCGCGATCAAGACCGCGCGCAAATATCACGCGGCGTCCGGCCATCCGGAGCGCGTCGACATCATCACCTATGAAGGCGCCTTCCACGGGCGCACGCTCGCGACACTCGCAGCCGGTGGTCAGAAAAAATATCTTGAGGGCTTCGGTCCCGTGGCGGGCGGCTTCATTCAGGTGCCGTTCGCCGATCTCGAGGCAACGAAAAAAGCGATCGGTCCCACCACGGCCGCGATCCTGATCGAGCCGATCCAGGGCGAGGGCGGCGTGCGGGTGGTGCCTCCGCAGTTCCTGCGCGAACTGCGCAAGCTGTGCGACGACCACGGCCTGATGCTGGTGTTCGACGAGGTGCAGACCGGTATCGGCCGCACCGGCGACCTGTTCGGCTATATGCGTAGCGGCATCGCGCCGGACATCATGGCGCTGGCAAAGGCGCTCGGCGGCGGGTTCCCGATCGGCGCCTGCCTGACGACCGCCGAAGCCGGCAAGGGAATGACGGCCGGCACCCACGGCTCCACCTTCGGCGGCAATCCGCTCGCGACCCGCGTCGGCAATGCGGTGCTCGACGTGGTGCTGGCGCCGGGCTTCCTCGACAACACGCGCAAGGTGTCGCTTCTGCTCAAGCAGCGGCTGGCGGAGCTGAAGGATCGCTATCCGTCGGTGATCGCCGAAATCCGCGGCGAGGGGTTGTTGCTCGGCATCTGCTGCGTCGTGCCGAATGGCGACATGGTCGCGGCGCTTCGCAACGAGAAGATGCTGGCGATCGCCGCCGGCGACAACGTCGTTCGCCTTTTGCCGCCGCTGATCATCGACGAGGCCGCCGTCGCCGAAAGCATTAGCATAATCGATCGTGCGTGCGCGAAGCTGTCCCAGGCAGCCAAGCCCGCGACCCCGGCAGCAGTCTGATGGCAAAACAAAGCATCCGGCGCAGCATCCGCCACTTTATCGATCTGGTCGATATTCGCCCGGCCGACCTCCGTGCGATCATCGCGAGCGCACGCGCAATGAAGAAATCGCGGGGGCGCGGCAAGCGCCCGCTCAGCGGCCAGACGCTTGCGATGATTTTCGACAGCCCCTCGACGCGCACGCGCATCTCGTTCGAAGTTGCGATGAAGCAACTCGGTGGAGAAGTCATTGCGCTGACCGGACAGGAGATGCAGCTCGGACGCGGCGAGTCGATCGCCGATACGGCGCAGGTGATGTCGCGCTTCGTCGATGCGGTGGTGATCCGCACGCTCGACCACGACCTCGTCACCGAGCTCGCGCAGCATGCGACCGTTCCGGTGATCAATGCGCTGACCAAGCAGTCCCATCCCTGCCAGGTGATGGCCGACGTGATGACCTTCGAGGAGCATCTCGGCTCGATCAAGAAGAAGACTGTGGCCTGGACCGGCGACGCCAACAATGTGCTGACCTCGTGGATGCACGCAGCCGAGCGGTTCGACTTCCGCCTTAATGTCGCGACCCCGCCGGAACTGAAGCCGCAGCCGTGGCTGATGGACTGGATAGCCGAGAGCGGCGCCGCCATTCACGTCGGAACCGACCCGGAAGAGGCCGTACGCGGCGCATCCTGCGTCGTGACGGACACGTGGGTCTCGATGGGCGACGAAGACAGCGAGGTCTTCAGGCACAACCTTCTGAAGCCCTATCAGGTCAATGCGAAACTGATGGCCAAGGCGCGGCCTGACGCCATTTTCATGCATTGCCTGCCCGCCCATCGCGGCGAGGAAGTCACCGACGAAGTGATGGACGGCCCGCAATCGGTGGTATTCGACGAGGCCGAGAACCGCTTGCATGCGCAGAAGGGCATTCTTACTTGGTGCCTGAACGCAAGCACGCGCTGATGGATATCGAAATTCCCACCCGACGGCCCTCCCATCACACTCCCGACGACACCATTCTTCCCTTCGAAGTGTCGGCGCTGGATTTGCGCGGCCGTATCGTGCGCCTCGGCCCCGCAGTCGATGAAATCCTCAGCCGCCACGATTATCCGCTTCCGGTTTCAAAACTGCTCGGAGAGGCGATCGCACTTGCCGCGCTGTTTGGCTCGTCACTGAAATTCGATGGCCGCTTCATCCTCCAGACCCAGAGCGACGGGCCGGTGCGCATGCTGGTGGTCGATTACGTGACTGGCGGGCGCATGCGCGCCTGCGCACGGTTTGACCGCAATCGCGTGGCGGAGGCGATTGCTGCAGGCAAGGTTTCGGCCGGCGAAATGCTCGGCCGCGGACATCTTGCGATGACCATCGATCAGGGCGGTGACATGAACCGCTATCAGGGTCTGGTCGCGCTTGACGGTGAGGGGCTTGAAGCGGTGGCGCACGAATATTTCCTGCGCTCCGAACAGATCCCGACCCGCGTGCGGCTGGCCGTCGCCGAGGAAATGCGTGCGGGGGACAGCGGCGCCACGCATTGGCGCGCCGGCGGCATCATGCTGCAATTCCTGCCAAAGTCGCCGGATCGCATGCGCGTGGCCGACCTCGATCCGGGCGATGTTCCGGAAGGCGTTACGATCGAGGAGGTGTCGGAAGACGATGCCTGGGTCGAAGGCAAGGCGCTGGTTGAAACGGTCGAGGATATCGAATTGATCGATCCAGATCTCTCGACCGAGCAGCTGGTCTATCGCCTGTTTCACGAACGCGGCGTGCGGGTGTTCGATAGCGCCAATATCGAGGCGAAATGCTCATGCTCGCGCGACAATGTCGAAGCGATGCTGAAGAGCTTTTCGCAGGATGACCGCGACCACATGGTGGAAGACGGCAAGATCGCCGTGACCTGCGAGTTCTGCAACCGCACCTATGATTTCGCGCCGGACGAGGTTGGCGCGAATGATGGGGAGGTGGATCAGGCGCTGTAAAGCTGAGTGCTTCGGTTACCTTTCCCTGCAAGCGGGGAGAGGCAAAAGGCCCCTGAGCCTGTTGGGCCGCGTCTTCCGATTTCAATGAGTCGTCCGACTTGCCCCTGCCGCCCTCCAGCGGCTAGAGGAAGCCGGTCAGGTTCCAGACCGGGTGGGGCGAGTGACCGATAATCCTGTAATCATCGCGGGCGGCGGCATCGGCGGCCTCGCGACTGCATTGACACTGCATCAGATCGGCGTGCCATGCGTCGTGTTCGAGGCGGCGCGCGAGATGCGTCCGCTGGGCGTCGGCATCAACATGCAGCCCAATGCCGTTCGCGAATTGTATGATCTCGGCTTCACTCAGGCGGATCTCGATCGTGTGGGGCTGCCAGCGAAGGAATGGGCGCTGGTCGGGCTGAACGGCAACGACATCTATTCCGAGCCGCGCGGGCTGCTCGCCGGATACAAGTGGCCGCAATACGCCGTGCATCGCGGCAAGTTTCACATGATGCTGCATGACAAGGTCGTGGAGCGCATCGGCGCGCAGGCGGTGAAGCTTGGCAGTCGCGTGACCGGATATCGCAAGAATGCGGACGGTGGTGTCACGGCGTGCGTCGAACACGCGGACGGCTCAACGTCGGAGAAGACCGGGGCGCTGCTGATCGGCGCTGACGGAATTCACTCGGTCATCCGCGCACAGATGCATCCGGCACAGCCGCCGATCCACTGGGGTGGCGCGATCATGTGGCGCGGTACGACATGGGCGAAGCCGATCCGAAGCGGTGCGTCCATGGTTGGCCTGGGCACGCATCGCCAGCGCGTCGTCTTCTATCCGATCTCGCATCCCGACCCTCGCACCGGGCTCTCGATGATCAACTGGATCGCCGAGGTTACGATGGATAACGCCGACGGCTGGAAACAGAGCGGCTGGTTCCGTCAGGTCGGCATCGATGTCTTCGCACATCACTTCCAGGACTGGATCTGGGATTGGCTCGATGTGCCCGAATTGCTGCGCAATGCCGATAGCGTTTTCGAGAATCCCATGATCGACCGCGATCCGGTTGAGACGTGGCAGGATGGACCGGTGTTGCTGATGGGCGATGCGGCGCATGCGATGTATCCGACAGGCTCCAATGGCGGCAGCCAGGCGATCGTCGATGCGCGTACGCTTGGCGCGGCGATGGTGGAGCATGGCGCAACGCCGGACGCGTTGGCTGCGTTCGACGCCAAACTCTGCGGACCGATCTCGCAACTCGTTCTGCGAAACCGCGGTGCGGGGCCATTCGGACTTCTCAACATCGTCGACGAGCGATGCGGTGGAACATTCGACAACATCGACGATGTGATCCCGCCGAAGGAGCGCGCCGAGTTCATGGCCGGCTACAAGGCCGCAGCGGGCTTTGCGATCGAGACGTTGAATAAGGCGCCGCAGACCATTGCGAGCGGTGCGCGCGTGCGCGAGGCGCAGACGGTGTAAGGGGCAGTCACTTCGCTCGAAAGCGCTCTAGTTGATCGTGCGCGAGGCGTGGACGCTGTCGAGCGAAAACGCGGGAATGTCGATGTCGAATTGCTCGCCGTCTTCGGTCACCATCCCGTAACGGCCGGTCATGATCCCGGATGGAGTCTGCAATGGAACTCCGCTGGTGTATTCGAAACTCTTGCCCGGAGCGATGACGGGTTCCTCGCCCACGACGCCCGCTCCACGCACTTCCTGCACGCGTCCGAACCCGTCGGTAATATGCCAATAGCGGGTCTTGAGCTGGACCGTCTCGCCGCCCTTGTTGGAGATCTCGATCGTATAGGCCCAGAAGAACTGGCTCTTCTCCGGCGCTGAACGGTCGGACATAAACCGTGGCGTGACGACGACTTCGATATTGCGTGTAACGGCGCGGTACATGCGGTTCGGTGTCCGGCCAAGCTTTGTGAGCCGCCCTTCAAATCAGCGGCATGAGGTTCCATACTAAATAACAGCTTCAATTCGCGACTTGCAACCGCAACCGTGCTCGGCGAATGTCGCCGCAAGGGAATTGGCCTCGAAGTGAACTCACGAATGGCTCCAGCCATACCGACCGACCGCGATTTGCGGCTCGACCTGTTTCGTGGGCTCGCCCTGTGGTTCATCTTTCTCGACCATATCCCCTCGAACATCGTCGCCTGGATCACGATCCGCAATTACGGTTTCGCGGACGCGACCGAGATCTTCATTTTCGTGTCCGGGTTCACGGCTGCGTTCGTCTACGGGCGCGCGATGCGCGATTACGGCTTCGTGGTGTCGAGCGCGCGCATCCTGAAACGCGCCTGGCAGATCTATGTCGCGCACATCTTCCTGTTCGTCATTTACATGGGCCAGATCGCCTATGTGGCGCGCGGCTTTCAGAACCCGCTTTATGCGGAAGAAATGAACATCCTGGAGTTCCTGCAGCAGCCGGACGTGACGCTGGTGCAGGCGCTGCTGCTGAAGTTCAAGCCGGTCAATATGGATGTGCTGCCGCTCTACATCGTGCTGATGGCGTGCTTTCCGCCGATGCTGTGGCTGTTGCTACGCAATGCGACGGTGGCACTGGCCCTGTCGGTTCTGCTCTATGCGCTGACCTGGGAGTTCGGATGGAACCTGCCCGCCTATCCAAGCGGGACGTGGTACTTCAATCCGCTCGCCTGGCAGCTCCTGTTCGTGTTCGGCGCCTGGTGTGCGCTCGGCGGGGCGGAGCGGCTCAAATGGCTGCTGCGATCGAGGATCACGCTGGGGGTCGCGATCGCCTATCTCGTCTTCGCGTTTCTGATCACGCTGACCTGGCATTTTCCGCGGCTGGCGCCGCTGGTTCCGCGCTGGCTCGCGGAGCACATCTATCCGATCGACAAGACCAATCTGGACGTCCTGCGCTTTGCCCATTTCCTGGCGCTGGCGGCGATCGCGGTCTATTTCGTGCCGCGCGACTGGGCGCCGCTGCGGTCGCGCTGGCTGCGTCCGGCCATCCTGTGCGGGCAGCATTCGCTCGAAATCTTCTGCCTCGGCGTGTTCCTGGCTTTCGCCGCGCACTTCGCCAAGGTCGAGATATCGCCGGGCATCCCGATGCAGATTCTGGTGAGCGTGTTAGGCATCCTGATAATGGTTGCCGTTGCCTGGTTCCTGTCATGGTACAAGGACGCGACGGCGCGCAAGATCGCCGCCCGTCCGGTTGACCGGTCGGCGAAATCCTCGCTAGGAGGCGAGGCATGAAGGCAGTGATGTCCGGCCTTTGCGTGCTCGCGCTGGTTGCGGCGCAGGGGCCGGCTATGGCTCAGAGCCAGGCGCACCCGGACGCGTCAAAGCCTGCACCGAACGTGCATACCCTGTCACAACCGGAGGTCGATCCCTGCGAGGTGCCGGGCTATATCCTGTTCGGCGAGGGCAAGCTCGAACACGTCAAGAAGGCGGTCGAGGAGAACAAGAGGCTCACAATTCTGGTGGTCGGTTCCGGGTCCTCGGTCCTGCCGGGGACGGACGGGGCCGGAAAAGCCTATCCCGGCCGGCTGGAGGAAGTCCTCCGGAAGCGCTATCCGGGGGTCGAGATCAGCGTTGTTGCGATTGCGAAATCCCGCCAGACCGCCGCAGATATGACGCAAGGGCTCGATAAGGCCCTGCTCGACCGGAAGCCGGATTTGGTGATATGGCAGACGGGTACGGTGGACGCGATGCGGGGAGTGGACCCCGAAAGCTTCCGGACCTCGCTCGACGAGGGCATCGACCATATCATTGATGCTGGCGCTGACCTGATCCTGATGAACATGCAGTACAGCCCGCGTACCGAAACGATGATCTCGCTGTCGAATTATGCCGACATGATGCGGGTGGTGGCGCGCGACCGCGAGGTGCCGCTGTTCGATCGCCGCGAAATCATGCGCTACTGGAATGACAACGGGAATTTCGACCTCAACCTTGCCACCAAGGATGTAACGACCGCGTACAAGGTTCACGATTGCCTCGGCCGCGCGTTGGCATCTCTTGTGGTGGAAGCCGCCAATCTCGACGGCATCAAAGCGAGACCCACACAGTGACGGTGTTTTCCTGCCCTTTTTCCATCCGGACATCGCTGCTGGTTGCGGCGCTTTTGGCCGCCGGTCCAGGTCTTTCGCACGCTGAGGATAAGGTGCTCGCCGCCGCGCCTGCGTCGGCTCCGGCCGCAGCGCCGGCCTGCGCGGCTCCTGATGACGTGACGCGCCTGATGAATCCGCTGGTCCGTACGGGGCGCAAGCTCGCGGCCGGCGAACCCGTGAAGATCGTTGCGATCGGCTCGTCCTCGACGGCCGGCGCCGGTGCGAGCGCGCCCGACAAATCCTATCCCGCGCGGCTTGCGGTCGAGCTCGCAAACCGCTTTCCGGCCCAGCCGGTCACCGTGGTGAATCGCGGCGTCAACGGCGAGGAAGCCCGCGACATGATCAAGCGCATGGACGAGGGCGTGCTGTCGGAGCGGCCGGACCTGATCCTCTGGCAGGTCGGCGCAAATGCCGTTCTGCGCGATACCGCCATTCCCGCGGTGCGTTCGGACATCCTCGAAGGGCTGCGGCGCATGAAGGCGTCCGGCGCCGATGTCGTGCTGATCGATCCGCAATTCGCGCCGAAAGTGCTGGCCAAGAAGGACGCCGACGCGATGGTCGATCTCCTCGCGACCACGGCCAAGACCCAGAATGTCGACCTGTTCCGCCGCTTCGCGGTGATGCGGCACTGGCGGCAGGTGTCCCGCATCCCGTTCGAGGCGTTCATCTCGCCAGACGAATTGCACATGAACGACTGGAGCTATGGCTGCCTGGCCAAGCTCCTGGCCGGTGCCATTGCGGAAGCCGCGACCCGCTCGACGCTGACCGCGCACGCCCGCTGAGGGGCGATTTTCCGGGATAAATGAGGGGACCGCGCGGCTCGCGCCTTTGCGGTTCCGGCGTCATCATCTAGACCCATCGGGAACTAGGGTGACGGGGACGGAGAGACAGCGCTTGGCGCGGACGTTCAACGGAAATGGCAGCGGCATCCTGCCGGACCGGTCAATCCTGCAATTGACCGAGGGCGGCCACCTGCGGCCGTCGGCGCCCTACGCTGACGGTCAGGTCCAGCCCGCCTCGCTCGATCTTCGCCTCGGCCCTGTCGCGTATCGCGTGCGCGCGAGCTTCCTGCCGGGTCCCCAGGCGACCGTTGCGGAACGCATCGAGGCGCTGCGGCTTCATACGATCGATCTCTCGGACGGTGCGGTTCTGGAAACAGGCTGCGTCTATATCGTGCCGCTGATGGAAAGCCTGTCGCTGCCGGCCGACATTTCCGCCACGGCAAATCCGAAAAGCTCCACCGGCCGGCTCGATGTGTTCACGCGTGTAATCGCCGATCGTTCGCGCGGCTTCGACCAGGTGGCCGCGGGATACGAGGGTCCGCTTTATGCCGAGATTTCGCCGCGCACCTTCCCGGTGCTCGCGCGGCAGGGCTCGCGCCTGTCGCAGATCCGTTTCCGGCGCGGCGATACATTGCTCGACGCCGCGCAATTGCGCGCGCTGCATGAGCGCGAACGGCTGGTCGATACCGATGAAGCAGACCTCACCAATGGCGTCGCGGTCGGTGTCGATCTGTCCGGCGACTTCGCGGGCGGCCTGATCGGTTATCGGGCGAAGCGCCATACCGGATTGATCGATGTCGATCTGCGTAACGGCTATGACGTCGCCGACTTCTGGGAGCCGATGTCCGCGCGGCCCGACAAGAGTCTGATCCTTGATCCGAACGAGTTCTACATTCTCGCCTCGAAAGAGGCGGTGCAGGTGCCGCCGGACTACGCTGCGGAGATGGTGCCGTTCGATCCGTTGGTTGGCGAATTCCGGGTGCATTATGCCGGCTTCTTCGATCCCGGTTTCGGTTATGCCGGCGCAGGCGGGCGCGGCGCGCGTGCTGTGCTCGAGGTGCGCTCGCGCGAAGTGCCGTTCATTCTCGAGCATGGCCAGATCGTCGGCCGGCTTGTCTACGAAGCGATGATGGCGCGGCCGGACACTCTCTATGGTCAGGGCATCGGTTCGAATTATCAGGCGCAGAGCCTGAAGCTGTCGAAGCATTTCCGGAGCTGAGGCACGATCATTGTGCTGCCGCTCGACGCAACGGCACTGACCCTTTTTCTTCTCGCTGCATTTGTTGGCGGACTGACCACCGGGCTCGCGGGCTTTGCGATGGGGCTCGTCGTGTCCGGCGTGTGGCTGCACGTGCTGACGCCGGTTCAGACCACGGCACTGATCGTCGGCTATGGCCTTTTCGTGCAGGCGCATGGCGTGTGGACGTTCCGTCACGCGATAGACTTTCGGCGCGTGCTGCCGCTGATCGCAGGTGGCGCGATCGGCGTGCCGCTTGGCGTCCTTCTGCTTGCGCATCTCGATCCGGTCTGGGTGCGCCGTGCGGTTGGCGTTCTGCTGGTCAGCTACAGTGCCTACGGGGCATTGCCGCTCAAGATTTCGCCGCTACGCGTCACCTTCCCGACTGACGGCGCGGTGGGCTTCTTCAATGGCGTGCTCGGCGGACTGACGGGCCTCGCCGGCCCGATCGTGGTGATCTGGTGCCAGCTCACGGGCGTACCGCGACATGCGCAGCGCGCGATCTTTCAGCCGGTCATTTTCGGAGCGTTCGTGTTGACAGCCATTGGCCTCGGCGTCGATGGCGAAATCAAGCGGGATGTCGTGACGCTGTTCGCGCTCGGGCTCCTGCCGGTGCTGGGCGGGATCTGGGCGGGATTGCATCTCTACGGCAGGCTGGACGAGGCGGGTTTCCGCCGTCTCGTGCTCGGACTGCTGTTCGTGTCCGGGCTAGTGTTGCTGGTGCCGGGATGACGTTGATGAGGCGCAGAAGTCGTAACCCGCAAGAGTCATGAGGCAACGGGCTTGCGGCACGGCCCGCGCTTTCGCTATGGTCGCCGGGCGCG
>NZ_DATMRV010000016.1:0-8274 GCF_035565795.1 Pseudorhodoplanes sp.
GCTGCAACGCTATCGACCAGCACCTCCGAATTTTCCGCACTTGAACACAGCCGCGACGCGAGATTCACGACATTGCCGATGGCATTGTAGTGAAGCCGCCCTTCGGAGCCGATGCGCCCGACAGTGGCAGGCCCCATCGCAAGTCCCACACCGAAACCGAGCCGCTGGTCGAGCGCACGCCATCTCACGAGCAGCGTCTGCACGCTGCGCTGCATGTCGCACGCCATGTTGACAGCGCGCAGCGCAGGATCCGGACAGGGCACGGGCGCATTGACCAGCACCATCGCACCGTCGCCGGAGAAGCTGATCAAGGTCGCTTCATGCGCGCCGACCACACGCTCGAGCGCATCGTAATATTCGTCGAGAACGCCCATGACGCTTTCGGGATTGGCGTTTGCCGAGAACGCCGTGAAATTCCGCAAATCGCAGAACACGGCAACGACTTCGACGCGCCGGGCATCGAGGAGCCCGTTCTCGCCGGTGCGGTCGACCAGTTCGGCGACCTGCGGCGCGAGAAAGCGCCTCAGCCGGCCGATGCGTTCGGAACGCTCCTGCGACACCGACAGTTCGCCCGCCATTTCGTTGAAGCGCGTCGCGAGATGCTCGAACTCGTCGCTCGTCGTCAGATTGATCCGGTGATCGAACTGCCCGGCCCCGATGCGCGCGACGCCGTCTTCCAGGACACGGATGGGCCCGACCATCCGCTGGGTCAGCCAATAGGCGAGCGCGGCCGCAAGGATTGCACCGGCAATGAGCACGATCCCGGTGCGCCATAACGCGGCATAGATCGGACCAAAAGCCTCGGCGAGCGGCTGCTTGACGATGATGCTCCAATCGACGCCGGGAATCTGCGCCATTGCGGCCAGGACCGATCGTCCGGAGATATCGCGACCCGCCGTCGCTTGCCCCGGCTGCGCGCGGATCGCTTCGCGCAATTCCTGAAGCGGCTGTTGCGCTGCCTGGTCTGCACGCAGCACGAGATTGATATCCGGATGCGCGATCAGGCGCCCCGGCCAATCCAGCACGAAGGCCTCGCCGGTTTCCCCCACCCGAATTTCGGAGATGACGTCGCGGATGAACTTGAGATTGACGTCGGCCACCGCGACACCGACCGCGGAACGATTGCCGCTCACCGCCATGGTCAGGAACGGTTCGGAGCCACCGTGGAACGTGACGGGACCGAACCACACGCCCTGCGACCGCGCGCCGATCACCGCGGGCGTGAAGGACAGGTCCCTGCCGCTGTCGATGCGGTTCAGGCCGATGCGCGACACGAACAGACGTTCGATCCCGTCCGGATCGACCAATGTGAGACTTTCAATCGCCGGAACCTGGCGGAGTAGACGCGACGTATCGAGCCTGCGCCGGTCGCTGGTGTTCTCCGACCACGGCAACAAGACTGTCCAGCCGAGCTGGTCGCGGATCCCCTCGATGAAGTCCTGGATCTTCACGGCGGCCATGCGCGCCTCCGCGTCCAGGAGATCGTTCAGGCGCGCGCGCTGATCGTGATAGCCGAACCAGGCCTCGATACCGCCGGCGATCAGAAGCGGAACCACCACCGCCGCAAACAGCGCGCGAAAATATTTCCTGAACAGCGAAGCTCTCGGAGCGGCGTGAGAATTGGCCACTGCCTCAACTCACGCCATGACCGTTTGCACCCGTCACTCGATCACTCCATCGGCACTGGTCAGAAGCGACGGTGGAAACGACACTCCGAGCTGGGCCGCGGCCTTCAGATTGATATACAGCTCGACCTTGGTCACGTGTTGCACAGGCATGTCCGATGTCTTTTCGCCCTTGAGGACCCGGCCGGCATAGATTCCGCTCTGGCGATGCGACTGATTGAAATCGCCGCCATAACTCATCAAACCACCGGCGATCGGAAAATCGCGGGACTGGGTTATCGCGGGCACGGCGTGCCTGACGGCAAGCGCGGCAAGCTGCGGGCTGCGATAGGCGAAATAAGGGTCCGAGCTGAAGACGAGTCCGCCGGCGCGCATCTCGGTCACTGCGGTGAACATGCCGTTGAATTCCTCTTCGCTGTGCGCTTTCAGAACAATCAGCTCCAGTCCGAGGCTGTCCGCGGCGGCGTAGAGATTTTTCAACTGCGAACCCGACGTCGGGCTGGTTGGATTGATCGCGACCGCGAACACGTTCCTGCCCGCACGAACCTCCTGCAGGAATTCCAGGCGCTTTCGCGACACCTCGACGCTCAGGCTCGATACGCCGGTGAGATTGCCGCCCGGTCGCGACAGACTGTCGACGACACGAAGCGCAACCGGATCGCCGCCCATCTCGAACACGACCGGAATTTTCGTGGTCGCCGATTTCGCCGCAAGCGCGACTTCCGCACCGCCGGCCGCCACGATCACCGTCACGTTGCGAGCCGCGAGCTCCTTTGCGAGCGCCGGCAGATCGTTGTAGCGGCCCTCGCCCCATCGGAATTCGATGTTGACGGTACGTCCCTCGACATAGCCGAGTTGCGCAAGGCCTTCACGAAACGCCGCAAGACGGCTGCTGTAGCGCTCGGGCGTCTCGGAGCCGAGATAGCCGATCACCGGACTCGCCTGTGCGCCGGCCGGAATGGTCAAGGCTGCAACGCTTCCGGCGAGCGCGATGAAATCGCGACGCCTCATCCGTTGTGAAAGTGCTGCAGCAGCGCAGGGTGCGGACCGCACGGGTCTTCTCCGTTCCAACCCGACATCGCACTTGGTCACAGCATAGCCGCGCAGGCCGGGTTATGGAACCGGGTATGCCTCGGCCTGCCGCGCGAGCCGCTAGGTAGGCGATGCGCTCAATTCGTCGGGACGATGAGTTTCCGACCCCCGCGCCACACGAGCGCGACCTCAATCTGGCCGGGGTTGTGCAGGGGGGCGGCCACGCCGCCGCCAACGGCACCGGTCGCACCGGTGTAAACGTAGAAATCTTTTTTCGGCAGTTTGATGTGGTGATAGCGCAGGTCAGGAGGCGCAGACAGTTGCCTGTTGAAGACATGACGATGGAATGGCAAGCTGAACATTGAAGAAATGGTCTTATAGTTCGGGCACGCATGTTGACAGCCGCTCCAGGTACCATCTCCGCGACGCTTGAAAGACTATTCAAGAAAGAAGTTCGGTACTCAACGGTCATCGATGTCGGCTGCGCCGACGGGCAGTTTTTTCTCGATGCGATGCCTTTTTTTCCGGACGCAACCCCGCTCAACATCGACGCAAATCGTCTGTACGAACCGTCACTCCAGGCCATCAAGGATGCCGTGGGCGGGAACTATCGTATCTGCGCCATCACGGATTTCGTCGGTGAAATCGAGATCACGGAGTCCGCGCATCCTTATTGGTCGTCGATCCGACCCGAGGGCGATCCTTACTGGTCGAGAATCAATGATTTGATCAAGGACAAGTCGAAGGTTGCCGCTACCACGCTCGACACTCTCGCCGAGGAGCTCTTGTTGAAGCCACCATATCTTCTGAAGCTGGATGTGCAGGGCGCGGAAAAGTCCGCCCTTATCGGCGCGCGTTCGGTTCTGGAAAACACTCATGCGGTCATCTGCGAGGCCGACATCGACGACTTCCAGGAAATAAACGGTGTGTTGAAAGATGCGGGTTTTTATCTTTACGATCTCACGACCTTAAGTCGCATCGCAGACGGTACGCTAGGCTGGTTCTATCCCGTCTACCTCAACAACAGGCTCGCGGATCTCCGCGCGCGCGAGTTCTGGGATACAAAGGACAATGACGCGATCATAAACATGCAGCTCGCGAGACGAGCGCAAATTTTGAAATCGAATTCCGAGAGGCTAGCGCGGCTCCGTTACAGCACCGCGAACGTCGGCCGCAACGACGTTTGCCCATGCGGCTCCGGTCGCAAGTTCAAACATTGCTGCGGAACTTACAAAGCGTAGGTCGCAAATACTGGCTGTACGCAAGTTCGCGCGTGCTGGCTGTGGTTCGTTAGCCCGCGAGAAAGTTTACCCTGTTCGGGCTTTTCGTTTTTCTTGCCGGCGGGCCGTCTCGTTAACAGTACGGGCCAACGCTGCCGGCCGTCCGCGGGGTCGCCGTTTAACGAAAAAGGGGATTCCGGCTTGGCTGCGTGTCAATGGCAGCGCCTTATTCCGACGGGCGCCGAAAGGGCTCACGGCTAAGCCCTTGATTTAATTGGAGCGGGCGAAGGGATTCGAACCCTCGACCCCGACCTTGGCAAGGTCGTGCTCTACCCCTGAGCTACACCCGCATCCGTAGTGCCCGGCGCCGCGTCGGCCACCGTGCGGCCTTCCTATGCCAAATGGTCCCAGCCATTGCAACAACAACCCGGAAATAATCGACGGCGGGGTTGATCGGATCATTTCGGTCCGTCATTCCGGGGCACGCACCCCCGGAAATCAGCGAACCGCCCGGTTCCGGGGCCGCCAGCCAGTGCCCGCCCCGAACTGACCTGAAACCATGCCCGCCACGCCCGACGACCTGTTCGCCTTTCTCGATCGCCTCGGAATCCCACACCCCACCGTCTCCCACGCCCCGCTCTTCACCGTGGAACAGTCTCGGGAGGTCGTCGACCGTGTGCCGGGCGGGCACAGCAAGAACCTGTTCCTGAAGGACGCCCGCGGCGCGCTCTATCTGATCGTGCTGCTCGAGGACGCACGGGTGAACCTGAAGGCCGTGCCGGGCATTATTGGTTCGGGGCGGCTGTCCTTCGGGTCAGCCGATCTTCTCCGCGAGACGCTGGGTGTCGAGCCCGGCTCGGTGACCCCTTTTTCCCTGATTAACGACAAGGACCACCGCGTCACACCCGTTTTCGACGCCGCGATGATGGAGCACCCGCTCCTCAACTTCCACCCGCTGGTCAACACCATGACAACCTCGATCGCGCGCGACCATCTCCTGACATTCGCGGCCGCGACCGGGCATACTCCGCTGATCCGCCCCGTCTCCGGCACCGCCGGGAACTGAACGGATTGCATTTGGCCCCTGTCTCGCCATTTAATGGGCTGACCTGTTCGAGCCCGACATGGTGGTCAAAGACCCCGAGGCAGACCCCGTAAGGATTGCTGACAATGCTGCAGAATATTGGCGAGGCGCCGACCGCCGCGCCCGCGAATGACTTGATCGCGGACACCACCACACAGACGTTCGTCAAGGACGTCGTCGAGGAGAGCAAGCGCCGCCCGGTCCTGGTCGACTTCTGGGCGCCATGGTGCGGACCCTGCAAGCAGCTCACGCCGGTGCTCGAAAAGGTGGTGAAGGCCGCCAAGGGCAAACTCAAGCTCGTGAAAATGAATATCGACGAGCACCCGCCGATCTTCCAGCAGATCGCGCAGCAGATGGGTATCCAGTCGATCCCGGCCGTGCTCGCCTTCGTCAACGGCCAGCCGATCGACGGCTTCCTCGGTGCGCTTCCCGAGAAGCAGATCACGGAATTCGTCGAGCGACTGATCAAGGATCGCGTCGGCGGTGAGGAGAAGGACGCGCTCGCCGCGGCCGATGCGGCTCTGGCCGAAAAGGACTATGCCGGCGCGGCCGATCTCTATGCGCAGGTGCTGCAGCAGGACTCCAGCAATGTCGCGGCGCTGGCCGGGCTCGCCCGCTGCTATGTCGGCACGGGCAATGTCGAGCAGGCGAAGAAGACGCTCGAGATGATTCCCGAAGCGAAGCGCAACGACACCGCGGTCGCAGCCGCGCGCGCCGCGATCGAACTGAGCGAACAGACCAAGGATCTTGGTCCGGTCGGCGATCTCGAGGCCAAGGTCGCCGCCGATCCGAAAGATTATCAGGCGCGTTTCGATCTCGCGCTCGCGCTGAATGCCAAAGGCGACCGCAATGGCGCCATCGCGCAGTTGATCGAGATCGTGAAGCGTGATCGCAAATGGAACGATGATGGCGCCCGCAAGCAGCTCGTGCAGTTGTTCGATGCCTGGGGTCCGACTGACGAAGCGACCCTTGAGGGGCGCAAGCGTCTGTCATCGGTCCTGTTCGCATAAACGTGCGAACCGGGATGTGTTTGAGCGATCGAGACTGCGTTAAGGGCGGAGTGCGGCGATGCCCATGAATGCGATCTATCACGGACCGGCGGATCTTCCGGTGGTGATCCCGGTCTTTCCGCTGCCGGGCGCCCTGCTGCTGCCGCGCGGCCAGATGCCGCTCAACATCTTCGAACCGCGCTATATCGAGATGGTCGACGATGCGCTGGCGTCGCGCCATCGCCTGATCGGCATGATCCAGCCGGACAGCGCGCATCCCGGCCCGGAGGAAAAGCCCAATCTGTTCAGGATCGGCTGCGTCGGCCGGATCACCCAGATCGCCGAAAGCGGCGACGGTCGCTATCTGATGCAACTCACCGGCGTGTCGCGCTTCCGGATCGAGGAGGAGCTTGAAGTCGGCACTCTCTATCGCCAGTGCCGCGTGACCTATGCTCCGTTCGCCGACGACTTCGTCGCGCGCAAGGGCGAGGAACAGGTCGACCGCAAGGCGCTGCTTCGTGCCCTCTCGGAGTTCCTGACCGCCAATAATCTCAAGGCCGACTGGGAAGGCATCGAGAATGCCCCGAACGAGGCGCTGGTGAATGCGCTGGCGATGATGTCCCCCTACGGTTCTGCGGAGAAGCAGGCGCTGCTGGAAGCTCCGGACCTGAAGACGCGTGCGGAAATCCTGATTGCCGTGACCGAGATCGAGCTTGCCAAGAACCGGACCGACGGCGAGACGCCGCTACAATAATTTCGTTTCGCGCCGGGCGGCTGCTCCGTCGCGTCCGATAGCGATCGCCGCCAAATCGGGCTACAAACACTTACGTCACGTCATTTGCTGAGAAAGACCATGTCCGACGACAAGGCCCGCGCCGACAGGGTGGATCCGAAGCTGCTGGAAATTCTGGTCTGCCCGCTGACCAAGGCGGCGCTGGAATACGATCCGGTGAAACAGGAGCTGATTTCGCGCAGCGCCAAGCTTGCCTATCCGATCCGCGACGGCATCCCGATCATGCTTGCGGAAGAAGCGCGGCGCCTGGATTGACTTGCGCCCCCGTCGCAGGCCGATGCCGCCATGGCCCGAGCTGCCGCTGAAGACGTGAATGCCCGGCACAAGGCCGGGCATGACGGTGCCGATCAGATCAAGCCACCAGGAAATCCATCTCATGCTGAAGATCTACGGGCGCAACACATCGTCGAATGTGCAGAAGGCGATGTGGGCGGTGGGCGAACTGAACCTCAATCACGAGCGCCTCGATGTCGGCGGCGCCTTCGGCAAGAACAGGGAGCCCGACTATCTCGCGATGAATCCGAACGGCCTCGTGCCGACGCTGGTCGAAGGCGACTTCATCCTCTGGGAATCCAACGCGATCGTGCGCTATCTCGCGCGCATCTACGGCGCCGGGACTTTGGAGCCATCCAGCCAGAAGGAGATCGCTCTCGCCAATCAATGGATGGACTGGCAGCTATCGGTCGTCGCACCCGCAATCTTCAACGCGTTCTGGGGTCTGATCCGCACGCCCGCCGAAAAGCGCGACATGACGGCGATCGCCGAGTCCCAGCGCAAGACCACCGTCGCAATGGCCATGCTCGACGCGCAGCTCGGCCGGACGGCGTATGTCGCCGGCGATCGCTTCTCGATGGGCGACATCCCGGTCGGCGTGATGGCCTATCGTTTCCGCCAGCTCTGCCCCGAGCGCCCGAACATGCCGAACCTCGAACGCTGGTATGCCGAGATCGAGAAGCGTCAGGCATTTCAGGATCACGTCGGGTCAATTCCCTTGAGCTGATCCGGAGGGTCGGGAGACTTTGATGCGTCTAGCGCTGGCGGCTTGCCTTCTTGCAGGGCTGGTCATGGCCGCGGCGTCGCATACGGCAAACGCACAGATGATCGAAGAACCATGGTCCGTGGGCGGCGTGCAGGGCACGATCGCCAGGCCTCAAAATCATACGCGCGGCCCCGCAGTGCTGATTCTCGCCGGCTCGGGTCCGACCGATCGCAACGGCAATGGGCCAGGCTCTCCTTCGGCTCTCTTCACCGACAGCTACAAGCTGCTTGCCGCGGGCCTGGCGAAGAGCGGCATCCTCTCGCTGCGCTACGACAAGCGCGGCATTGCGGAAAGCCGCGCGCTCGTCACGCGCGAAGACGAGTTGCTGTTCGAGAGTTTCGTCGCCGACGCGGTCGCCGCGGTGCAAAGTCTCGCCGCGCGGCCGGATGTGTCGTCGGTCCTGATCGCCGGGCACAGCGAAGGCGGGATGATCGCACTCGCGGCCGCGGCGCGCGTGCAGGTCGCAGGCCTGATGCTGCTCACCACGCCGGG
>NZ_DATMRV010000017.1:0-27326 GCF_035565795.1 Pseudorhodoplanes sp.
GCCATCCGAAGCCCCGTCGGGCGCAGTTGCGCCGCGCGGCCTGACGCGCATGCGCGCGTGGCTGAAACTCCCGAACGTTAAACGCTGTCTGGCGTTGGCCCTGCGGGAGTGAAGCCAAGGAGAGTCATATGAGGACATTATTGATGGCGGCTGGTGCCGCACTGGCCATCGGTGCGGGCGCGCCTGCACAAGCGTTCACATTGCCCGGAGGTGGAGGCCTCAGCGGTGCAGGCGAAGCGGTCAACATCGTCGACGATGCACAGGTGATGGTCTATGCGGGCCGTCGTTATTGCTTCTATGTCGACGCCTGGAACGGTCCCGGCTGGTATCGCTGCGGCTTTGCGTGGCGCAGCGGTTATGGCTGGGGGGGCGCCTATGGCTGGAACCACTGGTATCTGCCGCGCTACCACGCGCGCTACTATCACGGCCGAGGCTGGGATCAGCGTCGCGAGGTGCGGCGCGACGGACGCGATGCGCGTCGCGATTTCAGGCAGGAGCGGCGGCAGGACAGTCGTGACGTCCGACAGGACCGTCGTGATGTACAGCGCCAGTTCCAACAGGAGCGGCGCGGCGATCGGCAGCAGTTCCGTGAGCAGCGCCAGATGCAGGGCCAGCAGATGCAGGGACCGCGTGGCCGCGGTGCGGAGCGCGGCATGCCTGGCGGCGCTCAACAGCCGGGCGCGATCGGAGGCGGGGGCGTGCAACGTGGCGCGGTTGGCGGTGGCCGGCAGGGCGGCGCGATTGGAACAGGCGGTCAGGGAGGTACGGTCGGAGCCGGCCCCGGCGGCGGCGGGAGCGGCGGACGTGGGGGTGGCGGCGGCGCCCCGAGTGGTGCCGGTGCTGGCGGTGCGCCGGGCGGAGGTGGCCAAGGTGGAGGTGGTGCCGGCGGCGGCCACGGCGGCAATCGCTGATCGAACCGGCCTGTGACGCAAATCCAGTAGATGCGTATGAGAGCGCATCTACTGGTCTTTGCGTCCGCATGCGCGCGGAAAACCCGTCACCCTCGCAGAGCGCATGGCCCGCCTGTTGGCGGCCATGCTATGCCAGCGTCGCCAGCCGGGATTTCCTTGAATGACGCCGACCACCATCGACGCCAGGGCGTCACGTTCGACCGATTTTCGGGTGATCGGGCTCGTCGGCCTCGCGCATTTCGTCAGTCACATCTACATCCTCGCGCTGCCGCCGGTGTTCCCGTTCGTGCGCGCGGAATTCGGCGTGAGCTATACCGAACTCGGCTTCGTGGTTGCGGTGTTCAACATCATCTCCGCACTACTTCAGACGCCGGCGGGCTTTCTGGTCGATCGAACCTCGGCGCGCACCGTGCTGGTGGGCGGATTATTGCTCGGTGCGGCTTCGCTGGCGCTCGCGGCCGCAGCGCCGGTCTTCCTGCTGCTGGGCCTCGCCTTCGCCGCGCTCGGCTTGGCCAACACCGTCTATCACCCGGCCGATTACGCGCTGCTGTCAAACCGGGTTTCGCCGGGGCGGGTGAGCCAGGCCTTCTCGATCCATATCTTCGCCGGTTTCATCGGCACGGCGATCACGCCGGCGACGCTGGTGATCCTTGCGAGCGCCTATGGTTGGCGCATCGCATTCCTCGCCGCTGCGCTGCTGGGTCTTGTGGCGGCGGCCGCGATCATGATGTTCGGCGAACCCCTGGCCGGCCGAGAAGCGGCGCGCGCGAAGGCTGCAGACGCGTCGGCGCCGTCGGCGGGCGACTGGCGCGTCCTCGCGACCTGGCCGGTGGTCCTCAATCTTCTGTTCTTCATGCTGATCGCGTCGGTCTCGGTCGGCACGCAGAATTACGGCATCGTTGCGCTCGAGGCCCTGTGGGGCGCCTCACTCTCGCTCGCGACGTCCGCAATCACCGTCTACCTGGTGCTCAGCGCATTCGCGGTGCTGGCCGGCGGATGGCTCGCCGCGCGGACCAGCCGGCACGACATGGTCGCGCTGATCGGGCTTGCGGCGAGCGGTCTCGCGCTGATCCCGATCGCGTTCATCGATCTCAATGCGACGCTGCTGATCGGGCTGATGGCCGTGTCCGGATTTTTCAACGGCGTGATTCAGCCCTCGCGCGACATGATCGTTCGCGCAGTGACGCCGCCGGGTGCATTCGGCCGCGTGTTCGGCTTCGTCACCACCGGCTTTAACATCGGTGGCGTGATTGCGCCGCCGGTCTTCGGCTACATGATGGATGCCGGCACGCCGGCGAGCGTGATTGTCGGTACCGCGCTCTGTTCGCTCGCCGCCATCCCCGTGGTGTTGATCAGCGTCGGATCCCGTCGGAAGCCTGCCTAACGCGGCGGTACGGTGACGGAATCTTAACGTTAAAAAAGTGTAGTAGCGCTCCAGCGGGGACACCCTCGCGATGGAGATTGCGATGCGGAGCATCCTCATGGCCGGCGTCGCGGCTGGCGCGCTGATCGTGACGTCGAGTGCCGCGGACGCCTATTTCGAAAGCCGGAGCGTCGTGACCGGCGCTGCAATCGGTGCCGGCGTCGGTGCCGTGATCGGCGGTCCGACAGGTGCGGTGGTCGGCACCATCGTCGGCGTGGCCGTCGGCGGTCCGCGACTCCCCCCGTGGCTGGGCGCCGGCCGGCATCAGGAATGCTGGTACGACCGGGCAGGCATGCGTGTGTGCCGGTTTTACTGAATTAGAGACTCAGTCTTCGCTGCCGGGCCCGGGGTCCCCCCGGGCCTTTCTGCGTTGCGACCGCGAACCGTGACAGAAGCGTGAAGAAATTGTGGATAAACGGTGGAAATCTACCACCCGCGCACCATCACGTCCGGCCGCAGCGTAGAGTCCTTTTCGGGTGGAGGCGGCAATCCCAATGCTTAAATACAAATGTCCGAGAAGCGGGCTCGTCGTCACGACGAGTATCGAGACTGATACTGCCACTCTTCGCGACATGAAAAACATGAAGCTGTCGGTCTGGTGCCCGAATTGCTGGAAGTCGCACCAGATTCGCGCCAGCGAAGCCTTCCTCGAGCCGATGGTGAAGGCGGCCTGATACGGCCTGCGAGACGAGGGCTTCCGGCTCAGAACTTGCGCGACGATTGGGGCAGATTGCCAACGCGCAACGCCGCGCGTTTCGCCATCAAAATCACCGAACCGGCGGCAGCGTGAAAAGATCCGGGATATTGCGCCCGCGCAGATCGTAGACGCGCGCGAATACGACGCCCTCGCGTTCGATCCGGACCAGCTCCGGCGCCTTGAGTTCGGCGCAGTAAAACTCACCCAGCATCAGCGCGAAGTCCGCGCCCTTGGTGTTCCAGGTCGTCAGGAAATCGTCGCCGAGTTCGACTTCGGCGGGCGGATGCGGACCGCACACTGCGATGACCCAGCGGCGTCCTTCGGGCGTGTAGGTGCCTTGCTCATCGAGAATGCCGAGTAGCTCGTCGGCGGCTTCCTTGAACGACAGCCCCCAGTAATCGAGCATGTAACCCTTATCGGCCGCGCGCATACCTCCGCTGACCGCATTGAAGAACGTGTATTGATACGGGTGCAGCGCGACCATGTGGCTGGCGGGAATGGCGAGTCCGGCGATGATGGCGAGACCGCCCGCCGCGGCCGCGATGCGCGAACGGACCGCGAGCCAGTTGAGGAGCGCGCCGCCGGCCATTCCGCCGAGTACGCAGATCGGCGGCAAGATGAAAATGAAATGCCGGATGCCGTTATACATCGCCGGCCGCGTCGCGATCGTGATGGCGATGGGAACGAGAACGGACATTGCGACGAGAAGAAGCGCCGCGCGGCGATTGACCGGGATGTCGCGGCGCCACTGCGCAATGATGGTGCCGACCAGGCCGGCAGCGCCGAGCAGGAGGAGAAGCTCCGGCAGCTTCATGCCGAGATAGGTCGGCAGATAACTGCGCGGCATGTCCGGCACCGAAATCAGTTGCCCGCCGAACATTTCCTTCCAGGGCTTCTCGAAGAAGTGCGAGAAATATCCGATCGCGCGGATCGGATTGAGCGGCTCGACCACGGACCACGGCCACACCAGCGCGATCACGGCATAGGCCAGCACGAGGCCCGGCACCAGACGCAGCACGAACAGACCCGCCGAGGTGATGGTGGGCCTCACGCCAACCGCCCGCGCATCGTGTCCGAGGATCAGCGCGATCGGCAGCACCAGGTGCAGCGCGGCCATCCCGCCCATGATGCGCGTACCCAGCGCGAGCCCGAGCCCGAGCCCGAACATCACGATCGTCAACCCGCCGGGCCGGGGATACTCGTCCAGGGCGCGCACCAGACCGAACAGCAGGAGTGTCATCGCGACGGCGAACGGGGCGTCCTTCGCGTTGATGAACATGTGTCCGTAGAACATCGGCGTGGTCGCGAGCAGCGCGAGCGCGATCAGTCCGGCGACCGGACCGCCGAGTCGCCGAGCCAGCCGCCAGACCACGATCATGCCGAGGATGCCGACCACAGCGCCGACCAGGCGCCGCGTCTCGAACAGGTCATACGGGAGGATTTTTGCGACGAGCGCGGCCAGCATGTCGAAGCCGCCGCCATACATGTAGAGATTGACGAAGGAGAGCGCGCGGCGATCCGAGAAGCCCGAGGCGTAATAATCGAGCAGCAATTGGCCATATTGCGAATGGGTGTAGTCGTCCCATCCGAGGCCGTAATCGGCGAAGGTCCGATAACTGATAACCACCAGCGCCGCGATCAGAGCCCATGCGGCAATGTCGCAAAGGCGAGCAACCGGATCACGGGCAAACGCATCCCGCATTGTATCGAATACCGATGCGGCCGCCGGGTCGGGCGGCCGCACTGGATATTGTTGAGGATCGCGCAAAGGTCGATGGCGAAGGCCGGCCTACTTGGCTGCCTTCTCGTACAATTCGGCGACGTAATCCCAGTTTACCAGGTGGTCGACGAAGGCCTTCAGATAATCCGGACGGCGATTGCGATAGTCGATGTAGTAGGAGTGCTCCCACACATCGCAGCCGAGGATCGGCGTGGCGCCATGCACCAGCGGGTTCTCGCCATTTGCCGTCTTGGTGATGACGAGCTTGCCATCCTTTACGGCGAGCCAATTCCAGCCAGAACCGAACTGAGTGACGCCGGCCTGGATGAAGTCTTCCTTGAACTTGGCGACCGAGCCGAGGTCGGACACGATCTTCTTTTCGAGAGCGCCGGGAATCTTGTCACCGCCGCCACCGGGCTTCATCCACTTCCAGAAGTGGATGTGGTTGTAGTGCTGGCCCGCGTTGTTGAAGAGGCCGGGGTTCTTGCCAAAGGAGCCCTTGACGATCTCCTCGAGGGACTTGCCTTCCCACTCGGTGCCCTTGAGCAGGTTGTTGCCGTTATTCACGTAGGCCAGATGATGCTTGTCGTGATGATATTCGAGCGTCTCGCGCGACATGTAGGGGGCGAGGGCGTCGTACGAATAGGGCAGATCGGGCAACGTAAATGACATGGGAGCTTGCTCACGTTTCGGGTGACGTTAAAGGCGTCGTGCCGGCGAACACCGTGCCGGCGGCCACTGAGTTAGGCCCTGTGGAATAAGGAAGCAATATTGCAGCACACAAACCGGGCGGCAATTGCGCCTTTGATGGCTGGAACGAAGTTTTTCCTATGGCGTTTCATGCTGTTGGGGTAGGGCTGGCCCGCATCGCTATTAGCAAAACCACCGGGTTTGGTCTTCCCCGGGCGGGGCTGTGGCTTGCTTGGCACTGGGAAGGCAGTCACAATTCGTTTAGGATTTGTGGCGGCGGGGCGCGAGGACTGCGTAATGTCTTTTGTCTTGATGGTGGTCGGGATCCTGGCAATCGCGCTGGGTGCGATCCTGATCGGATTTGGCATTCCGATCAATGAGTTCAGTCTCGGAAATACCTTGATTCTGGCGGGCACGATGACGTCCGCCGCCGGCCTGGTCACGTTCGCGATCAGCCGTGCGGTCAGCCAGCTGGCGCGGATCGCCGATCTCATGGCGTCGCGGCCGATGGCGGCGCCTGCCGCTCCGGCAACGGTCGCGGCACCTATGGCTCCGTCCATCACGCCTCCACCTTCGCCCCGCGCGCCGCAACCGCGCGCCCAGCAGAACGAAGAATTCGATGTGCCGGAGGCCGTTGAGCCGCCGCGCAACACGCCTCGCGGCCCAATTCCGACCGCAGAAGAACTCGCAGCACCGCCTGCCGCTCCTGCCGCTCCCGCGCGGGGAGGCTGGCGCCCGCCCAGGCCGTCCGCCGAACGTCCTCCGGCGAAGCCGGTTGAGCCGCGGCGTCCGCCGGCGGTCGAAAGCACGCCCCCGGCGCGCCGCGAGCCTGCTGTCGAAGCGCCGGCAGACGCAGCCTCAAGCGGACGCGGCGAAGCTGCGACCGTGCTCAAGTCGGGCATCGTGGATGGCATGGCCTACACGCTCTACACCGACGGTTCGATCGAGGCCGAACTCGCACAGGGTGTCGTGCGGTTTGGGTCGATCGAGGAGCTCCGCAACCATCTCGAAAAGGGCGGCTGAGCCGCGCGCGGTCGTCTTCGTTTCGTCGGCATTTTCGACAGTCCGCCGCCCTGAGCAAAAAAGTTATCCCCCTCCGGGTCCAGCCGTTGCAGTCTATAGGTATTAAGTCCTATAGAGGGTGGCAATGGATCATCAGCAGGTTGCCGAGGGATTACAGGGACGGGACCGCCTTTTGCCGCGCCCCGGATCGGACCGGGCGCGTGCGGCCCTGGAGCGGCGGCTATTCCAAGCGATTGAAGCCGCATTCGCAGTCGGTCGCGACGATCTATGCGCTGCGACGCGCGGGCGTTGCGACATTGCGTTGGCACGCCAGACGGGAATGTATCTTGCGCGCGTTGCGCTCGGGATGACCTTGTCCGATGCGGGCCGGCTGTTCTCCCGTGACCGGACGACCGCCTCCCACGCCTGCAGGCTGGTGGAGGATCTTCGTGACGATCCAGTCTTCGATGTGGTTCTCGCGACGCTTGAAGCGTCCCTGCATCGTGTGCCAGACGGGAGCGCGCGCCGATGAAACAGCTTCGCCCGCGCCGCAACCCGTCGCCGCTTGCCGGAACAGATTCGATCGACCGTTATCGCGCGCAGCATCTGTCGCTGGTTGACGGCGTTGGCCCGGACATCGGTGCCGGCGCCAAGTTCGATGAAGCGGAAAGTCCGTTGGTCTGGCTGGCGCGCCGGAAAGGCGCCGATGGTCGCGCTTTGATCGAGCCGCATCAATTGCTGACGGGCGAGCGTCTGAGGGCGGATTTCACAATCGCCCAGATGATGCCGCGGACAACCTCGAACTGGCATGCGGCGGTTGCCGGCCGGCACCGGGATCAGTCATCCGGTCATCTCACCGACCGTGTCGTCGCTGCACGGCAACGTCTGCGGCATGCTCTGGATGCGGTCGGGCCGGAATTCTCCGGTCTGCTGATCGATATCTGCTGCTTTCTGAAGAAGCTCGATACTGTCGAACGCGAGCGGCAATGGCCGGCACGCTCGGCGAAGGTCGTGCTGCAACTCGCGCTTGAGCGACTTGCCCGTCACTACGGGTTGGCGGCCGAGGTCAGTGGCAAGGCGGCTGCAATTCGCGGCTGGTCGGCCGATCAGGCAAACGAGCCGATTGCTCCGCCGGGCTAGGCCGCCGCGAGCGCGGCGCGCGCATCCGACTTGATGCGATCGACCATGGCCCGAAAGCCGTTCGAGCGTTGCGGGGTCAGATGCTCGCGCAGGCCGAGTTTTGCGAACAGCGCTTCCGCATCTGTTTCCGTGATCTCGCCCGCCGGCTTTCCGGAATAGAGCGCAAACAAGATTGCGATCAGGCCGCGCACGATGTGCGCGTCGCTGTCGCCTTGAAATTCGAGGACCGGGCCCTGCGCGCCATTCGGCCGGACGTCGGTGGTCATCCAGACCTGGCTCGCGCAGCCGCGCACCTTGTTGGATTCGATGCGCGCCGCGTCGGGCAATTCGGGCAGGGTACGGCCGAGCTCGATGAGGTAACGATAGCGATCGTCCCACTCGTCCAGCAGCTCGAAATTGTCGATGATCTCGTCGATCGTCGTCATCAGCCCATCCCTGTCCTTATGGGCTGATATAGGCAGCCGCGGGCGCTGGGGAAAGCGCGGATTCCGGGAAGATCAGGCCGGTCGCCGCGGGTTCCTGGGTGGCAGAGGCGCACGCCACTCGGGCTCCAGATCGGACGGCTTCAATGTGTGCTGCGAGGCCGTGCCGGCACCGGCTGCGCGGCCGACCGAGCCGGTCTGCGCCGGCGACAGGTGGTCATGCAGCAGGTCGAACAGATAGCGCGCGCCGGCCTGGGCCCGCTGCCCGAACGCGACGGCCGCCTGTCCACCGACCTGGCAGGCGTCAGGCTGGCGGCTGCAGAAACCGCTGAGGTCGGATACGGCCGCGCTCGCGGCGCTCACGGCATCGGCGGCGCCGATCTGCGGCGCCTGATCCTTGGAACGGTAGTCGCCGCTCGGCAGAAGCACGAGCACGATGCTCAGCCAGAATGCCACCCGCAGCAGAAAAAACATGGCCCGAACGCTCCCCGCGGCTCGATCGCCGCTTATGCGCCAGACCTAACAGCTGCGCTTGAAAAGCCGGTTCGATTTTTGGGCCTTATTCGATGAGAATGAGCATCGACTTCGATTACAATTTGAATCGATTACGCGCGAAACGTGCACACAGGCCTGACTTATCTAGCTTTCCGGGATGCGAGCAAGAATTGATATACCGTCTGCGGAAACCGATCGTTCACCATCCGGTCACGATCGCGCCGATGCGCGGACTTTTACGCCGCTCGCCAGCGTTGCGCCGTCGCCAAACTCCGTTCCCTTAGCGTTCGCTTAAGCGGCGTCTGACACGATCCGTAACAAATGGGGAGTGCGTCGGCCTGGCAGGCTGGCGTAGTGAGTATCTTGAGTTTCGCCCAGCCACTTCGCGACTATATCGACAGTCTGGTCCATCCGTCGGTCCAGCAGGATCCGCTCACCGCAACGCGCCACCGTGCCTTCATCGCACCGCGTCTGCTCGGGTCGCTGATCGCGCTCGCGATTTTCCCGGTTTATCTCGCCATGCGCGGCGTGCCGAGTGCGCTCGAGATCGCGGTATTCGCGTGGCTCGTGGTTCCGATCCTGACCGCCGTCTATCTGTCGCGAACCGGACGCTACGAGGGCGCGCACATCCTGTCCTCACTGTCACTGACCGGTCTGGTATTCGCTGTCGCCTACAACACGGGCGGGATCTCGTCCTTTGCGGCGATCTGGCTGGTGGTGGTGCCGCTGGAAGCGTCGCTGTCGGCATCGCGCCGGGTCGTGCTCGCTGCCTCGGCCTTTGCGCTGGCCGCGGCCGGCGCCTTGCTGGCGATGCAGGAGCTTGGTGCGATCCCGGCATGGGCGGCTGCGAACCACGCGGGCCTAGCAGCGCTCGGAATTATCTCTGCCGCGCTCTATGCGACCGGCCTTGCGCTCGGCGCGGAATCGCTCGCCCGGATGAGCTTCTGGCTGTTCCATGCGGAAGAGGACCGCTATCGGCTGCTCGCCCGTAACATGACCGACGTCATTACCCGTCACGGTCAGAATGGCGCGGTGCTGTTCGTCTCGCCGGCCGCGCAAACCCTGTTCGGGGCGCGCGTCGCGGACCTGATGGCGCATGGTTTGTTCGACCGCGTCCATGTCGCCGACCGTCCGGCTTATCTGTCGGCGCTGGCGGACGCAGCGCAGGGCGAGCAGCGTTCTGTCGAATTCCGCGTCAAGCGTATTGGGTCCGACGGAGAGAATAGCGTCGAGTTCATCTGGGTGGAGATGCGCTGCCGTCCGCTGGATCAGACCGGCGCACAACCCGCCCGTGAGGTCGTGGCGGTGATGCGCGACGTCTCCGATCGGAAGGCCCAGGAGCAGGCGCTCGAGCTGGCGCGCGCGGAATCCGAACGCGCCAATGCGGCCAAGACACGCTTTCTCGCGACCATGAGCCACGAGTTGCGAACTCCGCTCAACGCCATCATCGGCTTCTCCGAGATGCTGGTGAACGAAGACCAGATGCGTATCGACGCCAAGAAGCGGCGCGAATATGCACAACTGATCAACGACTCCGGCACGCATCTTCTGGCCGTGGTCAACGGCATCCTCGATATGTCGAAGATGGAGACCGGCGACTTTATCATCACGCCGGAGCCGTTTGCGCCGGTCAAGGTCATCAGCAATTGCTGCGACATTCTCGCATTGCGTGCGCGCGAGGCCGGCCTTGATCTCGTCATGCGCAATGCCGACGATCTGCCCGATGTCGTCGCCGACAAGCGCGCCTTCAAGCAGATCATGCTCAATCTTCTCTCCAACGCGATCAAATTCACCGGCCGCGGCGGAAACATCATCATCAGTTCGTTCCGCGATGGCGATCGTCTGGTCGTTTCGGTCGAGGACAACGGCGTCGGCATCAGTGCGGCCGATCTTCCCAGCATCGGCAATCCGTTCTTCCAGGCGCGCTCGGCGTATGACCGCCGTCACGATGGCACGGGGCTTGGGCTGTCGATTGTGAAAGGGCTCGTGACGCTGCATGGTGGCGACATGCAGGTGCGCAGTGAACTCGGGAAGGGAACGAAGATATCAATCCACCTGCCGCTTGACTGCGAGGCGAATGCGTTGTCGCGAAAGAAGAGCGGTTCGCTGACGCCGTTTGAACCCGCGCGCAAGCACAACGATATTCAGGTTCGCAAGAGTGCGTAAGACTTCGCAGAAACGGGCCGCCGTGGCCCAGACGTTGAACGACAACCAGCCATCGCTTCTTCATGGCTGGCGAAAGGATGCAATCGCGGGCGCCGTCGCCGCTGCTGCGCTTGGCGCGGTTGTCGCCAATGCCGCCTTCCTGCAGTCGGGGCCACACCCGGCGCCGCTGTTTTCAAGCAAGCCAATGCCCGTATCCGCGCCGGCAAAGACATCCATTCGTGTGGTTGGACAGGAGATCACCGGACCGTCGCCTCAGGTCGCATTGCCGAGGGGCCGGCCGGCGGAAGCCGATTGGCCCAAGGCTGATCTGCCTAAGTCGGAAGTAAACAAGATCGAGCCGGCAAAGCCGGACCTGCAGGCCGCACAACGGCCGCGCAACGAGATCATTGCCGATATCCAGCGCGAACTCAGCCGACGAGGCTTTTACGACGGTGCCGCCGACGGCGTGTTCGGACCGAAGACGAATGCGGCGATGCGCGACTTCGAGCAGGCCTCCGGGCTCCGGCCCGGCGGCGAGCCGAACGACGTATTCCTGCGAGCCTTGACGCGGTCGCAGGCGAAAGCGGGGCCGGCACGCGCTGCTGCTGCGCAACCCGTCGCTACCGACCCGATTGCCGAGCTGATCGCGCCGTCGTCCAAGCGAATCTTTGCCGTACAGCGCGCGCTCACCGATTACGGCTATGGTCAGTTCAAGCCCAACGGCACGTTCGGCCCGGAGACCAAAGCTGCGATCGAGCAGTTCGAGCGGGCGCGCAAACTTCCGGTCTCCGGCCAGATTTCGCCCAAGCTGATGCGCGAATTGGCGGTTGTCACCGGCCGCGAGCTCGATTAGCTCACTGATGCCGCGCGTGCGGTTGATCCGCGTATCGTGCGCGCTGGAACCGGCAAACTCATATGCGGCTTAAATCGGCGATCTGGGTTTCCGCCTATATCCGGCGTTGCATGATAGAGGGTGCCTACGCTGTCGTGAGACGGCGGGGCGCCGAAGAGGCGGGCGCAATTTTTGTGAAGGTCGATCGGCTGGACGGAACCGCGGACCTGTTCGGTCCCGCGCCTCAGAGTGCGTTCGACGAAGCGCGTCCGGGCGATCGTGCGTTCATCGCATCGCTTCGCGCGCAGCCGCGTCCAAACGACGAGATCGAAAAGTATCTTGCCCGTCAGATCGATTTCGATCCCGATATCTGGATCGTCGAGATCGAGGACCGGCAGGGCCGCAATTTCCTCGATCCGATTGTCGGCTGAGGATCAGCCGCGGGAGCCGTCGAGCCGTTGCGGTTCCTGGGTTGCCGGCTGTTCGCCCCGGCGCGGCTCGGAAGCGGCCGAGCGGCGTGCAAGCGCCGGCGTATCGTCCCAATGCACGCGCCGGTGAATGAGACTTCTCGCCTCCATTCGGTCCGCTGCGCGCCAGATCGCCACCAGATGCAGCGCCGATGGCATCGGCAGATCCAGAAACAGGTCGGAGAGTTCGAACACCCGTTCCACCGACTGGCCGATCACCGGATTGAGTGACATCAGGATCCGCTGGAAGACGTCCGTCGGCATCGCCAGCGCCTTGGCGGACGCCACAAAGGGTTCGCCTGTCCTGTCGGTCACGATCCGGCGCGCCAGCGCGCGCGACACGCCGAGCCCTTGCTGAAGCAATGTGGTGAATTCCTGCGCGCGGCCGGCGAGGGCGGCCTGCTCCAGATAACGGATGATGTTGGTTTCCTGCGCCGGTGCGACATTCGGATCGGCGACATGTTCGAGATTGAGGAGAATCAATCGGCGCTCGTCCGACGGCGCGGTGAAGAACGCCTCCCGCTGCTCGATATAGTCGATTTGTTGCGGTGGACTTTGAGGTGCGGGCGGCTGCTGCACTTTCGGCGCCGGCGGCTCGAAAAGTCCAAGATCATCCTCGAGGGACGTTTCGGCAAACAGCTCAATGCTGCCTTGCTGACTCGGGTCGGCTGTGCGGGGCCCAAGTTGCGCGAGCCGGGCGAGCACGGCCTTCGGTGCTGCCGGATGCTTCTGGAGCCGCGCGGCGACGGCCGCACGGGTCGATTCATCGACGACCTCGATCAGCCGCAACGCCAGTTCGGTAAAGTGTTGCGCTTCATGCGGCGAATGCGTCGCCTTCTGGATGTAGAGATCGGTCAGGACGCGCAGGAGCGTCGGCTTGATGTCGACCCCGGTGCGATCGGCCAATCCGGCAAGACCGGTCATGCCGTCGAGATTGCTGAGCGTAAGACGTTCCACGTGATGCCATCCGAACTGAGAACGTGTCGACGATAGCGGGCGGCCGTTAGCAGAGCGTTAACCTTGACAGTCTCTTAATCGTGCGCAGAACGGCGCATCGCCGCCGGGCGGGGGTGGGGCAACTCAATGGGCGTTGTGATCAGCTTTCCTGCGTGTAACGCGACCTCGCGGGCGCGTAGCTATCAATCTGCAGACCGGCGCTGCGAGGTCGTGATTCTTCCTGTGATCCGCATCGACCGTTACGAAGACAGCCCGGTGATCGAGCCGGTCCGCCGCGGCATGGCCGCGAGCAAGCGACGTCGACGGGCCTGCAGGTCGTGAAGCTTCACAAGACCCGCATTCTTCTTTGCCTGCCGATCATCGGTTGTCTGAACACCGACCTCGGCCGCGTGCGGCCGACGCTGCGTTCCGACGACATCCACAAGTGGATGGGGCCTGCCGTCACCGAACGCTACGGCGAAGCGCAATCGGCCTTTCCGCTGACAGATGAAGAACGCACGCTGCGCGATCTGGCCTACCCCTTGATCGAGCCGCCCTACGAGCGGCAGCGCTGGTACAGCGTGCTGAACGAGTACGGATTGTCCGGCATGTTTCTTCAGACCTGGTGGTATTACGACCAGGCGGCCTATACGGCGGAAATGTTTGCGGATCCGGCGCGCTCGACCGAAACCTATTATGCGCGATTGCTGCGAGACATCCGCAACGACAATGTGCGGATTGGCCCGTTCGCTCGCGTTGCGCGGGTTGTTTCGGACATGGACGTCAGGCGCGATAAGAGCCTGCGTTACGTCTCCAATCTGAGCCCGCGCGAACACGGCAACGCGGTCGCGCGCATGGCGGAGAACTCGCTGATCGCGCGCTGGGTCCATCAGTCGCTGATGGAGCGGACCTATGCCTACAATTTTGCGCTCGAGAAGCTCATCATTGTCGCGCCGTCACCGCAGGCTGCGGAGGTGGAACGGGAACTGAATTTGATGCGGGCCAACATCGAGGCGGCAGCGCTGGTGCCGCGCGGTTCGCCGTGGCCTCCGAAAGGCAATGGTGGACCGCTGGTCACGAAGTAACCAGGTTCTTGGCTTTTTACTGCGCTTGCGGCTGACAGCGCGCGCCTGACAGCGACGCAATTGCCGCGGGCATCATGCCGGGCTCGGAGGCAAGTGCCCGAATCACGATGAGACCAGTCTGCGTTGGCGATTCCACAATCAGCCGGTCTGCCGCGGAAATTTCCTCGTCGTCCGGAAGCTGCGCCTTCTGCGCGGCCGTCATCAGGTCGAGTTCGATCGAACGGCGCCCGGCCGCGCGATCGTTGATTGCGTAATAGGCGACATCCTTGTTTGTATAAAACGTCACCGAGGTATAGGCGGGGCTCACCGGGGCGGTGAGTTTGAGTGGCGCTTCCCGAAGATCGTAACGGCAGACGGCGGCGGCAAACGCCGGATCCATCAGCGGCAGCACGGATTTTTCTGCGCTCGGAGCGGGCAGGGCGACGACACTGTTCACCGGTGAGATCGCGGAGATGCGCGCATAGGCATTTTGCGTTGCCGTGCTCGGCAGATACAGGATCGTCGCAAAATGCACGATGCCGCCGAGCAGGAGGCCGCTCGCGAGCCATAGCAGCCAGCGCGTCATGTCCGCGGCCTCACGTGCATGATTGGACCTTGACTGACGGCATGGGGGTTTCGCGTCCTGTCCGCGAGGCAACTCCGATCGGAGAGTCGTAGAAGCGCATCACCAGAGTGTAGCGATCGACGCCGCCACTCGGCAGCCAGTTGCCGGTTCGTGCACGCGGCGCGACGGTAATCTCGATCGCGCCATCGGACTTCCTGACGATCTCCTGACTTGAGAAGCCGTGACGGTTCAGGGCATTGCCTACGAGCTTGCCCTCCGGGTCGTACAACGTCAGGGTCCAGAAACGCGCCTGCGGCGTGACGCCGGATACGATCACATCGCAACGTCCATCGAGCGCCGCGCCGTTATCGTCCTTGGTCGCGACGAATGCCACTCCGTCGCCTGCGCCCATCGGCAACTCGCCGCTTCTTGCGATCAGCGCGCGCGCGTAGGGGTCAATGTCCGCGGTCCCGGTGCGCGGCCAGGCCGTCCAGGCCCCGACCGTGAACGATCCGAACGGCGTGCTCTCCTGCAGGGCATAAAGCGTCGTGCCCAGGCCGACGGATGCGGCGACCGCGAATGCCAGCAGCAATCCGATGAGCAATCGCACGGGAGATCCAGCCTACGGAAACGGGTTCGCCAGCGATAGGAAATCGCCGGATAGATTGTCAATTGCCGCGAACAGGGCGTCCGCGACCTTCGGTGGCGGCGACCACGCCGTCACCCCGACCGGCGGGAGCCGGAGCCGGCGCTTCGACGGTCCGGTCGGAGGCGGGAGCAGCGAGCGAGCGCGTTGCCTCCTCCATCGCGCGTTCGATCCGCACGAGGACGTCAACGCCCTTCCTTGTCAGGAGGGTCGGCCGCGGGATCTCGTCACCCGGCTTAGCCGCGACTGGCGGCCCAACGGGGCCCGCCGACGGCGGCACGCCGGGGATGGTTTTCAACTCCACGCCCTGATGGGCGTAAGCCATGATCTTCTGCCACGTCATTGCGGGAAGCGAGCCGCCAGTCATGCGGTTGGTCGGCGCGTAATCGTCATTGCCGTACCAGACCGCGGCGACCATGTTGCCGGTATATCCGTTGAACCACGCATCGCGATACGCATTGGTCGTGCCGGTCTTGCCGGCGGCCTTGATGCCTTCGAGCATGGCGCGTCGTCCCGTACCGGCCTCGACTGCCTGGTTGAGGATCATGTTGATGTCGGCTGCGACCTGCGCCGGCATCACGCGGCGCGGCTTCGGTCCGTCGCGATCGAAACGCCAGATCAGTTCGCCGGTGGCGCTGCGCACCTCGAGGATCGCATGCGGCGTGACGGCCATGCCCCCATTCGGGAAGGCCGCGAACGCCGCGGCATGGTCGAACACCGTGACTTCGGAAGCGCCGATCGGCAGCGACGGGGTGTCGGGCAGTGGCGTCCGCAGACCCATCTTCTTGGCAAGCTCGACGATCTTGTTGCGCCCGGCCCGCGGATTGCCGTTGCCGATTGTGATCGAGAGCCGCACCGGAACGGTGTTGATCGAGCGCACCAGCGCCATGGTCAGCGTCTGTGAGCCCGAATAGCCGCCGGAATAGTTGTGCGGACACCAATTGCCGATGCAGATCGGGGCGTCGGGTACCACCGTGGTCGGTTTCAGGCCGTGAATGAATGCGGCCGCGTAGACATAGGGCTTGAAGGATGAGCCCGGCTGACGCTGCGCATCGGTCGCGCGATTGAACTGGCTCTCGCTGTAGTCACGTCCGCCGACCAGCGCGCGAAGCGTGCCGTCATTTTCGAATACGGCGGTCGCCGCCTGGCGCGCGCCATATTGCCGGCCGTAGTCGCGCAGCGTCTCTTCCACTGCCTGCTCGGCCTGTCGCTGCAGATTCACGTCGAGGCCGGTGCGGACGACGAAGACGCGCTCCTGCACGGACTTCGGAAGCTTGTCGACAAGCTTCTTCATCTCGTCGAACGCGTAATCGAGATAGAAATTCGGTTGGCGCTCGTCGCGACGGTCGACGGCGACGGCCGGATTGCGGCGAGCGCCGAAGACCTGGCCTTCGGTCATCATTCCGGCTTCGATCAGGTTGTCGAGCACGGTATTGGCGCGCGCGCGTGCGGCGGGCAGGTTGATATGCGGCGCATAGCGCGTTGGCGCCTTGAACAGGCCGGCGAGCATCGCCGCTTCCGCAAGGGTTACGTCGCGTGCCGACTTGTTGAAGTAATATTGCGCGGCTGCATCGACGCCGTACGCGCCGCCGCCGAGATAGGCGCGGTCGAGATACAGCTTCAGGATCTGGTTCTTGGTCAGCCGCGTCTCGAGCCACACCGCAAGGAAGGCTTCCTTGACCTTGCGCTCGATCGTGCGCTCGTTGCTCAGGAACAGGTTCTTCGCCAGCTGCTGCGTGATGGAGGAGCCGCCCTGCACGACGCCGCCGGCCCGCGCATTGGTGACGACCGCGCGCAACGTGCCCGGAATATCGATACCGAAATGCTCGTAGAAGCGCCGGTCCTCGGTCGACAGCGTCGCCTTGATCAGGTGATCCGGAAAGTCCTCGATCGGGATCGAGTCATTATGCTTGATCCCGCGCGCGCCGACCTCGTTGCCGTATCGATCGAGGAACTGCACCGCGAGTTCGCTCTTCTTCAGCCAGTCCTCGTCCTTGGTCTCATAGAAGGCCGGCAGCGCCAGCGCGAGCGCCAGCACGAGCCCGACCGTCCCCAGCGTCGCGGCCTCGGACGCCGGCTCCACCAGCACCCAGCGCCGCCAGCCCGCGACATGGAACCGGTCCATGAAGGTGACGAAGCGCTCGTACAATTCGCGCGCCCAGCGGCCGGCTTCGAACAGCCCGGAATCGATCCGGGCGTCGAGATCGAGGAAAAAGCGCCGCACACGCTCGCCGAAGCTTATTTTTTTTCGCTCAGCCACGCGGGCTTCCTTGTCCCAAGGTCATCTGTGCTAAGGCGCTGGCGGTTTTGGGGAAAAGTCCGCAAATCGCCCCAATGTCTAGCCGATCCGGCCCCGCCGATCCATGCCACCAGAGCCACACAGCGTGTCGAAATTGCGGATAAGGGTAAGATGCGCCGGCTTGCCGATTCTTCAAGCGCCGCCGCAGGTTCGTGGGGCTATATTCGTCCCGGAATTGGCCTATCTGACGCTCACGTGACCGGCCGTCCCGGACAGCCCCGGCCGACATCCAGACCAGTGACCTCAAACCCGTGACCCGAAAACCCGCTGCCGACGACACCCCCTTCTGGAAGCGCAAGACGCTCGAGGAGATGACCGCGCGCGAGTGGGAAAGCCTGTGCGACGGCTGCGGGCGGTGCTGCCTGAACAAGCTGGAGGAGGAGGGCACGCAGAGGATCTTCTTCACCGATGTCGCGTGCAAGCTGCTCAATCACGACACCTGCCGCTGCAAGGATTACCGCAACCGGCTGAAGAAGGTGCCCGATTGCGTCGGACTGACGCCGGCGGAGGTGCGCACGCTCGACTGGCTGCCGCCGACCTGCGCCTACGATCTCCTCGCCAAGGGCAAGGACCTTTACTGGTGGCACCCGCTGGTCTCGGGCGATCCGGAGACGGTGCACGCCGCCGGCATCTCTGTCCGCGGTCGGGTCGGCGCCTGCGAAACCCAGGTGCCGGATGACCAGCTGGAGCATTGGATCGTCAGCTGGCCGGGCCGGGTGCCGAAAGGGGCGGGGAGAAAGGTGGCTGCGGCGGCGGTGAAGGGGCCGGCGAAGAAGGTCGGGATGAAGGCGACCAAGCGCACCGGTGCCTGATCCACCTCGTGCGAAGGGGGCGACTCCTGTCGCGTGAAGCCTGGATTCACATCCGCTTGATCTGGAAAACCTTGCCGTCGCGGGTTGTGACGTGGCCGAGCCGTACCAGCGACTCGAGCACGCTGCCTATCTTCTGTTCGAGGGTCTTGGACTTACGGTAGCCGGAGGCGATCTCGTCCACCGTGATGCGGTCTTTGGCCGAGGCAAGGGCTGCGAACACCGCGGCGGTCTGACCCACCGCATCCGAGGGGAACGTGCCCTTTTTCGCACCCGGCGCGGCGATGCCAAGCTCGGCTTCGAGCTGCTCTTCTTTCGCGGCCATCTTGTCGAGCGCCTTGCCGAAGCGCGGAATCTGATAGTCCGGCCGCAGCCAGCGCACATGGCCGCGCCGCTCCTCGGTCGCGCGCTCGTGATTGAGCGCGACCAGGCGCTCCAAAATCTGCTCGTCGGTCAGTGTCGCCGGCCAGCCATAGGCTTCGAACACGAGGGCATCGAGCTTCTCGTGCAGTTCTTTCAGGATGAGGATCAGGCCCTTGTCCTTGATGGCTTCTTCGGAGGGCGTCAGCGTGTCGTTCGCCTTCAGCTTTTCCAGCACGTTGTACATCTGCGTGAGCGTGAGGTCGGGATGCTCGCGCTGGCGTTCTTTCCGGAACGCATCGAGCTCTTCCGCCACGCCGCGGATTTTCGCTTTCAGCAATTCGCCTGGCGAGGGAAAGGGGAAGGGGTCGAACACTTTGGATTTCGAGTAGCGCGGATCGTTGCCGACGCCGAGCCATCCACCTGCACGCAAAGCCCAGGTAACATGGATGCGCGAGGACAAAACGCCGAGCGTAAAGCCATCCTCATCAGCGATGCAGACAAGCATGTTGTCGGGGAGAATGTCAGCCGATAAGAATTGAAGGATTCGATGCTTCGCAGTTTCGACGGTCGCTATATAGCGATTCAGAGGGGCAAGGGCTTTGCGGAGTTCTGGTACATTCTCTCCAAACAACCACCAGTTTGTTTTTCGGTACTCCCGATTATTCCAATCTCGCCCAACATATTTCTTCTCGCCTTCGTCATTGATTTCGACCTTCTCTTTCACCTCGGCCTTAACGTGTTGATAGACTTCCGGAAAAGACGAGCGTACCTGATCGGCAGTTAAGCCGAAAAGGTCAATTACCATTACATCTCGCGGCCGCGATGTAAGATCGCGGCCATTTCGATATTCTCGAATGTGCTGTTCAAGGCCAGGTCGTCTGCCCAGCCCAAGATGTTCAGCTTGCCGCCGCGTGACAATGAAGCCAGCGCCATGCAGCACCATCCCTCGAGCACAAATGCCTTCATTCGCGAGCATTGGTGAACATCGGGAAATATCTATCCCCACCGTAAGATCTGAATTGATCGTTCCGGTTTGTTCGCTGAGCTCAACAGTAGGTGAATCAGTGTCGAGCGCGTCCTCCCTGATAACCTCCCGTAGGAGGCCATCTTTAATACCGATCTCAGCCACAGTCATTGCAATGCGCACAGCAGCAGCGTCGGATGTAGCCTTTGTCCAAGGATGATCTGGAATTGCGAACACCAAAGAAACAGGCTTCTTTGCGGTGAGATGTGTTTCTACGGCGCGACGCTGGAACACTTGGGTAATTGAGTTGGTTGTCACGAGTCCGAAGCGTCTCAGCGCCGAGCCTTTCGCCGACAGAATCTCCGCGGCGCGATCCCACCAATACATGACGAAATCGGCCGACTCGTTCATGTGCCTGTGCGCGGCCCACAATGCTTCTGTGCAAGCGTCGCCAAGGCGCGAGCGAATGTCCTTGCCGCCGATGAACGGCGGATTGCCGACAATGAACTCAGCCGCAGGCCATGTCGGCCGCTTTGGATTCGGATACGCCTCCTTGCCATCGACGAATTGCACCGCCGGATAGCCGTCCCAGGTCAGCACCGCATTCTTCACTTCGATATTCCTGAATCGCTTCAGGATCGGCTCGGATGGCGCGCCGCCCTTGGTGCGGAAATGCCATTGCAGATAGCCGATCCACAAAACGAGTTCGGCAATCGCCGCCGCACGCGGATTGATTTCAAGGCCCAGAAACTGATGCGGATCGATGGTGTGAGTGCCGAGGCCACGCAATGCCTCCTGCCCGCCAAGATCGACCAATGCCTCCAGCACCTCACCTTCGAGTCGCTTCATCAACTCCATTGAGACATACAGAAAGTTGCCGGTGCCGCAGGCTGGATCGAGCACGCGGGTCTCGCACAGCTTGTCATGGAATGCCTTTACTTCGTCGGCCGCGCCATCCCGGTCGCCGGCGGCCCGTTTTGTTTCCGCTGCCGCCTGCACGTTGCGCCAGTCTTCGCGCAGCGGCTCAATGATAGCCGCCACCACCAGCCGCTCGACATAGGCGCGCGGCGTGTAATGGGCGCCGAGCCGCCGCCGTTCGTCGGGGTCGAGCGCCTGTTCCAGCAGCGTGCCAAAGATCGCGGGTTCTACCTCGCGCCAGTTTTTGTTCGCGGCTTCCGCCAGTTCGCCGATCTCCTCGCGGCCGAGCGGCAGCACTTTAGCTTCGGCAAACAGGTTGCCGTTGAAGCGAAGAATTTTTGTTCGCAGTAGCGGATAGAACTCGGCTCCATTATTCATGGACCGCCAGAGGTCGGATAGCAGCGGCACAAACCTGTCCGGATGCTCGCGGCATTCGCCAAGTAACTTGCGGAAACAATCTTTCGGCAGGAGTTCGACATCCTCGGCGAACATCGTGAACAGGCAGCGCATCAGGAAATGCGCGACCTCCTCGGCCGGATATTTTTTCGCTTCCAGTGACTTCGACACGGCGGCGAGGCGTTCGGCAATCTCGCGTGTGACCTTGGCGGCAACACGGGTCGGATCGAGCGATTGCGGCTCCTCCCAGATGCGGATCAGGCGCTCGCGAATTTCCGGCTTGCGCAGGTCTTCGAGAAAGATGCGGAAGCCCTGCCGGTCCGGAAACTGTGTGTAGTTCTTTCCCTGTCCGGAAAAGTCGGCATAGACCTCGATGCAGTGGCCGACATCGCAGACAAGGATGAAGGGTGGCCAGCCGTGAGCGACGGGGAGGGCTCGTGCATATTCCTCCGCCTGTCGCTTGGCGTTGAGCATGAGCACGTCCCATGCGCGCCGCGCGCCGTGGGTGCCACGCGCTTGTTTGTCGAAGTCTCCGAACAGGTCGTTCTGTCCAACGGCCACGCCTGCGACTTCCTTGCGCCCGCCCTTCTGCCGGCTCTGCTTGGCTTCCAGCACGAAGGAATTGCGCTTGTAGAGATCGATGCGGCCGATCGATTCGCCTTCGTCCCGGTAGCGCCGGACGGCACGCTCGAAAACGTAATCGTTGAATTCGTGGGTCGCCTGCGCCGGATCAGGGCGTTTCAGCCCAAGGACGTCGCACAATTCGGTGAGAAAGAGCGCATAGTTGGCGCGCTCCTGCCCGCCCTCATGGCCCTGCCAGCGGGCGATGAAGCGTTCCACGGGGGCGGATTGGGAATCGGGCGGGATCGGCTCGTTCATCAGGCTGGAAGCTACGTGCCGTCGTTACGATTGTGAAGCGATCGACGAATAAGAAAATAATCCTTGACGAGGCCGCGAGCGCACGGTTTGCGCTTCATCCAAATCAAATGGCAGGCGCGGTCAAAGAGCAAGGAGCGGACGAGGGTCGTTGCCGCGACGGAGAAGGGGCGCCGCTGAGATGGTGTGTTCGCGAAAGGCCAAATTACGATAAATCTTGAGTTTTTGCTGAGGAAGAATTATAGGAAGAAGGAAGAATTTGGGTCCTTGAAGTGATCCGATGGCGCTGAACATCAAGAATGCCGAAACCGAACGGCTTGCCCGCGAACTTGCGCGCCGGCGCAAACAGGGCATCACGGAAGTCGTGACCGATGCACTGCGCAAGGAAGTCGAGCGCGAGCGTCGGCGTCCGCGCAAGGAGAGCCGCGAGGCATTTCTCCGCGCCTTGCGTGAGATTGGGGAGCGCGGCAGTCGTCATCCCGTGCTCGATCATCGTAGCGATGACGAAATTCTTGGTTATGACGAGATGCTCGATGCGCCCGCGGGCAGCAGCGAGCGCCGCTAATGGTCATCGATACGTCGGCGCTGATCGCTTTGCTGAGGCTTGAGTCGGAAGCAGAAGCGTTCGCGCAAGCGATCGAAGCGGATCCGCGTCGTCTCGTCTCCGCAGTGACAAAGCTTGAAGCGCGTATGGTTGCGTTGGGGCGTTTTGGCGCTGCCGCTGCCGCTGATCTTGATGCGTTGATTGCGACGATTGCGCCGACCGTCATTCCGTTCGACGACCATCAAGCCGATATCGCCCGCGACGCCTTTGCCCGCTATGGAAAGGGACGACATCAGGCGTCGCTCAATTTCGGCGACTGCGCGGCTTATGCGCTGGCCGTATCCGAAGCGGAACCGTTGTTGTTTAAAGGTACGGATTTTGCTGCGACCGATGTGGAGCGTGTGGCTGTGTGACGCAAGTTGGGAAATCGGATTCCGTTTTGAAAACTATCTTCTGGCAATAAATGACCAAGGCAATCTTTACCGTTAAAGCTGGATCTGGCTACGACGATCGACCAGAAGAGTTCTACCATTTTCCTGCGACATATTTGAACCAAGTCCGTCGCGCGGTAGGCGATCATATCATCTATTACGAGCCGCGGCGGTCAGATGCTTCAAGCAGTGGACGCCAATCTTATTTCGCGACCGCTCGCGTTACTGAAATTGTTGAAGATCGAAAGTTGGAAGGACACTACTACGCGCTGGTTGCAGACTATCTTGATTTTGATCGCCCAGTCCCCTTTTCCGAGGGAGAGCATTACTACGAAAGCATTCTTAAGCGCCAAGATGGGAAGACAAATAAAGGAGCATTCGGGCGCGCGGTTCGTGAAGTGCCCGATGACCAGTTCGATCTCATCCTCAAGGCAGGCTTTTCCACGGAGTTGGCGCCCTTTGAAGAAAAGGAGCTGTCAGCGAGCGGGTTTGAAGAGGCTCAGCTAGAGTTTGTTCGCCCGATTGTTGAAATGACCGTGTCGAGGCCATTTCGAGACGTAGCGTTCAAGCGCTCAGTGCGTCACGCTTACGGAAATCGATGTGCTGTTACAGGGCTAAAGCTCATAAACGGAGGTGGGAGACCGGAGGTGCAGGCTGCTCACATCAAACCGGTCGCCTCTAACGGGCCAGACTCCGTTCGAAATGGTTTGGCTTTGTCTGGTACTTGCCACTGGATGTTTGATCGAGGTCTCATTTCCGTGGCGGATGACTATTCGATCTTAGTCAGTGACAAGTTGCCTGAACAGGCGCGAGCATTGCTCAACACAAGCGGTAAGCTCATTCTTCCTGACGACCAATCGAGATACCCAAACCCGTATTACTTAGAATTTCATCGAAGTTGCGTATTCAAGGCTTAGCTATCCACCGATCGGCGTCAAATCGTGTTTCTCGCCGAACCGATCGACAAATAACTCCGGGAGCATGTTTTGGAACAGACTTAGCTGGTCGTCTTCAAGTCCGGCGTCTGCCACGTCGATGCAGTCTTTTTCTTCATTGCGCGATCGACGTTATCTTTCCGAGTTTCAAAATTGTCTGGCAAAGGCGCACCCGTCGAGGAAAATAATCCTTGACAGCGTGACGCTGCTCCGATAGGGTTTGCGCATTCTCCACAATTGCATTCGGCGCTGAGCGCTGGCCAGTCAGCCAGCGCGCCGCGTCATGGGTTTCAGTTCTGCGGCGCGCTGTTCGCGGTGCTCACGCCGCGCTGCGCACGGGACAGATTCCTTTTTGATCGGACCACACCATGCCTCTGTCACCCAACACCCGGTCGGAGCCCAATCCGCCGCTCGATCGCGCGCGCGTCATCCGGGCGCGCGAGATGTATGCCGAGGGCTCCACCGTCTCGCGCATTCTGGCGCGTTGCGAGATGTCGCTCGGCACGCTCTATGCGTGTCTGGACGGCGTGCCGTTCGGCAAAGGCGGCGAGCGCATGGCAGCCATTCCGCGCAGGCGTCAGGTCACCGGCAAGCGCAGGCGCGCGCTGAAGGCGGATGACGGTGCGCCGGTCAACCGATCGCTGCGTACGGCCGAACGCCAGGTGCGCGATATAGAGACCCCGCTTGCGGGGCGCGAGCGGCCGCCGTTTGAGCGCGATGTGCGCATGCTGGCGAGCCTGACGCGGACGCTGCGCGTTTTGCACGGGCTGCGCAAACAGGCCGGCGGCCAGCACGCCTCGGAAACCCTGAACGACCCTGGCGACGAGGACACGATTCGCCACAGCGTTGAAGCCCTGCGGCAGGACTTGTCGCGCCGCTTGCACGCAATGTCGGCGGGCCGCGCCGCTGACGATGGCGGTCCGGATACGGAGGCCGGTCCGAAAACGCAGCACCGGCCTTGACCGGCTGACATAGGTCTTGCGCGCGCTTTGCCTTCGCGCGAAGAGGAGCGATGGACAAAAAGCAGGGCAAACAGCCGAAGGCGCCAAAGGCGCCGAAAGGCAAGGGCAAGGATGTGCGCGACGCAAAGGTGCACGCCACCGGCGAGCCCCGCGCCCTGAGCCATGCCGAGGCCCGCACCGTCATCATCGGGCTGATGCTGACGATGTTTTTGGGGGCGCTGGACCAGACCATCGTCGCGACCGCCTTGCCCACCATGGGCCGCGCCTTCAACGACGTCGAGAATCTGTCCTGGGTGGTCACGGCCTACCTGCTGACGGCGACGGCCTCGACGCCCCTCTACGGCAAGCTCTCCGACATCTATGGCCGGCGCGCGGTGATGCTGTGCGGCATCGCGATTTTCATCGCAGGCTCCGTGGCTTGCGCGATGGCGCCGACGATGACCGCGCTCATTCTCGGCCGCGCGCTGCAGGGCCTCGGCGGCGGGGGGCTGATGTCGATGACCCAAACCATCGTCGCCGACATCGTGACGCCGAAGGAGCGCGGCCGCTATCAGGGTTATATCGGCGCGGTGTTCGCCTCGTCCTCGATCGGCGGCCCGGTTCTCGGCGGCGTCCTGACCGAGCATCTGCACTGGTCGCTGATCTTCTGGATCAACCTGCCGCTCGGGCTCGTCGCACTCGCCCTGACCTCGAGCGTGCTGCGGCGGATCCCGCTGACGCAGCGCAAGCATGCGCTCGATCTGCCGGGCGCGTTGCTGATGATCTTCGCCGCTATCGCGCTTCTGCTCGCGCTCACCTGGGGCGGAGTGCGCTACCCGTGGCTGAGCTGGCAGGTCATCGGCCTGTTCGTCGGCTCGATCGCGCTATGGATGGGGTTCTCGTGGCGGCTCGTCTCCACGAAGGAGCCGTTCCTGCCGCTATCGGTGCTCGCCAACCCGATCGTGCGCACCGCGACGCTGTCGGGCGCGTGCTGCATGGGCGTGCTGGTCGGCCTGACGATCTTCGTGCCGCTCTATTTTGAGACCGTCATCCATCTGTCGGCCAGTCAGTCCGGCCTCGCGCTGATTCCGCTGATGGGCGCATCGGTGTTGTCCGCCACCATCACCGGCCGGATGATGTCGCAGGTCGAGAATTACAAGCGGATGGCGTTTGCGGGCTTTTCGCTGGCGATCGTCGGACTCGGCGCGCTCTCCATCTGGGCGACGGGTCTGTCGATCCCGGTCATCCTCGCCATCCTGACGGCGGTCGGTTTCGGGCTCGGCTCGGTGTTTCCGGTGACCACGGTCTCGATGCAGAACGCGGTCTCGGGCCTTCACATGGGGATCGCGACCGGCTCGCTCAATTTCTTCCGCTCGCTCGGTTCGGCGCTGACGGTCGCGCTGCTTGGCGCCATCGTGCTCGGCGGCATTGGCGCGAGCGGCGGCGTCTCGGTCGAGTCGCTCGCACGCACGGCGTCCGAGCCTGCGCTCGCCTATGCGTTCCGCTTCGTGTTTCTGGCGGCGATGCTGATCCTGTGCTTCGGGCTCGCATTCCTCATCAGCATGGAGCAGAAGCCGCTGCGGGGGCCTGCGAAGGAATCCGCGCCCGCGACCGACGCGCCGGCGACTCCGGTGCAGGAGCCGCGCGAGGATTAGCGCGAGAGGACTAACGTGCGCGTCGCGCGCTGACGCGGATCGGGATTGGCTGCGGCGCAGGGAACAGCCAGGCGAGCAGCGCCGTCATCTCATGCGCGAAATCGGGGATGTTGAACGGCTTGCCCGACGGCGCGCTCCACCACGGCGATTGTTCGGGGGCGGGGGCGAGCGGCGGAGCCTTATCGACGGCCGGCTGTGCCGGGGTTTGCGGCGCGTCGGCTTGCGGTCGATCGGGTGTACTTCGGACTGTCATTGACGGGTACTCCGTCGCAAGAGGGCGGCCGTGCGGCCATTGGGTTCCGCGTCAACACGCGGGACTCACATCCGGTTCCACAGCGAAGGCTACGCCCAAAAGGTTATCGAGGCGCAAAGGGTGATGTGAGCGCTTCCACGTTCGACGCAAGATTTCGTGAAGCGCGGCCGGTGGCAGCCCTCGGGTCAGCCCTTCTTGGCGCCGGCCTCGTGCTTGCACTTCGACCGGAACGCGCGCCGCTCTTTGCCGTGAAGCTTTTGCGCGTCGGCCTTGGTGGAGCAGTCCTTTGAGACCGCGCTGCGTTCAGCCTTCGTGGCGGCATGGCTGATGCCGCCTGCGACGAGCGTGCCGACGCTGAATGCGAGGGCTGCCGCGATGATTGCGGACTTATAAGGCGACATGCTGTCCTCCGGCTTCTGTTGTGGGCCTCGTGCGCCTTGATGGGCATGAAAGCCAGTCACAGTTGCGCGACCGGATGAAGGGCTAGGCCGGACGTTTGGCGGCTTGGCGGATTTTGGGGAAAGGAAAATAGTCCTTGACAGCGTAACGCTGCTCAGGTAGGGTTTCGTCATTCTCCACAACTGCGGCTCCGGCGCTTTCACGTCGCGCTCTTTTCCTCCGCTCATTCCCGCGCAGGCGGGAATCGAGTGACACATCATCAGCTTTCATTTGCGGCTCCTGGACAGGTGATGCCCCGTAGCCCGCATGGAGCGAAGCGCAATGCGGGGCCGCCAGCCCCGGATTTCGCTGCGCTCATCCGGGCTACGCTTGCTGCACCTCGCAAAGA
>NZ_DATMRV010000018.1:0-13581 GCF_035565795.1 Pseudorhodoplanes sp.
GTTTCTGCACGAATGCCGCCGCACCATCCGGTGCCGATGACAGCCACTTCAACAGGTTCTACCGGCATTTCGTCCCTTGAAATTTGTTGTCGTTGCAGCAATCAAGAGAAACATGCGGCGGCAATATTCGCAAATTGACGCTGCTTACGTGGGGACAGCCTTCGCGGCGTTCGCGGTAACGCCGAAAATCTTTTCCGCGAATTGCGGGTAGACCTCCGCCAGTTCGGGCGCGACGGTCTCGCGCATCACGCGCAACGTCTGAGCATCGGGCGCCGGCGTTTCCGGCACGTGATCCGGCATGTCGAAGTCGAAGCCGGTATGCTCCACGATCTCATCGACCGTATGCCCCGGATGCACGCTTTGCAGGCGAAAGCGGCGCCGCTCCTTGTCGAACGCGAACAGGCAGCGATTGGTAATCAGCGCGACCGGCCCGCCATTGCGATGGACATTCGGCTGGCTGACGCCGGGCGCGCTGACGAAATCGACCTTCGGCACCAGCGTGCGGCGCGAATGCTCGGTGCGGAACAGGATCACCTTCGGCACGACGAAATAGAGATAGGCCGAACCGAACGAACCGGGGAAGCGAACCCGCGGCCTATCGTGATCGCCGATACCGACGAGATTGATGTTGCCCTCGCCGTCGATCTCGCCACCGGACAGGAAGAACACATCCATGCGCCCCTGCCCAGCGCAGTCGAACAGTTCGACGCCGCCGTCGGTGAAGAAGTTATGCTTGCGGCTCTGCAGCAGCGACACATAGGGCCGCCCGCTCCCCCGCGCGCGGCAGAGCAGCGCCGCCGCTGCCGGAATCGGTGACGCATTGCCTACGGCGATGTGCCGGACATCGCCGATCAGGTCGGCGACACTCGCGATCAGAAGTTCTTCGGGCTGGAATGTCATGACCAATCGCTACGCCGCCTGCTTCCCATGCACATACGCGTCGCAATAGCGCGCGAAGCCATCAGCGGTTTTCGCAAGCCGCGCATACTCGGCAAGATGCGCGACATCGACCGGATAATAATCCGGCAGCGACAGCGGCCATGCGCCGTTCTCCACTACCGCGACCGCCTCGACATAGAAGCCGGGCAGCACGCCGGCGGCGAGCACCGGATCGTCCAGCAGATCGCCGTCGTGAATGCGTTCCACCGTCACGACGGTCTTGCGCGACGCATGTGCAAGCGTACCGAGATCGCGCTGTCGTCCGATCCAGACATTGCCGTTCCGGTCCGCCATCGGCGCATGAAACAGCGCAACATCCGGCCGGATCGCCGGCAGCAGCACAATCGGGTCGTCGTTTCCGAAGGGATTGTCGATCACCCGCCAGTCACTGCGAATTTTCATCAAGTCGGAACCGATCAGACCGCGCAGAGGCATGAACGGATTTCCCTTCTCTCCAGCCTCCAGCGCGGCATAGATCGCGGGGCAGGTCGCATCCTTCATACGCAATGTCCCGGCGGTCATCGCGGCGGTAAAGCGGGGCGCGAGACCAAGCTCGCCGAGGCTCACCGCCGACGTCTCCAGCGTCTCCACGCACCCGGCGCCGATCAGCATATCGGCCTGAAGCGTTGAAGCTGGCAGCGCCACCAGGTGAAGATTTTTCACATTGCGGCGAATGAGCGCCCGCGTGGCTTCCATCGCCACGCCAGCCTGCTCACGCGGTACTGCAAGCAGGCAGCCATCGGCGATCGGAGAAAGAGCTTCTTCCAGTGAAACAATAGCCGGCATGGGACCTCCGCTGTCCGATCATAGGTGCGGTCGGTAGACTTGCGAAGACCTTGCGGCGGATGGCTCGTGTGTTACCAGATTGGCCACAAACGCCGCGGGAGGAAACGAATGGCGAATACGACCAAGATCGGCTGGATCGGCATGGGCCGCATGGGCTACGCGATGGCCGAATGGCTGTTGAAGTCCGGCTACGATGTCTCGATCTGGAACCGGACGAAGGCCAAGGCCGAACCACTGACCAAGATCGGCGGCAAGGTTGTCGACAAGCTGTCGGACTTGAACAATGTCGACGTGCTGTTCTCCATCGTGTCCGCCGGCAAGGACGTGAAGGAAGTCTATTTCGGTCCGAACGGCGTCGCGCCGAACGGCAAGGGCAAGATGCCGAAGATCGTGGTCGACTGCTCGACCATCGCGGTCGACGATTCCGCAGAAATCCGCGAACAGCTTAAGGCGCTTGGTTCCGAATTCGTTGCGTGCCCGGTCTCCGGCAATGCAAAGGTGATCAAGGCCGGCAAGCTTTCCGCTGTCGCCTCGGGTCCTGAAGCGGCCTTCCGCAAGGTCGAGGACATGATCGTCAAGTTTGCGCCGAACGGCGTGTCCTATGTCGGCGATGGCGAACTCGCCCGTATCTGCAAGATCGCGCACAACGTGATGCTGGGCGTCGTGATTCAGAACCTGATCGAAATCACGCTCCTCGCGAACAAGATGGGCGTACCGCGCGAAGCGTTCCTGCGCTTCATGAGCAACAGCGTCATGGGTTCGATGTTCACGCGCTACAAGTCACCCGCGCTCGTCAATCTCGACTGGACCACGACGTTTACGCCGGAGCTTCTGCTGAAGGATCTCGATCTCGGGCTCGAGCTTGGTCGTGAGTGGAAGGTGCCCATGCCGACCACGGCGGCAACGCGCGAGATGCTGCAGGGGCATATCGGCAATGCGATCCTGCAGAAGGATCCGGAGGCCTATCTGGAGAAGGACTTCGCCACCCTGATGGAAACGATGGCAAATCTCTCAGGGATGAAACTGCAGAGCGAACAGAAGAACGTCCCGACGGGACTGGAATAGCCACTTGCATCATGGCCGGGGTTGGCCCGGCCATCCATCTTCCTGCGAGATGCGCTTGCTTGTTTCGACATGCGCGGGCAAGACCCGCGCATGTCATTCGAATTCAGGGCGCCGCGATGTGCCAGACGTTGTTCACGCCGTCTCCGGTAACGTCGCCGGGCTTTGCATCCTTGACCCAGCCATAGAGTGGCTTGCCCTTGTAAGCCCATTGAGCGCTGCCATCGTCGCGCCTGATGACGGTGTAGGAACCGTCGGTTTTGGCATCATTGGGCGCCATCAGTGGTGGCCAGTTGGTGGCGCACGGACCGTTGCAGGCCGACTTTCCGTCGGAGTCCCTGTCGAAAATATAAAGCGTCATGCCCTTCTGATCGGTCAGCACCTTGCCTTTCGCGCTGTCGCCGATCTTCGTAGGCGGGACCTGTGCGAACGCGGTTGAAACTCCGATCGCGATGCCTGCTGCGAGGATGAGACTCGTACGCATGGACAATCCTCCTGGGCAAAAATCCTCCTGGCATGAGTTGCGATGAACTCATGCCCAGCGAAACCCGGACATCGGGCGCTATTCCGGATGCCCGTTCACATTCCGATGATTGAACAAATTTTTCTGCTGCCATGCCAGGCAGGAACCGCGAGCTGAATCGATCCGGGCGCGCGACCAGGTCGTGCTCCCGGTGACACAGTTTTGACGGATAAGTCGGCCGCAAACCAGCCAAACCGGCCGTAGCATGCCCCGCGCCCCTTGTTCTCGGACCGACTCGTGCCTCTATAATTGGCATCTGTCTTGCAATCCTGATTCGATCAGAGTTGCGAGACGGGTGAGCCAAATGGAGGCCTTGATGCGAACGTCACTGCCGATGCGCGTGGTGCTGTTGCTGGTCTCGGTTCTGTTGCTTGCAACCGCGTCCGGTTCCGCCTTCGCGCAGAGTGACGGCGCCAAGGCTGCGACGGATGATCTCCTGTCGTCCGTGGTTCGGATCAAGACCTACATCAACCCTGATGGCCGCACCGTCGACAATCTCGGCCAGGAGCGCGACGGCTCCGGCATTGTGATCGACGATGACGGGCTCATCCTGACGATCGGCTATCTGATGGTGGAGGCGCATGCCGCCGAAGCCATCACCAACGATGGTCGCGCGATACCGGCAACGATTGTCGGCTATGATCACGATACCGGTTTCGGTCTTTTGAAGGCAGTAGCGCCGCTCAAGGTCCGGCCAATGCTGTTCGGCAGTTCAAAAGAGCTGAAGGTCGGCGATCCGGTGCTGGCGGCAAGTTTCGGAGGACGCGACGGTATCGCGCCGGCGCGGGTCGTCTCGCGCCGCGAATTTGCGGGAACCTGGGAATATCTCATTGATGGTGCGATCTATACCGCGCCCGCGCATTCGCACTGGAGCGGCGCGGCACTAATCACACGCGACGGCAAGCTCGTCGGGGTCGGTTCGCTGATCGTCGGCGACGCGACGGGTGACGGCGGCGGCGCGGGGAACCTCTACATCCCGACCGACCTGCTCAAACCCATACTCGGCGACCTGATCGCCAATGGGGCGGTGGGAGGCACGCCCAAGCCCTGGATCGGCCTGAACACCCAACCCACCGAACGCGGTCTCGTCGTGACGCGCGTGACCACAGGTTCGCCCGCCGAGAAAGCAGGACTGCGCAAGGGCGACGTGATCGCCAATATCGGCGGAACGGCAACAAAGACCTTGCCGGAATTCTACCGCAAGCTCTGGTCGCTCGGCGCGGCCGGCATCACGGTGCCGCTCGATATCGTACGCGATGGCAAGGATGAGCACGTCGACGTACAGTCGATTAACCGCATGGACCATCTTAAGCTGAAGAGCACTTTCTAGTTCTGTAATCCCTGCATTTCACGAGGTGCGGCTCGACCCGCCGAGCGTCTCATGGTGACAGGATCAGTACAGTGCCGGGCGTCTGTCGTCGAAGCGCATGCAGGATTGCTGTGGCTGCGGGTGCCATCGCCCTGGCATTCGCACCGTTTTCCGTGGCGCGCGCGTCTGCGCCTGACGACTCCATCTGCCTGATGATCGAATCGGCGGCGCGCGACCACGGCATTCCGGTCGAGTTCTTCGCGCGCGTCATCTGGCAGGAAAGCCGGTTTCGCGCCGACGCCGTCGGGCCAATGACACGCAGCGGCAAGCGCGCTCAGGGCATGGCGCAGTTCATGCCGGGCACGGCGGCAGAGCGTGGGCTGCTCGATCCCTTCGATCCCGTCCAGGCGCTGCCGAAATCCGCTGAATTCCTCAAGGAGCTCTGGCTGCAATTCGGCAATCTCGGCCTCGCCGCGGCGGCCTACAATGCCGGGCCGCGCCGCGTTCGCGAATGGCTGGCGGGCACCGGCGCGATGCCGGGCGAGACGCGCAATTACGTATCCGCGATCACCGGCATGACGGTCGACGATTGGGCCGCCGAACGCACCAAGGCGAACGAAGGGAAAGAAAAGCCGAAGCAGGAACAGAAACACGAGCCGGGATGCGGCGAATTGATGGCGCTGCTCAAGCGATCGCCGAGTCCGTTCCTCGAACAATTGACCCAGCGCGTCGTGCATTCGCTCGGCCAGCCCTGGGGCGTTCAGCTTGGCGCCGGCTTCTCGCGTGATCGCGCCATGGCGATGTATGCGCGCGCGCTCAAGCGGTTCGAGACCGTGCTGGCAGGCAAGGACCCTGGCATCCAGTCGTCGGTTCTGCGCACGCGCGGACGCGCGGTGTTCTATCAGGTGCGCATCGGAACCGACACGCGCGCCGCCGCCAACGAGCTTTGCAACTCGCTTCGCAAGGCGGGCGGCGCCTGCCTTGTGTTGCGCAACAAGGGCTAACCGCTCAGATCGGCAACACGTTGGTGTATTTCACCTGCTCGAGCGCAAAGCTCGATTCGATGGACGCGATTCCATCGAGCCGCGTCAGCTTTGCTTTCAGGAATTGCTCATAGGCACTGAGGTCGGCGACCACCACGCGAAGAAGATAATCGCGCGGCCCGGTCATCAGATAGCATTCCAGCACTTCCGGCCAGCGCACGATCGCCTTGCCGAACTTGGCGAGCGCTTCTTCGCGCTGACTCTCCAGCTTGATCGACACGAACACGCTGACCGGCAGCCCGACCGTCTGCTGGCTCAGCACCGCGACGTAACGCGCAATGATGCCCGCCTTCTCCATGAGCCGCACGCGGCGCAGGCAGGGCGACGGCGACAGCCCGACCTTCTCGGCGAGCGTCGCAAGGCTCATCCGGCCGTCCTCCTGCAACAAGGCGAGGATTTTCCGGTCGATGGCATCAAGCTGCATACTGGCGGATTCCACTTATCTTAGCTCATTTATTGGCTAATTCTTTCAATCACGAACCAAATGATAGCTCAGATTGGATGCCCTTGCCACCGCCACTGTGGGACACCGATGCTGTTCCGGCACCTCAAAGGATCGCCGTCACGCGCAAGGAGGAGCGCATCATGCAGTCATCTCGGATCGAGGTCCTGTCCGAACTCGAAAAGAAGGTGCTGTGGCTTGCGAGCTGGACGATCCACAACGCAAACCACCTGCGTGAGAATGTCGACGGGCTGAAAGTCGGCGGACACCAGGCGTCGTCCGCCTCGCTCGCGACCATCATGACCGCGCTCTATTTCGACATCCTGCGTCCGCAGGATCGCGTGGCCGTCAAGCCGCATGCTTCGCCGATCTTTCACGCGATCCAGTATCTGCTCGGCAAGCAGACGCGCGAGAAGCTGGAGAATTTCCGCGGCTACAAGGGCGCGCAAAGCTATCCCTCGCGCACCAAGGATATCGACGATGTCGATTTCTCGACAGGCTCGGTCGGCCTTGGTGTGGCGCAGACCCTGTTCTCGTCGATCGTGCAGGACTATGTGCACGCGCACGGCCTCGCGAAGGACAAGCCCGAAGGGCGCATGATCGCGCTGGTCGGCGATGCCGAACTCGACGAGGGCAATATCTTCGAGGCACTGCTGGAAGGCTGGAAGCAGTCGCTGCGCAATTGCTGGTGGATCGTCGATTACAACCGGCAAAGTCTCGATGCCGTCGTCCGCGAAGGCTTGTGGGAGCGCTACGAGCAGTTGTTCACGAATTTCGGCTGGGAGGTCGTGATCGTGAAATACGGCTCGCTGCAGGAGGCCGCGTTCCGCGAGCCCGGCGGCGACAAGCTGCGCGCCTGGATCGATGCGTGCCCGAACCCGCTCTATTCGGCACTGGTGTTTCAGGGCGGTGCGGCGTGGCGCAAGCGCCTGCTTGACGAGATCGGCGATCAGGGACCGGTGACGGCGCTGATCGAGAAGCGTTCGGACGAAGAACTGGCGCGCCTGATGAACAATCTCGGCGGTCACGATCTGCCGGCGCTGATCAAGGCGTTCCAGAGCATCAAGCATGATCGGCCGGTCTGCTTCATCTGCTACACCGTGAAGGGCTTCGGCCTGCCGATGGCCGGCCACAAGGACAATCACGCCGGACTGATGACGCCGGCGCAGATGGAAACCTTCCGCACGCAGAACCATGTGCGGCCCGGGCACGAATGGGACAAATTCGAGGGCCTGACGCTGCCGCAGGAAACGCTGCAGGGCTTCCTCGACAAAGTCCCGTTCGCGCAGCGCAAGCCCGCCGCAAAGGCGCCACGCATCGACATTCCGGCGACGCTGTCGGTGCCGGCGCAGGCGGTCACCTCGACCCAGACCGGCTTCGGCGCGCTGATGAACGAGATCGCCAAGTCGAAGGAGGCGTATGCCTCGCGGATCGTCACGACGTCGCCCGACGTCACGGTCTCGACCAATCTCGGCGCGTGGGTGAACCGGCGCGGCCTGTTCGCGCGTTCGGCTTCGCTCGACACATTCCGCAACGAACGCATCCCGTCGACCTTCGCATGGGAATTTTCGCCGGGCGGCCAGCATATCGAACTCGGCATCGCGGAGATGAATCTGTTCATCCTCCTGTCCGCGCTCGGACTGTCGCATGCGATCGAGGGCGAGCGGCTGCTGCCAATCGGCACGCTGTACGATCCGTTCATCGCGCGCGGTCTCGATGCGCTGAACTATGCCTGCTATCAGGATGCGCGTTTCATCGTCGTGGCGACGCCATCGGGCATCACGCTCGCACCCGAAGGCGGCGCGCATCAATCGATCGCGCAGCCGTTGATCGGCATGGCGCAGGACGGTCTGGCCTCGTTCGAACCGGCCTTCGTGGACGAGCTCGCGGTGATCCTGCGCTTTGCGCTGGATTACATCCAGAAGGACGGCGATGCGACGCCGTCAGAGAGAAACTGGCTGCGCGACGAGACCGGCGGCTCGATCTATCTGCGTCTCTCGACGCGGCCGGTCGAACAGCCGCAGCGCGCAATGAGCGACGAACTTCAGCAAGGCATCATTGACGGAGCCTACTGGCTGCGAAAGCCCGGCCCGAATGCGCAGGTGGTCGTCGCCTATACCGGCGCGATCGCGCCCGAAGCGATCGAAGCTGTCGGCCTGATGGGCGAAGACCGCCGCGATGTCGGTCTGCTCGCGGTCACGTCCGCCGATCGCCTGAATGCAGGCTGGACAGCGGCGCAGCGCGCACGCGAGCACGGCCTTGTACATGCCCGGTCGCACATCGAACGGCTGCTGGACGACGTGCCGGCGCATTGCGGCCTGGTCACGGTGCTGGACGGACATCCCGCCACGCTGTCATGGCTCGGCGGCGTGCATGGCCACCGAACACGCGGCCTCGGTGTTGAACATTTCGGGCAGACGGGCTCACTGCCCGATCTCTACCGACATTACGGGATCGACGCGAATGCGATCATCGCTGCGGCGCAAGGGCTGACCGCCGGCAGGCCGATCCGCTATCTGCGGGCGCTGCCGTGAATCAGCCGGCGCCCGAGCCCCGGAATGGCAACGTAGTGACCGCGGCCTGGATCACGGACATTGCAATGACGATTCCGAAGGCCGCCACGATGATCGAGATCGCATAGGGCAGGATCTTCGCGCGCGGCGTTCCCATTAGCGGCGGCAGCCCGGTCCAGATCAGCCGGATCGCGTAGAGCCCGAGGATCGACAGAAAGCGCAAGCCCGGCACCATCAGCACGACGCCGATCAGCCAGACCGGCGTGAACGAATAGACCGCGAGCTTCAGAGCATTGGTGAAATTGCGCTGCGTCTGGAACAGCGGCGCCATGACATCGATCACCAATGCGGTCAGATACACGATCACGAAACTGAACAGGTAGCTGATCAGGGCGCGTACCAGACCGAACGGCAGGGAATCGTGCACACGGCCAATCGATACGGAAACGCCGACGAGGCTCGAGCCGATAAGGCCGCAGATCGCCGGGATCGCCGCCAGCACTGCGACATAGCCGACGAACAGGCGCATCGGATCGCCCGGCTCGGTGGCGATCAGCGGCCATTCCGAACGCGGGTCGGCGATGATGTTGCGGATACGCGTGAAAAGGGTATGCATGACGAAGACCTATCCGTCGAATGTTAGGAAATGGTTGGGCGGGGTTCCGTCATAGCCGGCACAAGGGCATCACGCCGGCGGTTTCGACTTGGCACTTATGCCCGGCCATCGTCCCGCACCATCATCGCGCCCTTCTCCGCGATCATCATGGTCGGTGAATTGGTGTTTCCGGAGGTAATCGTCGGCATCACCGACGCATCGATCACCCGGACATTGTCGAGGCCGATCAGCCGCAGCCGCTCGTCGACCACGGCCATCGGATCGTCAGGCCGCCCCATCTTCGCGGTACCGACCGGATGGAAAATCGTGGTCCCGATATCGCCTGCAGCTTTCGCCAGTCCCGCCTCATCGTCATTGCGCAGTTGTTCGCCGGGAAGATACTCGACCGGCTTGTAAGCCTGCAGCGCCGGCTGCGCGATGATGTTGCGGGCGACCCGGATCGAATCCACGGCCACCTGTCGATCCTCATCGGTCGACAGATAGTTCGGCTGGATCACCGGCTTGTCCGCCGGGTCGGTCCCGCGGAGCCGGATATAGCCGCGGCTCGACGGCCGCAGATTTGCGACGCTGGTGGTGAAGGCCGGAAAGTCGTGCAGGGGATCGCCGAACTTGTCGAGCGACAGCGGCTGCACATGAAACTGAATGTTCGGACGATCGTAGCGCGGGCTCGATCGCGTGAAGGCGCCCAGCTGCGATGGCGCCATGGTGAGCGGCCCGCGACGCCGAAGCGCATAATCGAGGCCCATCATGCCGCGCCTGAACAGCGACTTGTAAGTCTCGTTCAATGTCGTGACGCCGCTGACCTTGTGGATCAGCCGCAGCTGCAGATGATCCTGCAGGTTCTCACCGACGCCGGGCTTTTCAAGCACCGGGGCAACGCCGTGCTCGGCCAGTTGCGCAGCGGGCCCGACACCGGAGAGAAGCAGCACCTGCACCGAACCGATCGCGCCAGCCGACAGGATCACTTCACCACTGCAGCGCGCGAGCTTGCTTTCGCCATTCTGACGAAAGCGGACGCCGGTCGCGCGCTTGCCATCGAACTCGATTTTCTCGACGAGACATCCGGTTTCGACGCGAAGGTTCTGCCGGCTCATGACCGGTTTCAGAAAGCCGCGTGCGGACGACCAGCGCCGTCCCGTCTTCTGGTTGACGTGGAAATAGCCGCAGCCCTCGTTGTTGCCGGTGTTGAAGTCCTCGCATTTCGGAATGCCGGCCTGCGCCGCTGCCTCGCGAAATGCATCCGTGATGTCCCAGCGCAGCCTCGGATATTCCACGCGCCATTCGCCACCCGCACCGTGATGTTCGCTCTGGCCGAGAAAATGATCGAGCTGCTTGCGGAACAGCGGCTTCACATCATCCCAGCCCCAACCGTTGAGGCCGAGCTGACGCCAGTGGTCGTAATCGCCGGCCTGACCGCGCATGTAGATCATCGCATTGATCGCGGACGAACCACCCAGCACCTTGCCGCGCGGATAGGCCAGCGAACGGCCGTTCAATCCGGGCACAGATTCGGTGCGAAACATCCAGTCCGAACGCGGATTGCCGATCGCGAACAGATAACCGACCGGGATGTGAAACCAGATCCAGTTGTCGCGGCCGCCGGCCTCCAGCAACAGGACACGCTTGCCCGGATCAGCCGAAAGCCTGTTGGCCAGCACGCAACCGGCCGAGCCCGCGCCAACGATGATGTAGTCATACTCGCCGTCGATCTGTGCAGGCGCGGTCATGCATGTCCTCTGGCATTCTTATGAAGCGGGGCGCGCTGATGTGATCTTGGCAAATACCACAGGCTTGCTAAAGTCCGTCCGCGATCCGGATTTGCGCTGCGCGCGTGCCCCGGCGATGACGGAACGGCGGTTCCCGACCCTTATCGCACCTGAAAACGTCCGCGTTGCCATTTCCCGGCATGGCGCATGCCATGCGCCGGGGCGGCATCCTTGGAGAACCGCCATGCTGAGACGAACCTTCACCACGAAGCTCGCCCTGCTGGCCGCCACCCTGTGGCTGGCGCCGCACGCCGCTTCCGCGCAGGACAAATCCCTGACGGTCTTCGCCGCCGCCTCGATGAAGAATGCGCTGGACGATGTGAATGGCGCCTACACCAAGGCAACCGGTGTCAAGGTCATGTCGAGCTATGCTGCAAGCTCCGCTCTGGCGAAGCAGATCGAGGGCGGCGCGCCGGCCGACATCTTCATGTCGGCAGACCTGAACTGGATGGACTATCTCGACAGGAAGAAGGCCATCAAGCCGGGAACCCGTGTCAGCCTGCTCGGGAACAAGCTGGTACTGATCGCGCCGAAGGACTCCAAGATCGGCAATGTCACGATCGCTCAGGGTTTCGATCTCGCCAAACTCGCCGGTGACGGCCGCATCGCGACCGGCGACGTGAAGGCGGTCCCTGTCGGACTCTATGCGAAAGCAGCACTGGAGAAGCTCGGTTCATGGGCCGCCGCGGAGCCGAAATTCGCGATGACCGACAATGTGCGGGCAGCGCTCGTTCTCGTCTCGCGCGGCGAAGCGGCGCTCGGTATCGTCTACGAGACGGATGCGAAGGTCGAACCCGGCGTGAAGATCATCGGCGCTTTCCCGGAGGGCTCGCATCCTACGATCGTATATCCGGTAGCAGCGACCGAAAACGCCAAGCCCGAAGTGACCAGCTATCTCGAATTCCTGCGCAGCAAGACGGCGCGCGACATCTTCGAGAAATACGGCTTCACCGTTTTTACGACCAAACCCGCAACCTGACGAAGCCAGCTGACAAGCCGTTCGCGTGCTCGAACTGACACCCGAAGAATGGACGGCGATCCGGCTCTCGCTCCGGATCGCCCTGGTCGCAACGGCGGTCTCCCTGCCGATCGGCATCGCCGCCGCCTGGGTGCTGGCGCGCAAGCATTTTCCGGGAAAGGCGCTGCTCGACGGGCTGATCGTGCTGCCGCTGGTACTGCCGCCGGTCGTGACCGGCTATCTGCTGCTGATCTCTTTCGGGCGTCGCGGGCCGATCGGCAGTTTTCTCTACGAGACCTTTGGGACCGTGTTCTCGTTTCGGTGGACCGGTGCGGCGCTGGCCTGCGGGATCATGGCGTTTCCGCTGCTGGTGCGGCCAATCCGCATTTCCTTCGAAGCGATCGATCGCAAGCTGGAAGACGCCGCATCCACGCTCGGCGCCAATGCGTTCTGGCGTTTCGTCACGGTGACGCTGCCGCTCGCCATGCCGGGCATTATTGCGGGCACGCTGCTCTGCTTTGCCAAGGCGCTGGGCGAATTCGGAGCCACCATCACCTTCGTGTCGAACATCCCGGGCGAAACGCAGACGATATCGGCGGCGATCTATACCTATACGCAGACGCCGGCGGGTGACGCGGCGGCCTTGCGGCTCGTGATTGTTGCCATCGTGATCGCCATGGCGGCGCTGCTCGCCTCGGAATTCTTCGCGCGTAGAGCCTCGCGCAAGCTGCACGGAGATTGACGATGCTGCATGTCGATCTTCGTAAGGCTGTCGGTGATCTCGCCTTGTGCGTTGCATTCGACAGCGAGGGTCCGGTGACCGGCCTGTTCGGACCCTCCGGGGCCGGCAAGACGACGCTGGTCAACATGATCGCGGGGCTGGTGCGGCCGGATGCGGGGCGTCTCGCGCTCGGCGACCAGGTGCTGTTCGATCATGACCGGCGCATCGACGTGCCCGCACATAAGCGTCGCATCGGCTATGTGTTTCAGGAAGGTCGCCTGTTTCCGCATATGACGGTGGCGCGAAACCTGGACTACGGGCGCTGGATGGCCGGGTTGCCACATGATAGCGCCGAATTCGCGCGCATTCTTGCGATGCTGGATATCGAGCCACTGCTCGGGCGCCGGCCGGGCAAACTGTCCGGCGGGGAACGCCAGCGCGTCGCGATCGGCCGCGCACTGATGCTGAAGCCTCGGCTGCTTCTGCTGGACGAACCGCTTGCCTCGCTCGACCCCGCGCGAAAGAGCGAGATCATGCCCTATCTCGTCAAGTTGCGTGACGAGGCCAGGATTCCGATGGTCTATGTCAGTCACTATGCGCGCGAGCTCAAGCGCATCGCCAACGTGATCGTGCGCCTCGATGCGGGCCATGTCTCCGCGATCGGCGGTCCTGACGTTCTGAGCAAGGCGGACGAAGTCGCGTTCGTGTAGGTCAGCGTCAGCGCTTCGGCAGCCGCGTGATCTCGTCGGCCATGTAGTCGAACGCCGCAATCAGCGCGGGGCCACCGCACATCGTATAGCGCGTCGGCAGCGCCACCCGGCGCGATGGCGGATAGAGATCGCGCAAGGCTGGATGCACGAGGAACATCGCGCCCTGATCGGTCGCCGCGCTCGGGGGATCTTT